>NZ_JBHEEA010000011.1:0-86580 GCF_041900695.1 Bifidobacterium sp. 2450
GAGATTTTGCGCACTTTGGTTTGGGCTTGAGATAGGGGCATGGCCCGTGTCCTGTGTACGATTTTCAGTCGCCAGACATTAGAAAACCGCGATTGGAAACGAGGGCACGAAGCCATGTCACAGCAGATTCTACAGGTCGACCAGGCCATGTTGGAAACCACCCTGGACCGGATGGTCCGCAAAAGCGTCGAGGAGACCCTGAACGCGATGCTCGACGCCGAGGCCGACGAGATCACCGGCGCCGCGCGCTACGAGCGCAGCGGGGACCGCAAGGCGTACCGGGCCGGCCACTACGAGCGCGACCTGACCGTCAAGGCCGGCAAAATGAGCCTGAAAGTGCCGAAACTCAAGGGCGCGGTGTTCGAGTCGGCCGTGATCGAACGATACCGTCGGCGTGAGGAGAGCGTCGAGGAGGCCTTGATCGACATGTACCTGGCCGGCGTCTCCACCCGCCAGGTCGATGATGTCAGCCGGCTCCTGTGGGGCGACCGCATGCCCTCGCAGACCCTGAGCGACAAGCTCAAGCGCGTCTATGCGGATATCGACGCATGGCGGGGCAGGCCCCTCGAACAGGATTACCCGTACCTGTTCATGGACGGCGTGTGGCACAAAAGGTGCTGGGGCGGGTCCGTGGAGAACGTGAGCATCCTGGTGGCCATCGGCGTCGGCATGGACGGGCGGCGCGAGGTGCTTTCGGTGGCCGAGGGCATGAAGGAGGACGCGGAAAGCTGGCGCGAATTCATCAAAGGCATGCTCGCACGAGGCCTCAAGGGCGTGAGACTGGTGACGGGAGATCGGTGCGCGGGGCTGGTCGCCGCCGCGGGCGAGCTGCTGCCCGATGCCCGCTACCAGCGGTGCATGGTGCATTTCGAGCGCAACATACTCGCCAGGGTCAACCCCGGGAACCGCGACTGGGCGGCCGACGCACTGAAGGCCGTGTTCTCCATGGAATCACGCGACAAGGCGTTGGAGAAGGCCGAATCCGTCGCCCGGGACATGGAATCCAGGAAACTCAAGGAGGCCGCCAAATGCCTGCGCGAGGGCATCGGCGAGACCACGACCTACCTGCTCGACGACTACCCGCGCGAGCATAGGCGTCGGATCCGCACCAACAACATGATCGAACGGCTCAACCGCGAGATCAGGCGCAGGACCCGCGTGGTCGGCTCGTTCCCCGACGGACGCAGCGCGTTGATGCTCGTCTGCGCGAGGGTCCGCTACGTGACATCCGACGAGTGGTCGACGCGCCGCTACCTCGACATGTCAAGGCTCGGTGAGACCGTACCAGCAGCGAACTGATCACCGCCACAGGGACGGGCGAAGACCAAAGTGCGCAAGAGTTCGGGCACTACCAGCGGGAACGTGAGATGATCACGCTCGGCAAACTTGCGCAGCTTATCGAGCGAATCCTTGGAGACGCCAAGCACCGTAACGTTTTTCGACGCCAATCGGGCGAGATTGTCGCGGAAATCGCAGGCCTCGGTGGTGCAACCGGGCGTCATCGCGGCCGGGTAGAAATACAGCACTACCTTGCGGCCGCCCTTGAGCACTTCGGACAAGGTGAGAGAAGTTTCTTGCGAATCGATATCAGATTCGGCTTCAGCAGGTGATGCAGAATTTGGGACAATCGCCGGCAGAGTGAAATCTGGTGCCTCGCTCCCCTCACTCAGACGAGCGTATGCAGGAGCTTGGGAGGAATCATGAACAGTAGCAGTCATGCGTCCCATAATAGGCGTCCGAGCCCGCGATATCTATCACGGACTCTCTCTGACCACTGATTGCGTCAATAATTCGGCACGTTACATTCGAAGTAATATGCCATCAAAGCGTCGACAGCGAACTCCAAAAGGCTCGACTAATCACGCAACTGCGGGTCGGTAAAACGACAATTCTGCAGAACCGGCATTATCTGGCGTGCGGAAACAAGGCATTCGCGACTAAGCCCAGTAGCAATAAGCTCGGCTCCCTCATCACCCGCCGACGCAACAATCTCACCCATCGGATTGATGATACGGCTGCATCCGATATTCCGCGAACTCACCTCACTGCAGGCCAACACATAACAAGTGTTTTCCAATGCGCGAGCCGTAGTCAGCAACTTCCAATGCTGTTCTTTCAGCGGACCGCGCACCCAAGCGGCACTTACGACGATCACACCGGCACCACGTACGGCCAGCGAGCGCGCGGTTTCCGGGAAACGCACGTCATAGCAGGTCATGACGCCGATTTTCCAACCGTCAATATCAACGATGGGCGGTAACTCGGCACCAGGCCTCACCACGTCGGACTCGCGGGCCGAGAACGCATCGTACAGATGTAATTTGCGATATGCAGCGATAATCTCGCCATAACGAATCACGAGGAACATATTGGAAACGCGCGAGTCCGCATTCTTCATCGATTCCGGAATGCCTGATCCCGACGCGCTCACTTCCGGCGCAACATGTACGGTGCCCATCAGCGCAATATGCCGTTGCGCGCTGATACGCCGCAAGCCGTCTACAAACAGTCCATCCAGTGATTGCGCACGCGCGGCAGCATATGAATCGTCATCGCCACGCCGCGCAATCAAACCTTCCGGCAATACCAGCAACTTCGCGCCGCCCGCCGCAGCATCACGCGCAAATCCGTCAATAATCTCCAGATTCCGTTCCGGCTCCTCCGCCACCGTAAACTGCGCAACCGCGACGGACAGATGACCACTATCTTCGCATGATGAACAAACCATTTTGAATTCACAATTCTCTATGCTCGGCGCAGCATACGTTGTGCCGCGTCGCAAAGTTTCATGAAGCCAATCGGATGAAGCACCGTAGTATGGGAAGGCACATCTTTGAATGAATCCGCGAACTGCTTATCTCGTGTGACAAGGATCGTTTGCACGATGCCCGGAGTATTCCTGATTTCATGGCATGTGCCGAATACCACTCCATCTTCATGATCCAAGGGTGGCACGTGTTCTTCCCCGATAAATCCGGTCAACATAATATCAACAAGATTGTCATGGAATTGATCGAGGAATGATTTCGCCGAAGATTCCGACCATTCCGGCAATCTGCTTAGCTCATGCTGTACCGTGTCTTTGATGTGCAGCGAGCTGCCAAGCTTTAAATCATACGGACCAAATTTTCCTGCTAGCACGCATTGAAAAGCATCGATTTCGGCTTGTAAAGGCCTACTTGCAGTTCTGAAATTACGCAAATTAGCTAGCGACGCGTCAAACCCTAGAGCTTCTGCCACATCGATATAAATATTGCAGTCGAAAATGACACATACGGCGGAGCTCATCAGCTCTCCAGAAGTTGCTTCAAATAAGCTGAATCATGCACCCGCACTGGTCGAGTATCCTCATCAAAGCCTTCATTGGTGTCTACCTGCTGCTTGATGAAATCAAAAGCCTGCTGAGGAGTGACACGAACGCTGACTTCCATCTGTTCTTTCATTATCGTCGGCATAAGATCGTTCCCTCCTTCCCCGTTCAGTATATATTCAACTTATTTATTAATACTACAGCACGAAAGGATCCTTCGTCTGAGAGCAAACGACATAGCCTCACACCAGTCCCAACGTCTTGAAGGCGTTGGCCAGGCCGTCCTGGTGAATATCGGTGGTGGTGAAGTCACAAAAGGCTTGGATGCCGTGGATGGCGTTGCCCATGGCCACGGATGTGCCGGCGGCTTTGAGCATGGCGGTGTCGTTGTCGGAGTCGCCGATGGCGATGGTGTCGGCAACGGAGTAGCCAAGCAAGGAAGCCACGTCGCGTACGGCGGTGCCCTTGTCGATGCCGTTGATGAGTAGTTCGCCGTTATTCGGCGAGATTTTGTCGTATGAGCCGTGCACGAGCTCGAACCAGGAGGCAAGATCATGCTGGGTGTCCTCGAAGGAAACATCCGGCTCGGGCCCGGTGAAATATGATCCCTTGCTCACATGAATCGTATGTCCCAACGTGGAGCCGGCCGGGACCTCGACCTCGTCCAGCAGATGCCAGAACCGCACAAACTCACCACGATTCCACGTCTTGCCCTTGGACTCCAGATGGCGGCGATAACCTTCGGAAATGTACATGCCGTCCGCACCCTGCCATTGGTAGCTTTCGATATGATGCTCGGCGAAATACGCCATCGCCGCATCGATGGCTTCGGGCGATACGAGGTGCTGGAACAGCAGCTTGTCACCGATGTTTGCCTGCGCGCCCGCCACGGACACCACGCCGTCGAATCCAAGACCCAGAATGTTGCGTTCGATTTTCGGCACGGAACGACCGGTGCAGATGAAGAGCTTGTGACCGTTGGCTTGGGCTCGCGCACACGCCGTTTTTGCCGACTCCGGCACAATATGATTCTCATCAGCCAGCGTGCCGTCGATATCAATGAATACGAGCTTGCTACTAGTCATGTCGCTTTCCGTCATATGTCGAACCTTCCCAAGTCAGCTTACGCTGACAGCCCCCTCCAGAGGGGGACGAAGAGAAAAATAAAACCTGCCGAAAAAGGGAAAGTACTGCTGACACCTCCCCCAGTCGGCTTGGCCGACGGCTTCCGCTGGCGGAGGCCAAAACGGCATCACACGGCGTAGGCGGCCCAGCGGCCGTGGGTGTGCTGGACTTCGATGGGCATACCGAACAATTCCGACAAGCGTTCGTCGGTCAGGCCATTCTCCAACGAACCGGTGTAGACGATGGTGCCAGCACCGGGATTACCCATTGAATCCACGCCCGCTTCAGTGGCGTCCTCAGCAGGTATCGGCTTGCGACCCATAATGGCGATATGGTCGAAGCCGGCCGGAATCTCCTCCAGTCGATGGGTGACCAGCACCACGGCACGCTCGGAGTTCTCTTCGCCGATTCGGCTCAATGTGCGCATCACCTGCTCACGACCACCCAAGTCGAGGCCAGTGGTCGGCTCATCCATGATGAGCAGCTCGGGATCTCCCATCAGCGCACGGGCGATCAATACGCGGGTGCGCTCGCCCTCGGACAGTCGCCACATCTCCTTGCCTTCCAGATAGGAGACGCGAAAATCGCGCAGCAGCTGGCGGGCGCGGGCGTATTCCTCTTGCGTGTAGGTGTCGCGCCAGCGTCCGGTCACGGCGGACAGGCCGGTGACCACGGCGTCCAGCGGGTCCTCGAACTCGGGGAACTGCCGGCCCAGGTCGGCAGAGGCGAGACCGATGCGGGTACGCAGTTTGAATACGTCGTATTTGCCGAGTTGATGGCCGAGGATGAATACGCGGCCCTCTGAGGGGAAGGTGCGGGTGGCCAGCATGCCGACTGCGGTGGATTTGCCGATGCCGTTCGGACCGAACAGCACCCAACGCTCCCCCGCGTTGATGGTGAGGTTCACGTCGGTGATGATGACGCGACGGTTGCGCCGGAATTCGACGTTGTCGAGTTGGAGGACGGTGTTTGTCATGAGTGAAATACTACCTATGATTCGCGGTCTGAGGACTCCCCCAGTCCGCTTCGCCGACTCCCCTCAGTCACCTGCGGTGACAGCTCCCCTCAGAGAGGGGAGCCAAGAAACCGGCACCTGAGGGGAGCTGGCCGGCGCAGCCGGACTGAGGGGAGACAACGCAGCAGCGCTACTCACTTCTTCTGCTCGTCGAGCACGGACTGGTAGACCTCGACGGTCTTGTCACCGATGGACTCCCAGCTGAACACGTCGCGGGCGCGTTCGTAGCCGGCCTGGCCCATCTTCTTGGCGAGTTCGGGGTCAGCCATGATCTTGTCGATAGCGGCGGCCATATCGTGCACGAACTTGTCCGGATCGGTGGGGGTGCCGGTGCCGTCGTGCAGCTGGTCGATCGGAACCAGATAGCCGGTTTCGCCGTCGACCACGACTTCCGGGATGCCGCCGGTGGCGGATGCGACGACCGGCAGACCACAGGCCATGGCCTCAAGGTTCACAATACCCAGCGGCTCGTAGATGCTCGGGCAGATGAAGGCATCGCAGCCATGCTCCAGCGCGTTGAGCTCCGGCTTGGGCAGCATTTCCTCGATCCACACGATGTTGCCGCGCTCCTCATCCAGCTTGGCGAACGCGTTCTTGACTTCCTCGGCGATTTCCGGAGTGTCGGGCGCACCGGCGCACAGCACCACCTGAATGTCCTTGGAAATCAGGTGCAGTGCCTTGAGCAGGTACGGCAGGCCCTTCTGGCGGGTGATACGGCCCACGAACAGCAGGGTGGGCTTCGAACGGTCGATGTGGTAACGATCGAACACCTTCCAGCCCGGGTCGTCAGGGGCCGGGGTGGCGAAGTCGGCCATGGTGATGCCGTTGTACACCACAACCACCTTGTTCGGATCGAGGTTCGGGTAAGCAGTCAGAATATCCTTGCGCATGCCACCGGAAACGGCGATCACACGATCGGCGTGTTCGTAAGCATCCTTCTCAGCCCAAGAGCTCAGATTGTAGCCGCCGCCGAGCTGCTCACGCTTCCACGGGCGGAACGGCTCCAGAGAGTGCGCGGTAATAACCAATGGAGTGCCGTGCAGCATCTTGGCCATGTAGCCCGCTAAGCAGGCATACCAGGTGTGCGCGTGGATGATGTCGGCGTCCACATCATTGGCGATCTGCAAATCAACGCCGAAGGTCTTCAATGCGGGGTTGGCATCAGCCAGCTCAGAAGGCGTGTCATAGCCGACGACCTTCAAGGTGCCCTTAGCATCGGCAGCATTCGGGATAGCAGGAATGTCCGCCTCGGTGCGCTTGCCATCAAACGCACGCACGGTCACGTCAATGCGCTCGGCCAAAACCTTGGACAGCTCCTCGGCGTGTACGCCGGCACCGCCATACACATGCGGCGGGTATTCGCGGGTTAGAATATCAACTTTCATCGGACTGCCTCTCCTTCGTGCGTCAGAAAGAAACTCAAGCACTTCTTACTTTAGGGCACCGCATACGAGAAAACGCACAACTTCCGTCGTGCGTTTTGCTTTTTCAAGCCGGATTTACCAGACAAAAGATCAGACGGCCGTGCCGTTCTGATCCAAATTCGGATTGTGCTTGGAATCGCCAGCCGTAAAGAACAGGCTCAGCACACCCACAATGAACACCGCGGAAACGGTGATGATCAGCCACATCGGATGGCTTGGCAGCCACATAACCACGAAGAACGCGATAATCGCGATGGCGATCAGCGTCCAGCTGCCCACGCGGAACCATTGACGCAGCGAATGCGGTGCCTTGAACATCCTCGGATTCGTGTAGTTCGGGTTAGTGGTCAGCAGGGTTTCGGTGTCCGCAATCGTACCGCCGCTGGGCTTCCATTCGGTGCCGTCGGTGCCGTCCTGCAGACGCTGGGACTTCTGCTGCAGCTGGTATTCGTCAATCATTCCCGAGCGACCGCGGCCGTGGGTCTGGTCGTACTGCGACGGCACTCCCCTACGATTGGCCTTGGCCTGTGCACGACGTTCTGCACGATTCGCCATCTCACTCACCCCTTTATCCGCAAAAAAAGAATCCTGCGGTAGATATTACCGCAGGATTCATCCAAACAGCGCGTTTTCAGCGAGGCAGCATCATCGGACGCTGGCTGGCCTTGATCGGAGCCGGCAGCTCACTGGTCTGCTCGCTGGAGAGGTACTCGTCCACGGCTGCGGCGCAGGAGCGGCCTTCGGCGATGGCCCAGACCACGAGGCTCTGGCCACGGCCGGCATCGCCGCACACGAACACGCCGTCCTGGGAGGTGGCGAACTTGTCATTGCGGGCGATGTTGCCGCGCCCGTCGAGTTCGACGGGCAGCTGGTCGAGGATGGTCTCGGTGTCCGGGTGCAGGAAGCCCACGGAGATGAGGACCAGATCGGCCGGCAGCACGCGCTCGGTACCGGGCTGGCGGGTGAAGGGGCCGTTCTCGCCGGGGGCCACGGAGACGACCTTCAGGCCGGTGACGTGACCGCGTTCATCGGCCACGAAGCCTTCGGCGGTGGTCGAGTTGTCGATGGTGACCTTGGCCTTCTCCTCTTCGGTGCCTTCGAAGTTCACCGAGTCGGTCGAGTAAATGTACTCGCCACCCTCTTCCATGGAGGAAGTCTTCTGGTAGGTGCGGGCGAAGGTCGGCCACGGGCTGTCGTCCGGGCGTGAAGACGGCTCTTTCGGCATGATCTGCAGCACGGTGACGTCCTTCGCACCCTGACGGATCGAGGTACCGAGGCAGTCGGAACCGGTGTCGCCACCGCCGATGACGATGACGTGCTTGTCCTTGGCGGTGATGTCGTGCACCGGTTTGACGCCGAAGATACGGCGCGTGGCGTCGGGCAGGAAGTCGAGGGCGAAGTGGATGCCGTCAAGCTCGCGGCCCGGAATCTTCATATCGCGCGGCACGCGGGAGCCGATGGCCACCACGACGGCGTCGTAACGGTCACGCAGGTCATCCCACGTGATGTCCTTGCCGATTTCCACGTTGGTGCGGAAGCGGGTGCCTTCGGCCTCCATCTGCTTGACACGGCGGTCGAGCAGACCCTTTTCAAGCTTGAAGTTCGGGATGCCATAACGCATCAGACCACCGATGGCGTCGTCCTTCTCGTAGACGACGACAGTGTGGCCGGCGCGGGTGAGCTGCTGTGCGGCGGCGAGGCCGGCAGGGCCGGAGCCGACGATGGCGACCGTCTGGTCGGTCAGACGCTGCGGGGGCAGCGGCTTGACGTAGTCCAAATCCCATGCCTGGTCGATGATGGTCTGCTCGTCAAGCTTGATCATAGTCGGCGGCTGGTGGATGCCGAGCACGCAGGCCTGCTCGCATAGGGCCGGGCAGATGCGGCCGGTGACTTCGGGGAAGTTGTTGGTCATGGACAGACGGTTGTAGGCGTCCTCCCACTTGCCCTGACGGACCAGATCGTTCCATTCGGGAATCAGGTTGCCCAGCGGGCAGCCGGTCATGCAGAACGGGGTGCCACAATCCATGCAGCGGGCCGCCTGCGTTCGGGTCCACGGTTGCAGGCCGGTTTCGGCGTGAACGTCGAACCAGTCCTTGATACGCTCCTCAACGGGGCGTTCAGCCAGCTCTCGGCGGGTACGGACCTTCAGGAATCCTCTCGGGTCGCCCATGTCAGCGCGCTCCTTCCATAACCTGCTCGTACACCTTTTCCCAGGCGCCGGGCGCATTGAAATCTACATTGTTGGCCTTGGCTTCTTCCATGGCCTTCGTCATGGCCACGAACTGCTTCGGCACTACGTGCGTGAACCTCTTGACGGTTTCGTTCCAGTCCTCCAGCAGAGCCGCAGCGAACTGAGAACCGGTTTCCTCGGCATGCTGCTTGACCAGTGCGTACACCAGCTTGGAGGTTTCGGCATCAAGCGACTTGAAGAGCAGTGCACCGGACTTGATGGCACCCGGGTTGACCTTCTTCATATCGAGGTCAAGCACATAAGTGTTACCGCCGGAGAAGCCTGCGCCGAAGTTGCGTCCGGTGGGGCCGAGCACCACAACAGTGCCGCCGGTCATGTACTCGCAGCCGTGGTCGCCCACGCCTTCGACCACGAACGTGGCACCGCCGTTACGAACGCCGAAACGTTCGCCGGCGCGACCGGCTACGAACATCTGGCCGGAAGTGGCGCCGAAACCGGTGACATTGCCGGCGATGACGTTGCTGTGCTTGTCGAAGGTGACGTTGTCTTCCGGGCGCACGATCATGCGACCGCCGGACAGGCCCTTGCCGGCGTAGTCGTTGACTTCGCCGTAGATGCGCATGGTCTCGCCGCGCGGGATGAACGCACCGATGGACTGGCCTCCGGAACCGTGCAGGGTCATGTCGATGGTGTCGTCCGGCAGACCTTCCTCGCCGTAACGGCGGGTGATCTCGTAGCCGACCATGGTGCCGACCGTACGGTTGACGTTGCGAATCAGCATTTCGATGCGCACGGGTTCCTTGTGTTCGAGGGCCGGCTGGGCCAGCTCGATGAGCTTGTTGTCCAGGGCCTTTTCGAGCTCGTGGTTCTGCTCGATGGTCTGGTGCAGGATCGTGCCGGGCACCGGGCCGGACTGCTTGAGGACGTTGGACAGGTCGATCCCGTCGGACTTCCAGCGCTTGATGGCCTCGTTCTGGTCCAGGCATTCGACGTGGCCGATGGCCTCTTCCAGCGTCTTGAAACCGAGCTGGGCGAGGATCTCGCGCACTTCCTCAGCAATGAACATGAAGAAGTTGACCACGTACTCGGGCTTGCCCTTGAAGCGGGCACGAAGCTCCGGGTCCTGGGTGGCAATGCCCTGCGGGCAGGTGTTCTTCTGGCAGGCGCGCATCATGACGCAGCCTTCCACGATCAGGGCTGCGGTGGCGAAGCCGAATTCCTCGGCACCAAGCAGGGCGGCGATGACCACGTCACGACCGGTCTTGAGCTCGCCGTCGCACTGGACGACGATGCGGGAGCGCAGGCCGTTCAGGATCAGCGTCTGCTGGGTTTCGGACAGGCCGATCTCCCACGGGGTGCCGGCGTGCTTGATGGCGTTGAGCGGGGCTGCACCCGTACCGCCGTCGTAGCCGGAGATAAGCACCACGTCGGCATGGCACTTGGCCACACCTGCGGCGATGGTGCCGACGCCGAACTCGGAAACGAGCTTGACGTGGATACGTGCCTTCGGGTTGGCCATCTTCGCATCGTTGATCAGCTGCTTCAGATCCTCGATGGAGTAGATGTCGTGGTGCGGCGGCGGAGAGATGAGTTCCACGCCCGGGGTGGCGTGGCGGACCTTGGCGATCCACGGCGGGACCTTGGCTCCGGGCAGGTGGCCACCCTCACCAGGCTTGGCGCCCTGGGCGAGCTTGATCTGCAAATCGGTGGCGTGCACGAGGTAATCGGAGGTCACGCCGAAGCGGGCGGACGCGATCTGCTTGATGCGGCTGTAGCACTGCGGGTCGTTGATACGGTCGTCGGATTCGCCGCCCTCACCGGAGTTGGAGCGTGCGCCAATCGAGTTCATGGCGATGGCGAGCGTCTCGTGGGCTTCCTGCGAGATGGAGCCGTAACTCATGGCACCGGTGGAGAAGCGCTTGACGATCTCGGAGGCCGGCTCGACTTCGGAGATGTCGATGGGCTTGCGGTTGGTGTTGAACTTCATCAGGCCACGCAGGGTCATGAGACGGTTCGACGTGTCGTTGATGTGGTGCGAATACTTCTTGAACATCTGGTAGTCGCCACGCTGGGTGGACTGATGAAGCAGGAAGATGGCCTCGGGATCGTTGAGGTGGTCCTCGCCGGTGCGACGCCACTTGTAGTCGCCGCCGGTGCGCAGGTTGCGGTGCGGGGATGCGCTCCACTGGTTCGGGTAGGCCACGCGGTGGCGGATGGCCACTTCCTCGGCGATTTCTTCAAGGCCCACGCCGCCCACACGGGAGGTGGTGCCGGTGAAGTATTCGTCGATGACTTCCTGGCTCAGGCCCACAGCCTCGAACAGCTGCGCGCCACGGTAGCTCATGATGGTGGAGACGCCCATCTTGGACATGATCTTGAGCACGCCGGTGGAAAGCGCCTTGGTGAGGTTCTTCACGGCGGTGTCCGCATCGACCTTGAGGTAGCCGTTGCGGGCCAGATCTTCCACGGATTCGAATGCCAAGTACGGGTTCACGCAGGCGGCGCCATAGGCGATGAGGAGCGCGACATGGTGGATCTCGCGCACATCGCCGGCCTCGACGGCCATGGAGATCTGCGTACGGGTGTGGCGGCGCAGCAGGTGATGCTGTACGGCGGAAGTCAGCAGCAGGGACGGAATCGGGCCCCACGTGTGGTTGGATTCACGGTCGGAGAGCACGATGAAGTTCTTGCCGTTGGCGATGGCCTCGTCGATTTCGGCGAAGATCTCGGCAAGGCGCTCTTCGAGGGCCTTGCCGCCGCCGGCGACCTGGTAGAGGCCCTTGACCACGTACGGGCGGTAGTAGCCGCCGAGGATGCGGGCCTTGTCAAGGCGCTTGAGCTGGGCCATCTCATCAGAGTTGACCACAGGCAGCGGAATCAGAATCTTCTTGGCGTGCAGCTCGGAATCGGCCAGCAGGTTCGGCTCGGGGCCGATGGCGGATTCGAGCGAGGTGACGATCTCCTCACGCTCCCAATCCAGCGGCGGGTTGGTGACCTGCGCGAACTTCTGGGTGAAGTAGTCGAACAGCATGCGGCTGCGGCTGGAAAGCGCAGGCATAGGCGCATCGTTACCCATGGAACCGAGCGGTTCCTTGCCGGTGTTGGCCATCGGCGTGAGCAAGAGCTTCAGATCCTCTTCGGTGTAGCCGAAGGCGCGCTGACGGCGCTGGACGGACTGGCCGGAGTGGCTGACGTGCTCGCGGCGGGGCAGGTCGCTCATTTCAACGGAGTTGCCTTCCACCCACTTGCGGTACGGGTGCTGGGCAGCGAGGTTCTTCTTGACCTCTTCATCGGGAATGATGCGGCCTTCGGCGGTGTCGACCAGGAACATCTCGCCGGGCTCAAGACGGCCCTTGGACACGATGTGCTCCTGCGCGATCTCCGGAATCACGCCGGCCTCGGAAGCCAGAACAATGTAGCCGTCATCGGTGAGCTGCCAACGGCCAGGACGGAAGCCGTTGCGGTCGAGCAGAGCGCCGACCTGGGTACCGTCGGTGAAGACGATATCGGCCGGGCCATCCCACGGCTCAATCAGCGTGTTGTTGTACTCGTAGAAGGCGCGCACGTCCGAATCGAGATCCGGGTTCTTCTCCCAAGCCGGCGGCAGCATCATGCAGATGGCGTGCGGCAGGGAACGGCCGGCGAGGTGCAGTAGTTCGAGACACTCGTCGAAGGTGCCGGAATCGGAGTAGCCCGGGGTGGTGATGGGCAGCAGCGGCTCGAACTCGCCGAGCAATTCGCTGCTCAGGCGACCTTCACGGGCGGAGAGCCAGTTGCGGTTGCCCTGGATGGTGTTGATCTCGCCATTGTGGGCCAGCAGGCGGAACGGCTGGGCCAGCGGCCAGCTCGGGAACGTGTTGGTGGAGAAGCGGGAGTGGACGATGGCGATGGTGGCCTTCATGCGCTCGTCGTTCAGATCCTCAAAGAAGTGAGTGAGCTGCATGGTGGTGAGCATGCCCTTGTACGTGATGGTACGGGCGGACAAGGAGGCGAAGTAGACGCCTACCTCATGCTCGACGCGCTTGCGGATGCGGAAAGTCTTGCGATCCAAGTCCACGCCGGCCAGAGAGCCGTCCGGAGAGGCGACCACAAGGGTCTTGAATCCCGGCATGGCGGCAAGGGCCTGCAGACCAAGACCGTCCGGGTTGGTAGGCACCACGCGCCATGCGAGGACTTCGAGTCCCTCCTCGCGCACGATCTTGGCAATGGCCTGTTCCTGCTGACCGGAGGCTTCGATGTCGCGGTCGAGGAAGGCGATGCCTGCGGCATAGTGGCCGGCTTCCGGCAGTTCGGCGGGCACAGTGGCACGCATGAACTCATCCGGCATGCTCATCAGAATGCCGGCGCCGTCGCCCGTGTTCTCCTCGGCACCCACGGCACCGCGGTGGTCGAGATTGACCAGCACCTCAATGGCGTCGGTGACGATTTTGCGTTCAGGACGCTTGTTCAAAGTGGTGACCATACCCACACCACAGGCGTCATGCTCGTTGGCGGGATCATACATGCCGTCCGGAGCGTGGACCGTGAGATCGAGCGGGGCTTTGAATGTCACCGAAATCACCTCAATTGGTTGTGGACACGTAAGGAAATCGTGTCTCTTCGTTCATTGCCGTTGACACAGTACCGTTGCTCCATGTCATTTACGTTTCGTGTGTCCATATACCGAGTAGGCAAAAAAGTCAATAGTGATTCTTAAGCAATTTTTTTATGGCCAGTTATGGGGGTATTTCGAACTTTTTCGCTCGAAATGTCTATTTGACCACACGAAAATACGATACGGAAACGTCCGTATCGTGAAATGCTGCGTTGGGTGATGTTACGGATTGGCGGCTGTGGACCACCCTCAGTCATGCTTCGCATGACAGCTCCCGCCAGCGGGAGCGATAAATGCGAACTGCCAGTCAACGGTAAGGTTGACTGGCAGTTCGCATTGATACAAGGCGCAATAGTCTATAAGCGTTTGTTGCCCCGTCTGGAGGGTCTCTCGCCTTTGATGCTGGTGCCGGGCTGGCCGGCGACCGGAGCGATGCCGGCGCGGGCGGCCAGGTGGACGGCCAGGTGGGCCGCGCTTTTGAAGTTGGCGATGTCGCCGCCGATGCCGAGCGGGATGCTGCTTGCGGTCCTGACGCCTGTCCCGGGCGATTGTGGCATCCTGTGCATGTCTGACACCATAGCGATCGGCGCGCTCCGCGAACTCACCGAACATGGCATCCGCGTGCCCGACGACGTACGGCTCATGGGATTCGACGGCATCCCCTTCTCCGCCTGCGCCAACCCACCCATTAGCACTGTGGCGATGGACGTCCCCGCAATGGCTCGTACGGTTATCGATCGCATGGTGACGCTGATCGAGTCGAACCTACGGCATGAACGGCCCGATGACATCACCCATGACCATATCCAGTTCCAGGTGATGCCACGCACGTCGACTTTGGCCGCCTGATACCGGCCGGCACCCTTATGAGCGCCGGCCTTCATCCCTGAAAATATGGGTCTATGCCACGTACAGCGCGGCAGGATACGTAAGATACGAAATCTCATCGAGCTGATCGACCGTCACATATCCGGCTGGCGCGTTGAGCACGTCCGGAATACGGTTGACGATTGTGGCGCACGTATGTTCGACGGTCGCCGGCTTGACCACGTGGAACTCCACGTCCGGTTCACCCTCGATCTTCCAATCGCACATATCGCCATCATCCGGCCCGTACACCTTGCCGATACAGACAGTTTCCAACGTGATGCCCTGATTAGTTTCGGTGGTTACCACGGCGGACATGCCGATGCATTTGCCGACCGGAATCGTCTCGCCCATCGTTTCGGAATACACGTCGACATCGCTGAAATACGGCACACTGGCCTGGGTCTGCGATGCGATGGTAAGCCCAAGCTTCTGGGCCAGCGCTTCATTGGAATTCCATACATACGAGGGCACCACGGTTTCGGGATGCGCAAGCTCGGCCTCGAACTCCTCGGCGGTCAGACCGCAGCCGTGCGCTTTGGCCAAAGCCAGGCCGCAATCCTCGACGTTGTAGCTCACCGCACCGGTGATCTTCTTGATGCTGTGGCATCCGGCGGCGACGGTGGAGACCATGTTCACCCAGTAGATGTCCTGCATGCCGGAGCCGACCATGGTGGCACCGGCTTCCTTGGCGATGATGTCGAGACGGTTCGTGGTGGCCGGATCGGTGGTCCACGGGTAGATGCATTCCTCGCAGGTGGTGATCACGCTGATGCCGCGGGCCAAGCACTGCTCGCACATGGTGGCGATTTCGTTCTCGAAGCTGAATAGCGTGACTACCGCGATATCCGCGTCGCACTCGTTGAGTACAGCCTCGGCATCGGCGCGAATCGGCACATTGATGGGGCCGATGCCTGCATACACACCGGCATCCATGCCCACGACTTCCGGATTCACGTCGATGGCACCGACGATTTGAATGCCTTTCTCGTGCATATAGCGAATCGTGTACTTCGCCATTTTGCCGCAGCCGTATTGAATGGCTTTGATTGGTTGCATACCGCATACTCCTTTGCAACAGTGCATATTGGCCATTGGAGAAGTCTCACCGTCGAGACCAAGCCAATAGCCTTAACTCTACCGACATCAGGCTGGGCATTCACTGATATCGGCGGCACTGGAGCGTCGGGAAGAGTCGGTGTAGCGGTACCACTACCGAGCAGAAGGGCTGGGGCCAGTACGAGACCTCCCGCCGAATCACGGCATCTCGCTAATTTTCTGCCCGCCGGGCAGGGGCCCATGCCCATCGGCGTATGCGCCGCTGATCTGGCCGAATCCAACGACCCGAGAGAACGACGCGCAGGGCTCGAAACCCTTACAGAACTCATCACGGCATACAACAAGGAAAATGGGCAATGATTTCCCGCATTGCAATCCCCAGCGGTGCTCAGCCGTGGATTATCGTATACATGGTGGCCGAGCGCATTACCGAATCATGGCTGCTCACCGGCGGTCTCATGGTGCAGTTGCACGCCATCATGGGCGGTCTCGACGTGCGTCCCACTACCGACGCGGATCTGCTTGGCGCGCTGATTCTTAAGAGCGCCGCATACCAGGCAGACCATGCCGGATATGGGGATAGACATCTGTACGATGCCGCAATGCTCGCATCCCTCATCACCGACCCTGATGCCGAAACTCAACGACTACATACATAGCCACACGGATCGCAGACGTATCAAGCTCCTGTACGACATGCTCACCGATGAATCACCTTACTGGAACAACCTTGACGAACAACATCGCAGAACAGGACTCGATGCCATAGAGACACTGGCCGATTGGTAGCCGCTCTACCGAACCCGGCTGCGGCGGATACCAGTCAGACCAATCCCGCCTATAACCTACTTCCGGTTACGTAGGGCGTGGAGCATGGCGACGAACACGATAACAATGGCCACGGCCATGATCGCGTAGTCGATCTGTGCGCCGGTCATGGTGGCGGCATAGCCGGTGGTGAGCCATTGGATGGTGGCCGCGCTGATGTGGAGTACGCCCATCAGCTGCGGGAACAGCACATTCATCACGGTTTCGGTCAGGATGCCGAAGAACGCGAGTGAGCCGACGGCCACGATCGCGCAGATGAGTTTGCCGGGGATGCGTTCGTCGCGGGCCGATTGCATCGCGGCGTCTGCCGCTGAGATAGTGCCCGAGGTCTGGGGCTGAGTCTTCAGAGTTGCCGATTGTTCAAAAAGTCATACTGTAACGATAACACTACGGAAAGCGGTTACCATAAAGCGTGCTCACAGTCGCCCATCATGCAGACTTTTCGAAAACTGTTGATAAATAGCTATTTTCCGCAAAAAATCCTTGCAAAACACTATGATTTAGAACATCTATTAGTATGACGTAAACCACATTACAAACTACTTAAGGTAATCGCTTACAGTTCGGCATGAGAGACTCCTCATCACGATATGAATGCGCTACAGTCACTATCGATTGATACGCAGCCCCATCGACTACGCGATTTCACCGTCGCCGTACGCGCGTTCGGAGGCTCGCAGACACGGCTTGCCTTGCACCACCTCGACCTGCGAGGGCGACGCGTCATCGCCGGCGCGCTTGGCCTGGATCTGTTCGAACAGCATTCGGAAGGATCGCTCCCCCATGTCCAGGAAGTTCTGGGTGTAACTGGTCAGCGCCGGATTCCACATGGCACCGAAGTTGCGGTCGTCAAAGCCTACGACGCTCACGTCAGCAGGCACGCGGCGACCAACCTCCCTTAGACCCCGGATCACAGCGATGGCGGTCTCGTCGTTGCCGGCGAAAATCGCAGTCACATCACCACGACGGCCCAAGGTGCGCCCAGCCTTGACCGACTCCTCCAAATCATCGTCGGGAACGATGATTGGGTCAGGTGCCGTGACGCCGCGCTCCTTGAGCGCGTCACGCCACCCATTGGTGCGGGTGTTATCGGTCGGACCTTCCGGACGCCCCACATGGAACACGGTGCGATGGCCGAGATCCAGCAGATGCATGGTCATCCAACGGCCGCCATCCCTTTCGGCGTTGATGACCTGGTATTCGCCGTCGCCGAAGCTGCCACCCACCACGACCATCGGCATATCTTTGGGAATGTATTCCAGTGCGGCGATGCCGGCCCGGTCGTACTCGTAGACGATCACGCCCGCCGGCCTGATCGACAAACCCATGCGCACGCGAGCCTTGACAGAATCCATGTCGGACTCATCCAAAGAAACAATATTGAGCAGGAACCGACGTTTACGGGCGGCGGCATCCACCCCATGGTTCGTTTCGGACGTGGAGAAGGCGGAAGGATTGGCCGCGAACACCACCACGGAGTCCATCTCCCGGTTCGACAGGGCGCGTGCCACAATGCTCGGCTCGTAGCCCAGCTCCTTGATGGCCTTGGCGATGCGTTCACGCTTGTCTTCGGTGACATTGACGGTGCCGTTGAGATACCGGGAGACGGTCGGTGCCGAGACTCCGGCCAGTTTGGCCACGTCCTTGATCACCGGTCGGGTGCGGCCCGCACTTCTCGCCATCCTTGTCTCCCCTGTTGTTGTCAGTTGTTGTTATTGCGTACGTCAAGGAGAACCGGCATCACTATGGCAGTCATCCAGTCACACCCATATCCGTTCAGCCGCGCTCCGACTTCGGTTCTCCGTTTTTCGCCGCGGTTCATTGTAGTTCATGACGGGGAACCTATACCCAAATCAATAACTTCGTGAAAACCGTACGCTGAGTTGCGGTGAGTGTACGGTTTCCGCAAAATCATCCCTAATTTCGTGAAGAACGTACACTGAATCGTCGTCAACGTACGGTTTTCACGAAATGGCAGCTGATTTCGTGAAGAACGTACGCTGAAGATGCCCTCGGTGTCACTGATGACTGTTTCCGGTATGGAAGGCGGCGCAGCAAGGTGTCCTAGGCTAATATCGCCTCCGACAAAACCGTCGGCAAAACCGTCGACGTCGATTCAAGTTATCCACAGCAACAATTCGCGTGACATAGTATCCACATTTGCCGGTTGAGCTTGTGCAACGATCAAAATCACCCTTAGCGTCGAGATATGAAAGAACACAAGGAAGTTTCTGCACTGCTGCAGCAGGCGAAGCAGGAGCGTCGCTGCTGCTATGGCACCAGCGATGCGCAACGGCGCGCCCTGAAACGTCGCCTGCATGCCGGGGAGCTGGTGTCACCGTATAAGAACCTGTACGCCGACCGAATACTTTGGAACACCATGACCAGAGAGCAACAGTCATTGCAGGTCATACGTGCGTTGTCCGCAATCCACCCTCAGTGGGTATTTGCGGGGTTGAGTGCGGCGTGCGTATACGGACTGCAGCACAACTATTCCCTGCACGACGGCACAGTGCACATCGCCTCGAAGTCCGGCATCGGCGGCGGAGACGAGGCGCGTCTCAACCGCATCTATATCAATCGGATTCCGACGCGGAAGCATAACGGCATTCTCTTGACGACTCCGGCGCGAACGCTGCTCGACTGCGCGGCATTCCCATTCCCACAGGCGCTGCCCATATACGATTCGGCTCTGAGAAAGTCCCTGACGACCATCGAAGAGGTGCAGTCGCTGATGATTCAAAGCGTCTGCGACGAGGTCTCCGTGACCAAGCTGCTGAAGTACGCGGATCCCCTGAGCGAAAACGGCGGCGAATCATTGATGCGTGGCCAGATCACCGAATTGTCTTTCGGCATTCCCCTGCTGCAGGTGCAGTTCATGAATCCCGACAATCCCGCAATGCCATATCGCGTCGATTTCTGTTGGAAGCTCGCAGACGGCCGCATCATCGTGGCAGAATACGACGGCATGGCCAAATACGCCGACACCAGCAACAAGAATCGCGCAAGCCTCCAGGCGAAAATGGAGTACGACCGCAGACGTGATCGGCATCTCCGGGAACAGGGCGTCACCGAAATCGTCCATGTGTTCTATGAGGATCTGCTACGCCCCATCAATCTTGAGACCAAGCTGCTCAAGGCCGGTGTGCCCAAAATCCGGTGAAGATAGGCCCCATTTCGTGAAAACCGTACGCTTACGACGACTCAGCGTACGATTTCCGCGACATGAGGCCATACCTCGTGAAAACCGTACGCTCAGAACAAGGCCGTCAGAAGGTCGACTAGACAGCCTCTTAACTACCGAACGGTATCTAAAGAACGGCGATATTCCGCCAGAAACGCCGAGAGCGGAATAGTCCCCTTGCGTTTGTCATCGGACTGCGTTATTCTGAAACCGGTTTCAGAGAGAAGCCGATAAACAAAACTCAAAGCCACAAGGTTTTGACCAACGAAAGGAAACATGATGTCTCTCAAGGATTCCATGATTCGCGGTCTGGCTATGTACGGCCTGAGCTCCATGAGCCAGTACGGTCGCGCCAACAGCAGCACGCTCGTCGACCTGATCAACGAAGCCAACAAGGACGCTCGCTGAATCTAGCGAACAATCCCGTTCATGAGATTGCATGACACATACGAAGGCAATCCCCCGCAGGCCGCAATCGGCCGGCACACCACAATAATTGAATAACGCAATAATTCAACACAGTAATAACTGAACAATAACCGGGACAACGGGGTCCATATATTCTTTCTTTTCCCATCGTGCGCACGCCGCGCCAGCACAGGTTCACATACGATGCACACGGCCACCAATACACGATGCGTCATCATCAACGCCCTCACCGCATCATGAGATACTCCCCGCCCGTTGTCCACACTGTTGCCTCTACAATGCCTGTGATGCACGCCGAACGGCATCCTGCACAGTGACTGAAGAACGAAACACCAAGGGACGGAAATGGATAACGAGCTCTTCGAAAAGGCGCCGATTCCGAAGGCGTATTTCTCGCTGGCGATGCCCGTGGTGCTCAGCATGCTGGTCACCTTGGTGTACAACATGGTCGACACCTATTTCATCGCGCATACGGGAAACACCGATATGGTGGCGGGCGTCTCCCTCACCGCGCCAGTGTTCACCGTGATGATCGCCCTCGGCGACATCTTCGGCCTCGGCGGCAGTTCGGTCATCTCGCGCCTGTTCGGCCAACACCGGTTCGCCGACGGCAAGCGACTCAGCACGTTCTGCTTCTATGCCGCCATCGCCACCGGCCTGCTGATTCTGGTGCTGGGCCTGGCGTTCCGCGACCCGATGCTCGCGCTGCTCGGCGCCACTGACGACACTTGGCAGTATGCCTCCGACTTCTACACGCTGATCATCGTCGACTCGCCGTTCATCATCGTGTCGATGACGCCGTCCAACCTGCTGCGCACCGAAGGCCACGCCGTGCAGTCCATGATCGGTTCGGTGGCCGGCACGGCGGTCAACATCGTGCTCAATCCCCTGTTCATCCACGGGTTCGGCTGGGGTGCTGCGGGTTCGGCCGGTGCCACCGTGATCGCCAACATCTGCACCGACGCCTATTTCGTCTGGTTCATGCTGCGTCACAGCAGCAACCTGTCCATCGACCCGCGGACCGTCATCGACCGCGCGCGCCGGCGTCTGGCGGTCACGGCCCGGGAGGTCGGGAGCATCCTCGCCATCGGCATCCCCTCGGCGATCACGAACCTCACGCAGAGCGTCGGCATCGTCATGATCAACCTGTTCCTGCTCCCCTACGGTACCGACGCGGTGGCCGCGATGGGCATCGCGCTGAAAGTCATCATGATCGCTGTGCTGGTTTTCGTGGGATTCGCGTTCGGCGCACAGCCGCTGATCGGCTACAACTACGGCGCCCGCAATATGCCTCGACTGCGCGGCATTCTGCGTTTTTCCTACCTGTTCCTGTCCCTGTTCGCCCTGGTGATGACCGTGGTGCTCAGCCTGTCCGACCGTCTGCTGATGAGATTCTTCATCGAGGACGCCACCATCATCACGCTGGGCGCCGGCATGCTGCGGGTTCAGCTGCTGAGCCTGGTGTGCGTAGCCGACGTGATGGTCACGACCTGCACCTTCCAGTCCGCGGGCAAGGCGGTCGGCGCCTTTGTGCTGTCGATCAGCAGGCAGGGTGTGATGCTGGCGATTACCCTGTTCGTCGGCTCCCGGCTGGCCGGCTATCAGGGCGTGATCGCCGCGCAGGCCATCGCCGATCTGCTGACCGCGATTGTGGCGGTCGTCCTGTTCGTCGTGATGTTGCCTGAGCTGCGCAGTCGGAAAGCTCGCTGATAGAGCAACACGAGGTTTAGCAGACACGCATTCGGAGAGCCAATACGCTGCGTGATATTGCGCATGATATTGCGCAATGGGAGGCGGCGCCGTTTTGTTGGACTCATCGTTGATTCCATCACCACCAATCATGCCACAAGACCGAGCTCGCGTCGACGATCCATGATGCCAGTTCCACGATGCCGGTGTCGCTGTCTTTGCGATACACGGCGGTCAGTTCGCCGCAGTTCACGGTTTCCAGTGTGGCGCGCATGTCTTCCTTTCCAGTACTCGCTCCCGCTGACGGGAGCTGTCTCGCGTAGCGAGACTGAGGGTGGTTCTCAGCGCTGGGACCACCCCCAGTCGGGCGAAGCCCGACAGCCCCCGCCAGCGGGAGCCTGCTCACAGTTGTAGGGTTCGTACGATTTGTTCGGTGGTTCGAGTTACGTTAGCGGCCGCATCGGCCAGCAGTTCGCTGAGGCTGGCGGCTCCGGGCGCGATGCCAAATACCACGTCGATGCCGACCTCATGCAGCTCATCGATGCCGGTGCCAATATGCCCGGCTACTGCGATGACTGGCTTGCCGTGGCGCTTAGCGGTAGCCGCCACGCCGGCCGGGGTTTTGCCGAACTTGGTCTGGGAGTCGATGGAGCCTTCGCCGGTGAACACCACGTCAGCCCATTGCGCGGCCGCATCAAGTCCGGATTGTTCGATGACGATGGCGATGCCCGGGCGGAATTCGGCGTTTAGGAAGCCCTTCAGTGCTGCACCGATGCCACCGGCCGCGCCGGCACCCGGCACGTCGTTCACGGCGACGCCGAGCTGGCTGTCGATTACCTGTGCAAAATGCGCGAGGGCGGCGTCCAATGTGGCGACATCATCTTTGGACGCACCTTTCTGCGGGCCGAACACGGCACTGGCGCCGGTGGGGCCGGTCAGCGGGTTGGTCACGTCGCAGGCGGCGGTGATGGCGACGTTCTTGAGGGCCGGGTCCATCGTGCTGATATCGATGGTGGTCAGATTGGCGAGGGCCGCTCCCCCGTGTGCCAAGTCGTTACCGTTCTTGTCCAGAAGACGAACGCCGAGGGCCTGCAGAAGTCCGGCACCGGCGTCGTTGGTGGCGCTGCCGCCGAGCCCGACGATGATGCGCTTGGCTCCGGAACGGACGGCGGCGAGCATGAGTTCGCCGGTGCCGTAGGAGGAGGTGATCAACGGGTTGCGTTCTTTGGCTTCAAGCAGTGCGAGGCCGCTGGCTTCGGCTGTCTCGACCACGGCGGTCGTGCCGTCGGCGAGCAGGCCGAAGTGGCCTTCGACAGGCCGGCCGAGCGGGTCGTGGACCGGCACGGCGTGCATCGATCCGCCAGTGGCGTCGACAAGCGCGCGTGCGGTGCCTTCACCGCCGTCGGCCATGGGGAGGCAACGGACCTCGGCATCGTGGTCGGCATTCTCAATCCCCTGAGCCATCGCCCGGGCCGCCTCCATGGCGGTCAGGCTCTCTTTGAAGGAGTCAGGGGCGCATAAGTATCGCGTCATGCTTCGAGCATACCGCACGACACGCCGAAACGGTAAACGCTTTCCGTAATTCGCGCGATTATTTTTGTTCAGAATTCAGGCTTTCCAATCCACAATGCTACTATTGCAAGCAAAATTGCGATATCATTGCGGTAAACGTTTAGAGATGTTTTCCGTTCCAAGGAAGAAAAGGACCGATTCGATCGTGGCTGTACAGAACGATAAGGCGCAATCGCCAGCGACATTGATGGATGTCGCCAAAGAAGCCCAAGTCTCCATCGCCACCGCATCCCGCGTACTCAACGGCAGCACCCGCAAGGTACGCAACCAATCGTATGTCAAGGTGATGGAAGCAGCCACCAAGCTCAACTATCGTCCCAACGCCTATGCTCAGGCAGTGGCCAAAGGCACCGCACCGAACATCGTGCTGCTGGTCTCCGATATCTCCGACCCCTACTTCGCATCCGTGTCGCAAGGCGTGGTCAAGGCGGCGGCCGAACGCGGCATTTCCGTGACCATCGGCGTGGCAACCACCCCGCACGAAGAGTTGGAGGCGGTGCGTAAGTCCGTATCCACCAGGCCGCGCGGCATCATCATCTCCGAAAGTGAATACACCGACGCGCCGGAACGCCAGGCGTTGCAGACGGAACTCACCCAGTACGAAGCATCCGGCGGACGTGCCGTGTTCGTGCTCAACCGCAGCCTGCCCTTCCCGGCCGTGGACGTGGCGAACGATGTCGGCGCGCGCGCCATCGCAAAGCTGATCGTCGATTCCGGGTATACGCGCCCTGCGATTCTCAAGGGCGATGACGCACATCGCTCCTCCAAAGAACGATTGGCCGGTGTGATGGAAGTGCTGGACGAGGCAGGCATCACCGTGGATCCGAAAGCCGTGGCGAACGGTAAGTTCAGCCGCACCGACGGCTATGCGGCCGTCATGCAAATGGCCCGATCCGGACTGCTGAAGCCGGGCGAAGGCGCACTGTACAACGGCAAAGGCATCGATTCAATCATCGCGCTCAACGACGTGATGGCCATCGGTGCGATGACCGCGTTGCGCGCCAACGGCATCGAGCCGGGTCGGGAAATCGGCGTCACCGGTTTCGGCGACATCCCCTACTCCGCCGACGTGTTTCCGCCGCTGGCCACCGTGCATCTGCCGCTGGCCGAAATGGGCCAGGCCGCCGCGGACAGCATTCTGTCCAACCGCGATGACGCGGAGGCCACCGGCGGCACTGCCAACCGCCTGATCTACGTGCAAAGCGCCCCGGACGTAGTCCTACGCGGCTCCCTCCCCCACCGGTAAAACAAAAATAGCTCCCTCTGACGGTGTAACCACAACTAGCGAACGGTAATGGCGACTGCCACGCACCATACCACCGACTCATACACCGACGAAATCGAAGAACTGTTCGATTACCGAGTCATTGAGCAACCGGCCACGACGAGTGGGCACCACTCGATGGTTATCGGATACGGTAATCAGGCCTTCGCTGATCATGGGGGCGAGTTGGTCAACCGAAACGGTTCGGAGAGTCTGGGGCGTGCTGCTCATACCCGCATCGTTGATGGCGCGGTTGATGCGGTCGAGGTCAAGGCCCTCGTGCAGGCGCAGCCCGAGCATGATGAGCTCTTCGAGGTTTCCCTCGGGAGTGATCGTCTCGCTATCGGCCCACGGCGCACGGTTCTCGTTGATGGCCGTGCCCCACAAACGCGGGTGCGCGATGTCCCAGCTGCGCAGACCGTGTGAGACAGAAACCACCCCCAGTCCGGCATCCGTCGGACAGCCCCCGCCAGCGGGGGCATGAATTTCTTGGGAGTTGTTCCCATGCGCGTTGATCATACCTAGTTCGGCGTTGGTTTTTCCAAGTTCGGCGTTGGCCTGTCCATCAGCTGAGGCAGAGGCGATGGCTTCGGACTTGCCCCCGCTGGCGGGGGCTGTCAGCGAAGCCGACTGGGGGTGGTCAGCCTCGGTCACCGCGTTGTAGTGGGAGTGGGCACCTGGCCCTAGACCGGCCCAATCGACGTTGCGCCAGTAGCCGAGGTTGTGCTGGCTTTCGTATCCGGGGCGGGCCCAGTTGGAGACCTCGTACCATTCGAGGCCGACTTGGGAGAACAGGTCGTCGGCGATTTCGTATTTAGCTGCTTCGTCATCGTCATTGGGTTTGGGCAGAGTGCCGGCCGCGATTTGACGACCCATTTTCGTGGTGGGTTCCACGGTCAGTGCGTAGGCGGAGATGTGGTTCACGCCGAGGTCGATGGCGGTCGTGACCGAGGTGCGCCAATCGTCAAGGCTCTCCCCCGGTGCACCGTAAATCAGATCCACGCTGGAGCGCAAGCCGGCCTTATTGGCGGCATTGACGCCTGCGGCCACGTTGGCCGGCGTATGCGTGCGGTCAAGGGTTTTGAGCACGTGCGGCACGGCAGATTGCATGCCGAAGGAAACACGGGTGAAGCCGCCGGCAGCGAGCTCATTGATGTAATATTCGTTGACCGTGTCCGGGTTGGCTTCGGTGGTGATTTCGGCGTCGGGCGCGATGCTCCAGATCTTGCGGATGGCATCGAGCATGGCGACCAAATCGCGGGCGGCGAGAATCGTGGGTGTACCACCCCCGAAGAACACGGTGGAGACTGGTGGCTCCTCGATGCCGTGGTCGAGCTGCCACTGCTTGGTCAGGGCCATTTCACGAATGACCATATTGGCATAATTGCCGCGCGAGGCTCCCGCGCCGAGGTCTGTGGCCGTGTAGGTGTTGAAGTCGCAGTAACCGCAGCGCCGCAAGCAGAACGGGACGTGGATGTAGACCTCGAACACTAGCCCTCGGTCTTTTGGGCGGCACGGATCTTGTCTTTGGTGTCGCGGTCGTTGGAGTCCTCGCCGGTGGACAGGGCGGCGATGAACGCCTCCTGCGGCACCTCCACATGGCCGAGCATCTTCATGCGCTTCTTGCCAGCCTTCTGCTTTTCGAGCAACTTGCGCTTACGGGTGATGTCGCCGCCATAGCACTTGGCGAGCACGTCCTTGCGCAACGCACGAATGTTCTCACGCGCGATTATACGCGAACCAATCGCGGCCTGAATCGGAATCTCGAACTGCTGGCGCGGAATCAGACTACGCAATTTCTTGGTCATCATCACACCGTACGAATACGCCTTATCGCGGTGAACGATGGCACTGAACGCATCGACCTTCTCACCCTGAATAAGGATGTCCACCTTGACCAAATCGGCGGACTGCTCGCCATACTCATGGTAATCGAGGGAAGCGTAGCCCTTGGTGCGGGACTTGAGCTGGTCGAAGAAGTCGAACACGATTTCCGCCAACGGAATGCGGTAATGCATCTCGACACGATCGGTGGAGATGTACTCCATCGTGCCCATAATGCCGCGGTGGTCCTGGCACAGATCCATCACCGCACCGATGAATTCCTTGGGCGTGATGATGTCGGCGGCAACCATCGGCTCGACGATCTTCTTGATCTTGCCGTCCGGGAATTCGCTCGGGTTGGTCACATGATGCTGACCGCCATCCTCGGCGGTCACGTCGTAGGTGACGTTCGGAGCAGTCTGGATAAGGTCGAGTCCGAACTCGCGGGAGAGTCGCTCGTTGACGATTTCCATGTGCAGCAGACCCAGGAAGCCGCAGCGGAAGCCGAAGCCTAGGGCCACAGAGGTTTCCGGCGTGTAGATCAGGGCAGCGTCGTTGAGCTTGAGTTTGTCGAGCGCATCGCGCAGTTCGGGGAATTGCGCGTTGTCGATCGGGAACAAACCGGCGTAGACCATCGGCTTGGGGTCGCGGTAGCCAGGCAGCGGCTCGGTGGCCGGGCGGACGGCCGAGGTCAGGGTGTCGCCCACCTTGGACTGACTCACATCTTTCGCACCGGTGATGATGTAGCCGACCTCGCCGGCACCGAGTGCCTTGGTGCGGGTCATATCGGGGCTGATCACACCAATCTCGATGGGATCGTGGGTCATGCCAATGCTCATCATGTGGACCTTTTCGCGGTCGTGCAGTTCGCCGTCCTCCATACGGATGTAGGTGACGATGCCGCGGTAGGAGTCGTAGACAGAGTCGAAGATCAGCGCGCGGGCGGGGGCATCGGGGTCGCCGTGCGGGGCGGGCACGTCCATGACGATCTGGTCGAGCAGGTCGGCCACGCCGTCGCCGGTTTTGCCGGAGACGCGCAGCACGTCGCTCGGCTCGCAGCCGATCAGACCTGCGATCTCCTCGGCATGCTTGTCCGGCTCGGCGGACGGCAGGTCGATTTTGTTGAGCACGGGAATGATGGCCAGATCATGGTCAATGGCCATATACAGATTGGACAGGGTCTGCGCCTCGATGCCCTGGGTGGCGTCGACGAGCAGCACCGCGCCTTCGCAGGCGGCCAGTGCGCGGGACACCTCATAGGTGAAGTCCACGTGGCCGGGGGTGTCGATCATACCGAGCGTGTATTCGGTGCCGTCAAAGGTCCATGGCACGCGCACGGCCTGGGATTTGATGGTGATGCCGCGCTCCTGCTCGATATCCATACGGTCGAGGAAGCGATCGCGCATCTCGCGCTCGGGCACAATGCCGCTCAACTGCAGGATGCGGTCGGCCACGGTCGACTTGCCGTGGTCGATGTGCGCGATGATACAGAAGTTGCGAATCACCGACTGATCCGTGGAACCCGGCTGATTGTGTTGAACGACCAACGCATTCCTCCTCTTGGCATATACTCAAACTTCACCTAGTGTAGCCGAGGGACTGTATTCGGCGTGGCATTGCGCGGGTTTTTCCGGGGCTCATGCTATCCTTTAATTTTTGTATGTCCTTATAACACACATCGTTTGGAGTAAACGTGGCAAACATTAAGTCGCAGAAGAAGCGCGTGCTCACCAATGAGAAGGCGCACCTTCGCAACGTGGCTGTGAAGTCCGGCCTGAAGACCGCCATCCGCGCCACCCGCGAAGCCATCGCCGCCGGTGACAAGGCTGCCGCCGAGGCCGCCTACAAGGTTGCCGCCCAGAAGCTCGACAAGGCTGCTGGCGCTGGCGTGATCCACAAGAACCAGGCCGCCAACCGCAAGTCCGGCCTCGCTGTTGCGATCAACGCTCTGTGAGCATAAGCCTCTTAAGGTTTTAGCAAGTCCCGCAAGTCATCTGGCTTGCGGGACTTTTGTATCTGTGTTCAAAGAGGTACATTGGCGGTCTTGCGAAATGACATCTCCGTTCAGAGAGGTACCGAATCCGAGAAAGCCCAAGTATAAACGCCGTCATTGCAACGCTTATACTCGACGTTTCGTGCTTCAGGTACCTCTTTGAAAGCAGTTGTCATTCTGCAGAAGGCCAAATGTACCTCTTTGAAGGCAGCTAGCCCTGAGGCAGCCTTGAATCATCCTAAGACTTGTCTTCTTCGTCCTTGGTGGTATCGCCGGGATCGACGGTATCGGCGTGCGGATGGATGACCGGGCGCTTGAGATATCGGCTTTCACTGGGCAGGTAGACGCGGTGGCGTTCGATGGCACCGGGCAAGGTGACGTTGAAGCCGACCGAGAGCAGGCGCAGCGCCACCACGATGATGACGATCAGCACGTCGAGCAGCATTTCCGAGCGCATGTCGAACCAGCCGTATCTCACGCCACGCCATACCAACACAGTCAATATGCAGCCGATAAACGAGGGCACAGCATAGAGGTGTTTGTCTCGAATAATCATTGGCACGTCGCCAATGAAGATGTCACGAATGAGGCCGCCGGCCAGTGCTGTGAACATGCCAAGGAATACGGCTGTCATGCCTGATGAGCCGTAGGCCAGCGCTTTTGCGGTGCCGTTGACTGCGAATAGTCCGAGGCCCAGAGCGTCAATAACGATCATCGTCCATTTGAGTTTGGTGATCTCCGGATGGGCCACCACCACGATAATGCCGGAAAACAGCGTGGTGAGCACATAGCCTTTGTCGGTGATGCCGACCGGCGGCAGGGCACCGAGCATCACGTCGCGCACCAGTCCGCCGCCGAGAGCGGTGAGCCATCCGCACAGCATGATGGTGAAGATGTCGTAGCCCTTGCGAATGGCGGCAAGTCCGCCCGATAATCCCCAACACAGGATTGCTAAATACTCGATGACCACAAAAACGATGTTGTTCTCCAACGCCACCTGCATGAGCCACTCCCCTCTGGTACCGCTTCGGTTCGTCTCAGTCCGTCTTCGTTCTGTTCCCGTTCATCCTTATTCGGCGCTACAGTCCGTCGTACCCGAGCCTACAAACAGGCCTTGCCTGACGCAATATTGGACTAGAGAACAAACCGAATAAATGCTATTGCCGGTTCGACTCCACTCTTTTTCTCTTACAGCGTCGCCAGCGCGCCAAACTTTGAGCAGCCACCGACGTTAGTCCTTCTCATTTGTCGGAGGTCGGCCAAAGTTTGGCACGGCACCGACGATCACGCGCTCCAGTGTCGTTGCCGCGCCAACTTATGTACAGCTAACGACGCTAAGCCCCTTTTTACCGTCGTTTGATCGCCAGAACTTGACCCGTTAACGACGCTAAAGTGTCTCAGCGACGTCAGCAGTCCAAACCTTGAACCATTACTGACATTGAACATCCCCCAGCGTCGCCAGAAGCTCATGTCTTGTTCACCACCGACGCTATAGTAGTGGAGGCCTTCATCAAGAGCCCAAATATAGATTCACTCATCGCATCCGAATGTAGTTTTCAATGGATTCAACGCGTGATTCAACATCGCGTAGACGGTTGCACAATGCTGCTTCAATATCGATACCGTCCGCGCGGGCTCGACGCACGATGGCGAGGATTTCATCGGCGTAGGCATCGGCCTTCTCCCGTTCAGCGGAATTGTCGCCGCTTGATTCGGATTGGTTCGTCGCTTGAGGATGTACATCATCTCGCTGAGCATCAGCCGCAGCCGGCTCATCAAACGCCGCGAACAATCTATCAGCATTCGGCGATTTGGAGATACGAGAAACGACTTTGGCCGCGCGAGGCAACGCACCTTGAGCGCGGGAAATGCCTTCAAGCACGGATTTACGATGCTTTTCCTGCTGTTTCATCTTTTCCCATAGAGCCAGCACGGCTTCCGGGGATTCGGGTTGGGCAGCTTCTCCCCCGTCGTTACTGTCAGCATCAAAAGCATCAGAAGAATCGGCAGCATCATCAGCGGCAAACACGTGCGGATGACGGGTAATGAGCTTGTTCACCAGGCGGTCGGCGACCTCGTCAATACCAAAAGGATCCTCGGCATCCGATTCGCAGACCCGCGCCTGAAACACGGATTGCAGCAGCACATCGCCCATTTCCTCGCGCATGTTGTCGCGGTCGTGAGTCTCCACCGCGTCGACGTATTCGTAGGTTTCCTCAAGCAGATTCTTGAGCAGTGACTCGTTCGTCTGCTTGCCATCCCACGGGCAGCCGCCCGGCGAATACAGCACATCCACCACAGCCTTGACCCGGTCCAGCGCCGTAACCGCCTCAACCACCGGCTTTAATTTCGAGCAATGCTTGAAGCCTGACGGCAAACGGTAGGCTGAAGCATGGTATTCCGTCATGTCACTCATCTTGCTCATAGGTTTGCTCCTGTTCTCATCTGGATGAACCATAACCAACCCCCGCAACGTGCAGAAGACCTAAATCATATTATTTGTTGCGAAATGTTGCTAAATCCATCTGTATCTCTCTAGCCAAGAACATTTCCAATACGCCAAGACCCCTTGGAATTGTTGACGTTCCAAGGGGTCTTAGTCAGAAACAAAAGGTGCTGGTTCAGCACACCTTCCACATCCAGTTGTGCGGATCCTCGACTTCGCCGAGCTGGATGCCGAGCAGCTCGTCGCGCAGTTCGCAGGTGAGCTTGCCGGAGCCGCCGTCGGCGACGGTGACATCGAACTTCTCGGACTTGAAGCGACCGATCGGGGTGATGATGGCGGCGGTACCGCAAGCGAACACCTCGGTGACTTCGCCGGACTTGATGTCCTCGAGCAGCTGGTCGAGGGCGATCATGGTCTCGACTACGTCGTGGCCCTTGTCCTGCAGCAGCTGAATCAGGGAGCGACGGGTCACACCCGGCAGAATGTTACCGGTCAGGGACGGGGTCTCCACGTGGCCATCCTTGTGCACGGCCATCATGTTCATGCCACCGAGCTCTTCGAGGTAGGTCTTGGTGGCGGCGTCCACGAAGCACACCTGCTCGCAGCCATTCTCAACACCCTTGTACTCGCCGAGCAGGGAGGCGGCGTAGTTGCCGCCGCACTTGGCGAAACCAGTGCCGCCAGGGCCGGTGCGGAACCACTTGTCTTCAACCCAGATGCTCACCGGCTTGACGCCGCCCGGGAAGTATGGGCCGGACGGGGAGGCGATCACGCAGTAGTCGACCTCCTGCGGGGCGCGCACGCCGAGGAACGGCTCGGAAGCGAACATGAACGGACGCATGTACAGCGTGTACTCGCGGCGGGACGGCACCCAGTTGGCGTCGCGCTTGACCAGCGCGGCCACGGAACCGAGGAAGTCGTCAATCGGCAGCTCAGGCAGGTACAGACGCTTGGCGGAGTTCTGGAAACGCTCGGCGTTCGCATCCGGGCGGAACAGCCAGGTGGAGCCGTCGGCATGACGGTAAGCCTTGAGGCCCTCGAAGCACTCCTGTGCGTAGTGCAGCACGGAAGCACCCGGATCCATCTTGAGCGGCGCGTACGGCTCGACGCGGCGGTCGGACCAACCTTCGCCCTTGGTCCAGGTCATGTGGGTCATGTTGTCGGAGAACACCTGGCCGAAAGCCGGCTTGTCGATGAGGGACTGACGCTTCTCATCGGATGCGGGGTTGTCGTTCGGCAGTACGGTGAACGGTTCGGTGAGCTTGTCGAGCGCTGCCGGATCGTGGTGCGTGTTTTCAGTCATTACTAGCTACTTCTTCTAGGCTTTGGCGGCCCGAAAGCCACCATATGGGGTGTGTGCTGTGCGCTTGTGGCGCGAGCTCTGTTGCATACTCTTGCACACCCATGTGTTACTCGTATGGCAGAGTTCACATGGTGAAAAAACGAAGAAGCCCGCACCGTTCTCAACGGCTGCGGGCTTCCACGTTTCAGTTATGTTCTGAATTGTTCGCTATCGAAGCGACCGACTCACTTGGCGTCGGCAGCCGGAGCAGCAGCGGCGTTAGCCGGGGCGGCAGCAGCTTCCGAAGCGGCGGTGGACTCGGTGGCATCCTCCGGCACCTCGACGGTGACGACGGACTCTTCCGGATCCTCGACGTCCAGCTCGACGCCCTCAGGCAGGACGACATCCTTGGCGAACACCTTGGTGCCGTCGGTCAGGCCTTCGACGCTGACCACGATCTTCTCGGGCAGGTTGGTGACGTCGGCGCGGACCTTGAGCTCCTGGATGTCGACGAACGCCACGGCAGCACCCTTCGGGGTGCCTTCCACGAACACCGGCACCTCGACGTCGATCTTCTCGCCGGCCTTGACCTCGAGGAAGTCGATGTGCTCGATGATGCGCTTGACCGGGTTCTTCTGCACGTCCTTGACGACGGCCATCTTGGTGTTGCCGTCGAAGGCGATGGTGAACAGGGCGTTGGTGCGACGCAGGGCCAGGGTGGTCTCGCGCATCGGCAAGGTCACGAAGGCGGGCTCTTCGCCGCCGGCGTAGATGGTGACCGGAATCTTGTTGGCAACGCGCAGACGACGAGCAACGCCCTTACCGAACTCGGAACGGGCCTCGCCCTCAAGCTTAATGGTGGTAGCCATAATGGATACTCCTTGTAGTTTCGTTTCGTACTGTCTCGCTCAGACGCCACGACGCGCCGAAAGACACCCTACAAGGAGTGAAATACGCCGAGTCGATAACGGAAGCTGTGTCATGTGTCAGCACGCACACTTCCCTCGCCAAAGCAACAATTGTCAAGTATACGCCAACTCCGGACTTTGCGTGGTGATGCTTCAATGACACTGCATCCCGGCCGTCCCAGCCACGTCAACGTACGGTTTCCGCGAAATAATCCCTAACTTTGTGAAGAACGTACGCTTACCCGTTCTCATCATACGGTTTTCACGAAATCGTCCGCCATTTCGTGAAAAACGTACGCTCAGCGGCACTCAGTGTACGGTCTTTCACGAAGTTGGGGATGATTTCGAAAAATAACGTACGATGGTGAGTACCGTATCGGGAGGTTGATATGACTCGTTCGGACGACGTCGTCAATGAGGATGGCCATGACGTCATCGCCGCACACACTCGCGTTGTCAGGGGTATGGCTGCGGCACTTGCCGCGATAGCCGCCACAGGAGCCGGCGTCACAGCCGCGGCCGCCAACGTCATGTTCACGTTCGCGCTGGACACCAAGGCCAAACGTTCGATGTTCAACATGCCGCACGAGGAGACGCCGAAAGGCATCGAATTCGACATGTCCAAGCAGCTTGAGGCCGCCCGGTGGTTCGAGGAGGCCAAGCAATCGGTCACGCTGCGCAGCCATGATGGATTGAAACTCCACGGCTGGCTGTTGGACCCGGATTGTTCCGACCCACAGCCGCATCTATACGCGATCTGCTGCCATGGCTATACCGGAGAGCCCGCGGAAATGGCCAAATGGGCGCATCGCTATGCGCAACTCGGTTTTACGGTCCTGCTACCCGCGCAGCGCGCCCATGAGTTGAGCGAAGGGCGTTACGTGGGTATGGGATTGCTGGAAAGAGACGATCTGTTGGGCTGGGTTTCGCTGATCACCGCAGCTGATCCGGATGCACGCATTCTGTTGCATGGCAATTCGATGGGCGCCGCCACGGTGATGATGGCGGCCGGCGATGCGCGACTCCCCCGCAACGTCGTCGCCGCGATTTCCGATTGCGGATACAGTTCCGTGGTCTCGCAGTTTACGGATAATGCCGAGGCGATGTTCCGTTTGCCGCACTCGTTGGCCGTGCTGCTGGTCAAAGTGGCCAGTCATGTGTCTAAACGCAAGGCTGGATACCGGTTTGAGGACGCCTCCTGTGTGAAGGCATTACGGCACGCGACTATTCCGATGATGTTCATTCATGGCGGAGCGGATACTTTTGTCAATCCGAAGTATCTGGACATCAATTACAACGCCTGCGCCAGCATCGACCGCGAGAAGCTGCTGATTCCCGGCGCCGACCACACGATGAGCGCCAGCACCGATCCGGACCGCTATTGGCGCCGCGTTAACAGCTTTGTTAAGCGGGTGTTTGGGCTGTAGTAGATATAGAGCTTGGCTCCCCTCTGTGAGGGGAGCTGCCAGCGAAGCTGACTGAGGGGAGCACCCGCGTATGGGCTACTCCCCTCAGTCTCACTCCGTTCGACAGCTCCCCTCACCGAGGGGAGCCAAGAATGGTTACGCGAGCAATTCCTTGACGGCGGCGATGACGGCTTGCAGACTCTTCTTCGCGTCACCGAACAGCATCTGGGTGTTGTCCTCGAAGTAGAGCTCGTTCTGGATGCCGGCGTAGCCCATGCCGCGGCCGCGCTTCATGACCACGACGTTCTGGGACTTGTCGACGTCGAGAATCGGCATGCCGGAGACCGGGGTGCCGGGGCGACGAGCGGCCGGGTTGGTCACATCGTTGGCGCCGACGACCAGAGCCACATTGGCCTGCGGGAACTGCGGGTTGATCTCATCGAGATCCACGAGCTCCTCGTAGGGCACGTTGGCCTCGGCCAGCAGCACGTTCATGTGGCCAGGCATACGGCCTGCGACCGGGTGAATGGCGTAGGAGACTTCCACGCCGTGGCCCTTGAGCAGTTCGCCGAGGTCAGCGAGCTCGCGCTGGGCCTGAGCCTGAGCCAGACCGAAGCCGGGCACGAAGATGACCTTCTGCGCGTAGACGAGCTGAACGGCCAGATCGTCCGGCGTGGTCTCCTTCATGGTGCCTTCCGGACCGTCGCCAGCAGCGGCGGCGTCAGCACCACCGCCGAAGCCACCGGCCAAGACGGAGAGCAGCGGGCGGTTCATGGCCTGAGCCATGAGGATGGACAGGGTCACACCGGCGGAACCGACGAGTGCGCCGGCCACGATCAGGGCAACGTTGTCAATCGCCAGACCGGACATAGCCACAGCCGTACCGGTGCAGGCGTTGAGCACAGAGATGACGACGGGCATATCGGCGCCGCCGATCGGAATCACGAAGACCAAGCCGTAGCACAGGGCGAACACGGTGGTCAGAATCGACCACAGCAGGCGCTGTTCGGGCTGGACGCACAGCATGACCAGCGAGGCGACAGGCAGCACGGCGAATAGAATGTTCCATACGCCCTTGCCCGGCAGGTTCAGCTTCTTGACCCACTTGATACCCTGCAGCTTGCCGGCTGCGATGAGCGAGCCGGTGAAGGTCACAGAACCGATGAGAATACCGAGACCAGCGGTGATGAGCACCACGATGTCCGGGGTGCCTTCCTTGGTCAGGATGTCGTTCAGGGCCACGAGTGCGGCGGCGCCACCACCCACGGTATTGAACACGGAGACCAGCTGCGGCATATCGGTCATCTTCACCTTCTTGGCGGAGACGACACCGGCCACGGCACCGATCAGGATGCCGACGACCAGCACCACCACGGCGACAATGTTCACGAAGCCCTTGGCGAAGAGCACGATGAACGCCATGAGCACGGCCACGACCATGCCGAACGCGGAGATCTGGTTACCCTTGCGGGCGGTCTTCGGCGAATTCATGAAATGCAGACCGACCACAAACAGGACGGCAGAGAACAGGTAGACGAACCAAGCGACGATGTCGATGGCGCCAACGGTTGCGGAGGTCATTACTTCGACTCCCCCTTCTTCTCGTTCTTGCTGGACTTGAACATCTCAAGCATGCGGTCGGTGACCACGTAGCCACCAACGACGTTCATGGTGCCCAGCACAGCGGCCAGGAAGATGAACACGTAGGCCAGCGGGGTATTGGCTTCGGCTGCCACGATCACAACGCCGACGATGACGATGCCGTGGATGGAGTTCGCGCCGGACATAAGCGGCGTGTGCAGGGTGGCGGGCACCTTGCCGATGACCTCGATGCCGATGAGCAGCGCGAGGACGAACAGGGTAATGGAAACGACGAGAGTAGGCATGGTATTCCTTCTTCCTTACTTCTCGGACTTCTCGGCATCGGCAGCAGCTGCCGGGGCGGCGGCGCGGCCGGCAACCACCAGCGCGTCGTCGAGTTCTTCGGTGAGATCCTGGCCGAGCTTGCCGTCACGCACGAAGTGCACGAGGATGTCGGCCACGTTGCGCGAAAGCAGGTTGGATGCGGTGGTGGCGACGCCGGAGGCCAGGTAGGGAGCGCCAATCAGCTTGACACCGCCCTCGGTGACCTGCTCACCAACGGCGGAGCCCTCGACGTTGCCGCCGAGGTCGGATGCTGCGCAGTCCACGATCACGGCACCACGCTTGAGACCCTTGACGCCGGCTGCGGTGAGCAGCACCGGGGGCTTACGGCCCGGGACCTTGGCGGTGGTGATGATGATGTCAAAGCCGGCGGCCTTTTCGTCGACGGCGGCCTGCTGCTGAGCCTGCTCTTCGGCGCTCAGCGCGCGGGCATAGCCGCCCTCGCCCTGGCCCTTGGAGAAGTCAAGTCCCAGATCAAGGAACTTCGCGCCGAGGGACTCGACCTCGCCCTGGGAGGCGGGACGCACGTCGTACGCGGTGACGACCGCGCCAAGACGCTTCAGCGTACCGATGGCCTGCAGACCGGCGATGCCGGCACCGAGCACCAGCGCCTTAGCCGGGCGAATCGTGCCGGCGGCGGTGGTCATCATCGGCAGGAAGGAACCGTAAGCATCGGCGGCGGTGATGGCTGCCTTGTAGCCCATCACGGAGTTCTGAGAGGTCATCTCATCCATGGACTGGGCGCTGGAAAGCTTACGGGGCAGCTTTTCGATGGCGATGCCCACCAGACCGGCCTTCTCGAGCGCGGCCACGTAATCGGCATCGGTGAAGGAACCGAGCATGCCAATGACCCACTGGCCGGCCTTGAGCTTGGCCACGGTCTCGGCGGACGGTCGGTCCACAAAACCGAGCGCGTCGGCTTCGGCGAGCACCTCGTCACGGCTGGTCACCTTCGCACCGGCCTTTTCGTAATCCTCATCGGTGTAGTCGGCAGCAATGCCGGCACCTGCTTCAATCAGTGAGGAGACACCGCTCCTCTTCAGCCGGGTGACGATATCCGGCGTCAGCGCGACGCGGGATTCCGTTTCGGACGTTTCGTTCAAAACGCCGAACACCACGGTGGCTTCTGGGTTTTGCGCCATGAGAGCCCTTTCTTGTTCTTCTTCAAAATGGACATGGTTATCCGCATGGTAAGTGTAGTCGGAAGGTAAAGACCATGACTTGAGATTCCGCCAATCGAAACAGAAACGAACCCGAAACTAGTGAGAAATACGAATGTGTCCATGTGCATTGCAGATGAATTGCTCGGAAGTCGTCCAACGATCACCTGGCATCGATTAGCAACCAACCGCTCAATAATTATCGACAATCACCGTTTCGTAGCTCACGGTTACTCAACAATATCGGGACCTGTGCAATATTTTGCCACGCACTCCCCTAACCAGCCAGAATCCTACGGTTGCGTAAGGTGACGAGTTCGGTTTGGGCGATTACAATTTGAACTTTGAGAAGCGTTCGCCTCATGGCTGGACGACACTGAAAGGTTTACAGGAGCAAGACTTGTCGGTTATCAATTCCTTCACGCAGCACACTATCAATCTCACCCGTAAGGCGCTCAGGTTGGGATCCGACTTCGTCCACCCGGTCCACGACGACACTCCGGACGAGCCCGATTACCTGTCTAACGCCGACGTGCCGGTCGAGGCCAATATCGCTTTGCCTCACAGCGACGATTGGGACGACGGCCACCTGACCGTCACCGACATCGACCCCGCCACCGGCCTGCTCACCACCTCCACCGAAGGCAATCCTCCGCTGGACGAAGGTACGTCCATCTACGACCTGTATGCGGACCGCGCCGAACGTATGGGCGATGAGCCGCTGTACACCTACAAGTCCGGCAACGATTGGGTGACTGTCACCGCCAACGAGTTCCTGGCTGACGTGCGTGCCGTGGCCAAGGGCCTGATTCATTACGGCCTGAAGAAGGGCGATGCCGTGGCATTCATGTGCCGCACTTCCTACGACTGGGACCTGACCGACGCGGCGATCATGGCCTGCGGCGGTGTGCTGGCCACCATCTACGACACCGATTCGGCCGAGCAGATTCGCAACATCGTCAATAATTCCGACGCCCGCCTGCTGATCGTGCAAGATACGGACATGCGCGAGAAGGCGGATGGATCCGTCGAGGAATGCCCGTCTTTGGAGCACATCATCACCATCGAGACCGGTGGCTTGGACGAAATCAAGGCCTATGGCGCCGGCATCTCGGACGAAGAGCTGGACGAACGCATCGACTCGGTCAAGAAGACCGACCTGTGCTCCATCGTGTACACCTCCGGTTCCACGGCCGCGCCGAAGGGCGTGGAAATGACCCATGAGCACTACTGCCAGACCGCGCTGAATCTGCCGACCTACATGCCCGAACTGCTGCACGACAAGAAAAACACCATCCTGTTGTTCCTGCCGCAGGCCCATTCCTTCGCCCGCGCCATCAACTACATCGTCGTGGCCTCGAACGTGCACATCTATATCGCAGCCGGCATCAAGACGCTGATCAGCGACCTGCAGGTGGCCAGGCCGTCCATCATGATCGTGGTGCCGCGTGTGCTGGAGAAGGTGTACAACGCCGCATCTCAGAAGGCCGGACACGGTCCAAAGGGCGTGGTGTTCGCCTCCGCCGTGGTGGCTGCGCAGAACTATATGAAGGAAGTCTCCACCAATGGCAAGGCAGGTGCACTGACCCGCACTCGCCGCGCTGCCTTCGATCCGATTGTCTACTCTTCGTTGCGCGAAGTGCTCGGCGGTCGCGCCAAGTGGATTGTGGCCGGCGGTGCCCCGCTTGACCCGGAACTGCTGGCTTTCTTCCGTGGCGCGGGTGTGCCTGTATACGAGGGCTACGGTCTAACCGAGACCACCGCACCGTGCGCGTTCAACCCGCTGGGTACGCCGTTCCACGCTGGTTCCGTGGGCATCGCATTCCCCGGATTCTCCCTGCGCATCGCCGAGGACGGCGAAATTCAGGTCAAGGGTCGTGCCGTGTTCCCGCGCTATCACAAGAACGACGAGGCCACTGAGCTGTCGTTCACCGAAGATGGCTGGTATGTCACCGGCGACTTGGGCCGTATCGACAACGATGGCTTCCTGTACATCACCGGTCGCAAGAAGGATCTGATTATCACTGCAGGTGGTAAGAACGTCTCCCCCGGCCCGATCGAGGAAGTCATTCAGCGTTGCGAGTTCGTCTCCCAGGCGCTGGTGCTGGGTGATAAGCGTCCGTTCATCTCCGCATTGGTGACGCTGGACGAGGAGTCGCTGCGCCCGTGGCTGGCCGCCAAGGGTCTGGACGAGAACATGCCGCTGGAGGATGCCGCCAAGAACGCCGCCGTGCGCGCCGAAGTGCAGAAATGGGTCGATCAGGCCAACGAGGGCGTCTCCCGCGCCGAGTCCGTGCGCAAGTTCATCATCCTGCCCGAGGAGTTCACTCAGGAGAACGGCCTGATGACCGCTTCCATGAAGGTGATTCGTCCCAAGGTCATCAAGCGCTACTCCACCCTCCTCAACGCCCAGATGTACACGAAGCGGAAGTGAACCGTATAGCAAAAACTCCCTCTGACGAGGGAGCTTTTTCGTCTATACGCCTTAGAAGCCCAGGCGCTCCAGCTGCTTGGGGTCGGACTGCCAGCCTTTGGCTACCTTGACGTGGAGGTCGAGCTTGGCTTTTTGGCCGACGATGCGGTTGACCGGGGTGCGTAGCTTCTTCTTGACGTAGGTGAGGTTCGAGGCGCCCTTGCCGATGATGATCGGCTTCTGGGAGTCGCGCTCCACGTAAATGGATACGTTGACCTGCGCCTTGCCGTCATAGCCCTGACCGGTCTCGTTGTCTTCCGGATAGTCGATGGAATCGACCACCACGGCCAGCGAATGCGGCAGCTCGTCGTCCAGGGTCTCAAGGAACGCACCGCGCACGAGTTCGGCGATGGTGTCTTCCGGACGTTCCTCGCTGATCTGATCGTCCGGGTACATCTGCGGACCCTCGGGTGTGTGCTCAATGAGCACGTTCTTCACTTCAGCCAGATTGTCGTGCTTCAGGGCGCTCACCGGCACGATGTCCGAGAAATCGGCGAAATCGTTGATTTCGATGAGCTTGTTGATGAGTTGCTGACGGCCAAGCTCGTCGATCTTGGTGACGATGGCAATCAGCGGGATGCGCCACTTAAACGTACCGTCCTCACGCTTGGTGGCGAAGTCGGTACGCAGTCGGGAGAGAATACGCTTGTCGCCAGGGCCGATTTCCTGATCGGCGGGCAGCAGGAAGGCCACCACATCCACATCAGCCAGAGATTCGTCGACCACGTCGTTCAGACGCTGACCGAGCAACGTACGCGGACGGTGAATACCGGGCGTGTCCACGAGCACGAGCTGCGCGTGGTCGGCGGTCAGGATGCCGCGAATCGCCTTACGGGTGGTTTCCGGGCGAGAGGATGCGATGGCGATCTGCTTGCCGATCAACGCGTTGATCAACGTGGATTTGCCGACGTTCGGGCGGCCGACCACGGCCACGAATCCGGAGCGATACGGCACGTCCTGCTTGGTCACGTTCTCCGTCTCACCGGTCGCGTCGACTTCGGCAACACCGGCAACATCGGAAGCATCGGTGACGTCAATGTCATCGACGTCGTTCGTGCTGTTGTTCTGGTCGGTCATATCACTCCTTGCTGGCGGTATCATCGCCTTCGACGGGCTCGCCGTCAGTTTCCTCATGGGTCTTGTTATTTTCCTCGCCGCCCTCGACGTGCGCCGGTTCGACGACGATGGTGGACACCTTCTTGCGGCGCCCGGCGGAGTCCACGGCGGTCAGTCGCAGACCGCGCGTCACAGCCGAGGCACCGACAATCGGCACGCGGCCCAGAATCTTGGTCAGCAGGCCGTACACGGTATCGACATCGTCCTCATCAATGTCGATCTCGAAGATCTCCTCCAGATCGGCAATCGGCGTACGGGCGGGCATCTTCCACTTGTTGTCGCCGATTTTCTCCGGCTCAGTACGCTGGGTGCGGTCGTGCTCGTCTTCCAGCTCGCCGACAATCTGTTCGATGGCATCCTCGATAGTCACCATGCCGGCGATGCCGCCATACTCATCGACCACCACGGCCACATGCTGGCGGGAACGCTGCATCTCATGGAACAGGTCGTCCACCGGCTTGGATTCGGGAACAAGCAGCGGTTGCCGGACGATGGATTCGACCGCGCGCTCCATGGCCGCCGGGTTGAAGGCGGTGGCGCGCACGGCGTCCTTCAAATAGGCCACGCCGATCAGGTCATCCACATCCTCACCGATCACCGGCACGCGGGAGAAACCGGAGCGGGAGAACAGTTTCAGCGCGGAAGACAGTGTGGAGTCGCGCTCCATGCAGATCATATCGGTGCGCGGCACCATGATCTCGCGAGTCAACGTATCAGACAGGGTGAGCACGTTGCGCAACATTTCGGAGACTTCCGGATCGAAGTCGTTGGACTCCACCAGTCGGTCGATGGCGGCCTTGCCCTGCTCGAGCTGAATCTTCTCAAGCTCCTCGTCGTCGGACAGATCGGAGTCCTTGGAGCGGCGGCCCGGCCCCTTGGAACCGGACTTGTCGCCACCGATGCGTGCGAACGGCGTGAGCTTGGTGGCCAACGACACGATGCGCGAGTTGGAAATCATGATGCCGACCGGCTTGGTCATGCCGGCGGTGCGCGGGCGGACCAGTACGGAGACCACGGCTACGATAATCGCGAACAGGAATCCGGCGAGCAGTTCAACCCACAGTTCCGCACCCCACAGGGATGCGATGGAAGACACCAGTACGCCGTCGAGCACATTGCAGGCGATGCGGAAGAACGCACAGCTGCCGGCGGTGGCGTAACGGTCGGCGATGAGCCGTTGCACGCGATGAATCTTGTCGATCTTCTTCATCGTGAGGAACTGGCTTGCTTCGGAGTCGGTCTGCACCTCGAGGATGAGATTGTTGAGGCTGGCTCGCGTTACGCGGGCCACGGCGCCTTCAGCGGCGGCCATGGTCAGCGAGAGCCAGACGAACAAGGCCGCCACAAGTACGAGAATGACGGTGATGGCGATCAGCGTGGTACTGGAATACTCCATAATGATTTTTCGGTGTCCTTGAATGTCCTTGAACGGTATCGAATAATCCGGATTTGGTGTGATTGATTTGGGAGTTTATTTGGAATCGAGGTCGCGGCCAGCACCGTGCGCGGCGTCGTACAGGGCCAGCGCGTCGGGTGTGCCGGCGGGCAGCGTGGCCTGCACGTTGGCATCGTGGCGTAGGGCGAAGAAGGTGAGCAGCAGCTGTCGCTGCAGGCCGAACATCTGGCGCTCCTGCTCGGGGGTCACGTGGTCGTAGCCGAGCAGGTGCAGGATGCCGTGGATGGTAAGCAACAGCATCTCCTGCATGGTGCTGTGTCCAGCTGCGGCAGCCTGTTGGGCAGCGACCCACGGGCAGATGACGATGTCGCCGAGCACTCCTTCCATCACGGTTTTGCCGTCGCCAGGGCGCAGCTCGTCCATCGGGAAGCTCATCACGTCGGTCGGGCCTTCGAGGTTCATCCAACGCATGTGCAGTTCGGCGATGGGATCGGGATCCACGAACATGATGGTCAGGTCGGACTGGGTGCTCACGCGCATCTGGTCGAGTACCCAAATACCCAAATCGGAGAAGACCTTGGGGTCGATGACCCACTGGGTTTCATTGGTGACGTCAACGCTCATCGTCTGTCTCACTTTGGTTGGTTGAATCCGCTTGCTGGCGGGCATCGAAGTCGGTATGGTTGCGGCGCCCCTTGCGTTCGATGTCGCGGTGGTCGCCGGCGATGGCGGAGTGACGGTCGTAGGCGACCACGATCTGGCCGACCAGCTGGTGACGTACCACGTCCTCGGTTTTGAGATGCACGAATGCGATGTCGTTGATGCCGCCCAAGATGCGTTCGATGGTGGCCAGTCCCGAGCGCGGCACGGTCAGGTCCACCTGCGAGATATCGCCGGTGATGACCATCGTGGTGTTGAAGCCCAGACGGGTCAGGAACATCTTCATCTGCTGTTCGGTGGTGTTCTGAGCCTCGTCGAGGATCACGAACGCGTCGTTCAGCGTACGGCCGCGCATGTAGGCGAGCGGCGCCACTTCGATGGAGCCGTCGTCCATGTACCGCTTGAGCTGGTCGGCGCCGAGCATGTCGCCAAGCGCGTCGTACAGCGGGCGCAGATACGGGTCAACCTTGTCGTTCAGCGTGCCGGGCAGAAAGCCGAGGCTTTCGCCGGCCTCCACGGCCGGGCGTGTGAGGATGATGCGGCGAATCTGCTTGTCCTGGAAGGCACGCACAGCCTTGGCCACGGCCAGATACGTCTTGCCGGTGCCTGCGGGACCAATGCCGAAGGTGATGGTGTACGATTCGATGGCGTTCACGTAGGCCACTTGTCCGGCGGTTTTCGCACGGACCGGCACGCCGGCAGCAAAGGTGATGACGCCGGGAACCGTGGGCTTGCGGTACGTCGGGTCGTGGGAGCCGGCAGAACGTGCATGGGCGCGTTCGTTTGAGGTCGATTGCGCCAGTTTGTCACGCACCGGGCCGTGACCGGGATGTTCGAGGCGCACGTGGTTCTTGAGCACGTTCTGGTCGAGCATGCGACGCACGGTATCGGCGTCCATAGGCGCGGTGTAGGCGGCTTGGATGATGGTGTTCACCAAATCCTCGGCCTGTGCGGCTTGGGCTTCGGTCTGCTTGGAGCGGGAGACGATCGCCACGCGGTTGCCGCGCACGATAATCGTCAGGTCTGGAAAGGCGCGCTCCACCTCGCGAATGACCTCGTCAACCGGGCCGAGCACGGCGACGGGGTCAAGTTGGGGCGGGATGGTGATGGTACGTGTAGTCGTTGCCACGAAGCGGATATTCTCCTACTACTCGTCGAGCTTTTCGCCGGTCATCACGTGCGCGTGCACGTGGAAGACGGTCTGGCCGGCGTCGAGACCGGTATTGAACACCAGTCGGTAGGCGCCGTGAAATTCCTTGTCGGCGATGTTCTGCGCGATGGAAACGATGTGGGCCAGCTCGGTCGGGTCATCGGCGGCAAGTTCGGCGACGTTGGCGTAGTGCTTCTTGGGCACCACGAGCACGTGGACCTTGGCCTTGGGATTGATGTCGTTGAATGCGTAGGTCGTCTCGTCCTCGTAGACCTTGCTGCTGGGAATCTGCCCTGCGATGATCTTGCAGAACAGGCAATCGTCGGATTCGCTCATCATGCTCCTTGGTTTGATGTTGCTACGCACCAGCTTAGTGCGTGGGCGTTACTCGTAACGTCCCAACACCCGAGACAACAGCGACAACGCTACAGGACCGGCCGTCGCGGCTCTCAGAATATTGCGCCCCAGTACGCAGCTCACCGCTCCGGCCTTGACGAAATCAGCTACCTCCTGCTCACTGATGCCGCCCTCAGGCCCGACCACCACACTGACAGTCCGCGGCCGGCCGTCCTGGAGCGTGCGTTCCACCAACTGCGCAACCTTCTCCTCCACGCCGGACCACGTATCGGTAGCATCCTGATGCAGCACAATCACCACATCGCCATGCACGCAGGCCCTGCGGCAGATGGCCACGACCTCCTTGCTGGACGCGCACGCCTCCAGTTGCGGCTTAAAGGCGCGCCGCGACTGCTCGGTGGCGGCATCCAGTACCGAATTCCACTTCTTGTCTGTACGACCGACCTTCCACTTGGCAATGGATCGGTCCGCCTGCCATGGCACCACTTGGTCGACGCCGATCTGCGTAGCCATATCGATGGCCCGCTCATCATGGCCGGTTTTCGCCAATGCCTGAATCAGCGCCAAACGGGTGAGCGGCTCGGGTTCGCGCCCCACTTCCACGACTTCAGCCAGTCCGGCTTCAGGATCGGCCATCACTGCCTGGATTCTCAAGCCGTTGCCGTCGGAAAGTTGCAGGCTGTCCCCTGCCTTGAGTCGCATGGCCTGCACGGCATGGCGCTTGATGTGAGCGGGCAGGGTTAGCCTCCAGCCGGCGTGGAGTTCGTCGCTGTTCACCGGGACGTCGTCGACCTGCGGGTCGAAAAGAAAAAGGGCATCAGTCATGACTTCAAGGCTACACGCGACACGCCGGGCACACGCGCGAATTGCATCCCTGTAATTTCATGTTAGGCTATCTACTCGTTGTCCAAACGACACCTGCCCGGGTGGCGGAATGGTAGACGCGCTAGCTTGAGGTGCTAGTGCCTATTTTATACGGGCGTACGGGTTCAAGTCCCGTCTCGGGCACAGATAAACCCCTTGCATTGCAAGGGGTTTTTCGTTATCTGCACACACGAAAGGCCACCAATGCAGTTCATCACGCTGGACACCGTTGACGACCCGCGCGTCGAAGCGTACGTGAGCCTCACCGAAATGCAGTTGCGCAATCGCTTGGAACCAGCCAAGGGCGTGTTCATCGCCGAGTCCCCCAAAGTCATCGACCGCGCGCTGGCCGCTGACCGCGAACCGCTGTCACTGCTGGTCGAGGAACCTTGGCTGGAGGGCATGAAAGACACCTTCGACTTCATCGACGGGCGCTGGGGCGCGGACGTTCCCGTCTACGTGGCCTCCCCTGAGCAGCTCAAGCGTCTGACCGGCTACCGTTTGCATCGCGGCGCCCTATGCGCGATGCGACGCTGGACGCTGCCCTCCGTAGCCGAGGTCTGCAGGAGCGCCCGCCGCGTGGCAGTAATGGAAAACATCGTGGACCACACCAATGTGGGCGCACTGATGCGTTCGGCGGCCGCGCTCGATGTGGATGCCGTGCTGGTCACACCCTCCTGCGGTGATCCGCTGTACCGACGAGCCGCTCGTGTGTCGATGGGCACCGTATTCCAGATTCCGTGGACCCGTATCACCGGGTTCAACGACGACGGTACCGAAAACAAGCATTACTGGCCGTTCCAGGGCATCGACGAGTTGAAGTCGCTGGGCTTCACCACCGTGGCCATGGCATTGGAGGATCGTTCGATTTCGTTGGACGAACTGACACGCCGTATGCACGCGCCTGCCGAAGATCCGACGCATATCGACAAGCTCGCGCTGATCTTCGGCACCGAGGGCGACGGCCTGTCCCACCATACGATTGCCCGCACCGATTTGACCGTGAAGATTCCGATGAGCCACGGCGTGGATAGTCTGAACGTGGCGGCATCCAGCGCAGTGGCGTTCTACGCGACACGCTAAGGAATCGCACGCGCTCCGAAAAGGCCGAATCCTTAACAAATCTACGAAACTGTTCATCGCAAGTTCACGGCACGCGGGGGGGCGAAAGCCTTGCATGTTCGAATTTTTCTGCAATTATTAACTATGTAAACCGAATGCAAGGAAGCATCCGGCCCCAGCAGTGCGGTGTCGGAAGACGCTCAGTAACAGAGAGGACAGTTACGATGGCCAAGAATCCCAAGATTCTGTCGATTGTGCTTGCAGGTGGTGAGGGGACCCGCCTGATGCCGTTAACCCGCGATCGCGCGAAGCCCGCCGTTCCCTTCGGTGGTGTGTATCGTCTGATCGATTTCCCGTTGAGCAATCTGGTGAACTCCGGGTACCGTCAGGTCGTGGTGCTCACCCAGTACAAGTCTCACTCGCTTGACCGCCACATCTCCCAGGTCTGGCGTTTCTCCCCGCTGCTTGGCTCGTACGTCTCCCCTGTGCCCGCGCAGCAGCGTCTCGGCAAGCATTGGTATCTCGGCTCCGCCGACGCCATCTACCAGACCATCAACATCATCGAGGATGTCCAGCCGGACATCGTGGTGATTGTGGGTGCCGACCACGTCTACCGCATGGACTTCGAACAGATGGTTCAGCAGCACATCGAGTCCGGTGCTGAGTTCACCGTGGCCGGTATCCGCCAGCCCATCGAGGAATCGAACCAGTTCGGTGTGATTGAGGTCGATCCCGATCACCCGAACATGATCAAGAACTTCCAAGAGAAGCCGGCCGCCACCACCGGTCTGCCGGACAATCCGAACCAGATTCTGGCTTCCATGGGTAACTACGTTGCCAACACCAAGGCCCTGTTCGAGGCTCTGTCTCTCGATGAGAAGGCTGCCGACACCAAGCACGACATGGGCGGCGACATCGCCCCGTACTTCGCTTCTCGCAACGAGGCCGGCGTCTACGACTTCAACTCGAACGAGATTCCGGGTTCCACGGCCACTGATCACGCTTACTGGCGCGACGTCGGTACGATTAAGCAGTTCTACGATGCACACATGGATCTGATCGCCTATGTGCCCGAGTTCAACCTGTACAACCAGGATTGGCCGATTTACACGATGTCCGGCAACCTGCCGCCGGCCAAGTTCGTGCACGCCGGCCGCGACCGTCTGGGCCACGCCACCGATTCAATCGTCTCCCCCGGTGTGATCGTCTCCGGCGGTGAAGTGCACCACTCCGTGCTCTCCCCCAATGTGCGTATCCACTCGTGGGCACAGATTGTCGATTCCGTGCTGTTCGACGGTGTAATCATCAACCGCCGTGCCCGCGTGTACAAGGCAATTCTTGACAAGAATGTGGTGCTCACCGAAAACTCCACTGTCGGCATCGATACCGAGCACGATCTGGCTCGCGGCTTCACTGTCACGCCGGACGGCATCACGGTTGTCCCGAAGAACACCATCGTCGATGACTGATTGACCAGTCCAGACATGGAAAAGCCCCGTATCATGCGGGGCTTTTCTCGTATAGAGCTCCCTCATCAGAGGGAGCTTACTAAGCGCTATCAGTACTTTGGCATGTTGTCGAAGTTGAAGCCTAGGGCGGCGAGCTGGTCGCGGCCTTCGGGCGCGATGCGCTCCATGGTCCAGCGCGGGTCCCACGTCCAGTCGATGCGGAACTCCTCGACCAGACCGGCCAGCGTGGATGCGCATTCGTCCTCGATAAGGTCGGTCAGCGGGCAGGCCGGCGTGGTCAGCGTCATCGTAATAATGGCGCGGCCTAGCTCATCGATCTCAATGCCGTAGACCAGACCCAAATCGATCACGTCGATGCCAAGCTCCGGATCAATCACCTGATGCAGTGCCTCGTACACGTCTTCGGCGGTGGCGCGGCCGATATCGTCAATCGCCTTGATCGGAATCTCGCTGCCATCGGACTGTTCGTCATCCTGGCAACCGCATTTGCCGTGGTGACCGCCACACGCACAGGTGTCATCGCCGGACGCAGCAGAGTGCTCGATTGGGCGTCCGTTCGGGAAGCCCTTGGCCAAGGCCGGGTTGGCCATCACGCGGCGAGCGGTCTCCTCGTCCTGCAGGACGCTGTTGACGGCATCGAAAACGGACGGCTGTGGTTCGGGAACCAAACTATCGTTGGACATATTTCCTCAGTTCTTTGCAGCGAGGGCTTTGGCGATGGAGTCCTTCAGCCCTTCCCAGCCTAGCAGAGCGCATTTGATGCGCATAGGGTATTTCGACACGCCTTGGAATACCACGGCGTCGCCGAGCTTTTCTTCCAGGTTCTCGTCGTCCAGACCGGCACCGCGCGATTCCATCAACTTGTGGAATGTCTGTTCCAGATCCATGGCCTCGTCCACGGTTTTGCCGTCCGCCAGATCGACCATCACTGACAGGCTGGCCTGCGAAATGGAGCAGCCGTCGCCGTCCCACACCAATCGCTTGATGGTGTGCGGTTCGTCATCGGAGACTTCGACATGGATGGTCGCCTCGTCGCCGCAGGTCGGGTTGAACTGGTGCGATTCACCGGGCGTGCAGTATTCGTGGCTGGCTTGCACGGTGACATTGGCCGCTGCGTCCGCGGACTGTTCGACCGCTGCGTTGGGCGCAAAGGATTCCTTGCCATGCGGATGTTTCGACGCCTCGAGGATGACCTCTTGGTACATCTGTTCGAGGTCATCCCCGCTCATACCGAATTCGTTCATGGTGTTCTGTTTTACTCCACTCCAAAGAACTTACGGATGCCCTTGGCCGCTTCGACCAACGCTTGGGCATCTTCGACCGAATTGTAGACACCGGAGGAGGCACGGTTGGATGCGTATAGGCCGAAGTGGCGGTGTACCGGCTGGGCGCAGTGGTGTCCCACGCGAATCGCGATGCCCTGGGCGTCGATGAACTGGCCCACATCGTGCGGGTGCACGCCGGCCACGTCGAAGGCCACGGTGCCGATGCGGTCCACGTTTTCGCGCGGCCCGAGGATGCGAATGCCATCGATGTCGCCGAGCTTGAGCAGTTCGGCGGAGATGGTCTTCTCATGGGCTTCGATGTTCTCAAGGCCGATGTTCATCATCCATTCGGCGGCGACGCCTGCGGCCACCACTTGGGCGACCGGCTGGGTGCCGGCCTCGAAGCGGGCCGGAGGGGCCATGTATTGGGCCTCGTGGTCCATGTAGGCGAGCTCGACCATGGAGCCGCCGAAGTTGGCCGGAGGCAGGGCTTCGAGCAGTTCGCGCTTACCATACAGGAAACCGACGCCGGTAGGACCGTACATCTTGTGCGCGCTCCAGACGGCGAAGTCCACATCAAGCGCGTGGAAATCGACCTTGAGGTGCGGTACGGACTGGCACGCGTCCAAGATGAAGATCGAACCTACTTCATGCGCACGCTTGATGATAGGGGCGATGTTGGTGATGGCACCCGTGGTGTTGCCCACGTGGGTGACGGCCACGACCTTGGTACGCTCGGTGATGACTTCGTCGAGGTTGTCCGTACGTACACGGCCGTCCTCGGTCAGGTCGATCCACTTGAAGGTGGCGCCGGTACGGTAGGCCAGCTCCTGGAACGGCAGCAGCACTGAATGATGTTCCGCACGCGAGGCGACGATCTCATCGCCCGGCTTCAAGGCAAAACGCTTGGCGGCTTCTCCCCCACGCCCCAGCGATGCATTGCCGAATGCGGTGGCGAGCAGGTTCAGTCCGGCCGTGGCGCCACCGGTGACGACGACCTCCTCTTCACCTTCGGCCGCATTCGCGCCGACCAGCTTGGCGACCTTGACACGGGCCTCTTCGAAGGCCATGGTACTACGGGCCGCCAGCTCGTGGGCACCGCGGTGCACGCCGGCGTTAATTGTACGGTAGAAGTTCGCCTCAGCGTCGATCACCGCATTCGGCTTCTGCGAGGTGGCCGCAGAATCCAGGTACACGAGCGGGTGCCCGTGAATCTCCTGATCCAGAATCGGGAACTGCACCCGAATCTCCTTAAAATCAACCATTATGTTCCCCCTACTTACGTAACAATTGTACGAAACGAGTGGGAGTCTGACATGGCCTGTTCGCGACCGTAAAGACTTGGCCTAGCGGCCCGGAGCGTGTCGGAAATAGGGCATGTCAGACTCCCACGGTCACGGACTCAGGCCAGTGCGGACTCGGAGTCGGCGCCTTCGGGCAAGTACTGGTCGTAGCCGTTCTCTTCGAGTTCGTCGGCCAGCTCAGGGCCGCCGGTCTTGACGAAGTGGCCGTCGGCGAACACGTGCACGATGTCCGGCTTGATGTACTTCAAGATACGGGTGTAGTGCGTGACCATGAGGATGCCGAACTGGTTGGCTTCCTTGGCGCGGTTCACGCCTTCGGACACGATGCGCAGGGCGTCCACGTCCAAGCCGGAGTCGGTTTCGTCAAGGATGGCAAACTTCGGCTTCAGCAGTTCGAGCTGCAGCACTTCGGCGCGCTTCTTTTCACCGCCGGAGAAGCCTTCGTTCACGGAACGGGAGGCGAACTTCGGGTCCATCTTGAGGCGCTTCATGGCTACGGACAGGTCCTTGGCCCACTGGCGAATACCGGGAGCCTCGCCGTCGATTTCGGTCTTGGCGGTGCGCAAGAAGTTGGTCATGGACACGCCCGGTATTTCGACCGGGTACTGCATGGCCAGGAACAGGCCGGCCTTGGCGCGCTCGTCCGGAGTCATCTTGAGGATGTCCTTGCCGTCGAGGAGGGCCTCGCCGGAGTCGACCACGTACTTGGGGTGGCCGGCCAACGTGTAGGCGAGAGTGGACTTGCCGGAACCGTTGGGGCCCATGATGGCGTGGGTTTCGCCGGAGTGGACGGTCAGGGTGGCACCCTTCAGGATCGGCTTGATGCCTTCCTTGGTTTCGACGTGGACGTGCAGGTCCTTGATTTCGAGTGTTGACATTGTTGTGCTCCTAAAAATGCTGTTCTTACTTGTCTTCGAGGACCTGTGCCATGGCGTCGTTTTCGCCACGGGCCAGTCGGCGGTCAATCACGGTCATCAGATGTTCGGAGATGGCGGGAATGCCGATCTCCTCGACGAGTTCGCCGAAGAAGCCGCGCACCACGAGCTTGCGGGCGTCGGTTTCGGGGATGCCGCGGGATTCGAGGTAGAACAGTTCCTCGTCGTCGAAGCGGCCCACCGAAGAGGCGTGACCGGCACCGATGATGTTGCCGTTTTCGATTTCGAGGTTCGGCTCGGAATCGGCGATGGCGCCCGGGGTCAGGACCAGGTTGCGGTTGAGCTCGTAGGAGTCGGTGCCGGGGGCGGTGGGCTGGATGAGCGCGTTGCCCACCCAAGTGGAGTGCGCGCCCTTGCCGTCAAGCGCGCCCTTGTAGACCACGCGGGACTTGCAGTCGGGGTGGTTGTGTACCACCATCGTGCGGTGTTCGATATGCTCGCCGGGGTCCACAAAGTAGATGCCGAGCATGTTGAGGTCGCCCTGTTCGCCGCCGAAGTCCTGATCCATGCGGATGCGGACGATGTCGCCGCCCAAGGTTACGACGGAGTGGCGCAGGGATGCGCCTTCGCCGACGTGGATGCGGTGGTTGGCCACATGCTTGGCGGTTTTGGCCCATTCCTGAACGAACGTGGTGGAGACGTGCGAGTCCTTGCCGGTGGTGATTTCCACGCCTTCGGCCAGTCGTGCGTCACCGTCGTGTTCCACGACGACGTCCGCATGAGCCTTGTCGGCGGCGGCGATCACCAGATGGAAAGCGTCGAGGTTCTCCCCCGCGCCGTGCACCTTGACGAGCACGGGCTGGGCGATCTCGCCGGACAGTTCCAGAATGGTTGCGGTGTGGCCGGATTCCCATTCGACTGCGGAGACGCGGTCGTTGGGCTTGGACACAGTGCCGGACAGGCCCTCACCGAGCTTGATCTGGCTGAGCTTCACGCCTTCGGCCAACGGCGAGCCGTCAATCATGGAGACTTCGATCTGCGTTTCGCCGGAAGGCTCGAACACGGTGAAGAACTCGTTGATGCGCTCGATAGGCGTGTAGCGCCATTCGTCCTGCTTGCGGCAGGGCTCCGGGTAGTCGCCTGCGTTGAACGAGCGCACGGCATGGTCCACGGAGGACGGCATGGCGGCCGGAATCGCGTACGGGTCGTTGGGGTCGGCGACCGGAATCTTGATTTCCTTGACGGGTGTTGTGTTGTCGGTCATCGGAATCAGCCCACCGATCCTTCCATCTGGAGTTCCACAAGTCTGTTGAGTTCGAGCGCGTATTCCATAGGCAGCTCGCGGCTGATCGGTTCGACGAAGCCGCGCACGATCATGCCTCGCGCCTCTTCTTCCGTAAGTCCTCGGCTCATCAGGTAGAAGAGCTGGTCTTCGGAAATCTTGGAAACGGTGGCTTCGTGGGCCATCGAAACGTCGTCTTCGCGAACGTCGACGTGCGGGTAGGTATCGGAGCGGGAGAAGTCGTCGACCAGCAGGGCATCGCACACGGTCGAGTTGGACGAACCGTACGCGCCCTTGACGATTTTGACCAGACCGCGATAGGCAGAACGTCCACCACCACGGGAAATGGACTTGGCGACGATGGTGGAGCTGGTGTGCGGGGCGAGGTGAATCATCTTCGCGCCCGTGTCCTGGTACTGGCCCTTGCCGGCGAAGCCGAGGGACATGGTGGATGCCTTGGCGTACGGTTCGGCGAGGATGCAGGCCGGGTACTTCATGGTGGCCTTGGAACCGATGTTGCCGTCGACCCATTCCATCGTGCCGCCCTCGCGCACGTAGGCACGCTGGGTGACGAGGTTGTAGACGTTGTTCGACCAGTTCTGCACGGTGGTGTAACGCACGCGGGCGTGCTTTTCGACGATGATCTCGACGATGGCGGCGTGCAGCGAGTCCTCGGACCAGATCGGGGCGGTGCAGCCTTCCACGTAGTGCACGTAGGAGCCTTCGTCCGCGATGATGAGCGTGCGCTCGAACTGACCCATGGCCGGGGTGTTGATGCGGAAGTATGCCTGCAACGGGATGTCCACGTGCACACCCTTCGGCACGTATACGAACGAGCCGCCGGACCATGCCGCGGTGTTGAGGGCACCGAACTTGTTGTCTTCCGGAGGCACGACGGTGCCGAAGTACTTCTTGACGAGTTCAGGGTATTCGCGCACAGCGGTGTCCGTGTCGACGAAGATGACGCCCTGCTTCTTCAGGTCCTCCTGGATGGAGTTGTAGATGACCTCCGACTCGTACTGGGCGGCCACGCCGGAGACGAGGCGGTTCTTCTCCGCCTCCGGGATGCCGAGGCGATCGTAGGTGTTGCGGATGTCGTCCGGCAGTTCGTCCCAGCTTTTCGCCTGCTTGTCGATTGGCTTGACGTAGTACTTGAAGTCGTCTGCGTTGAAGCCGGAGAGATCCACACCCCAATCGGGCATGGGCTTTTCGAGGAACGCCTTGAATCCACGCAGACGCATGTCGAGCATCCACTGCGGCTCGCCTTTGTCGGCGCTGATCGCGCGTACGACGTTCTCATCAATGCCTCGTTTTGCGGCTTCGCCGGCGGCATCAGAATCATGCCAACCATAGTTGTAGTCGCCGAACTGGCTGATGATCTCGTCATCTTTCTTGATCTTGTCCTCGTTGACGCGGGTACGATCAGCCACATACTGGCTCATCTCCACGTCAGCGGCGGCGTTTGGTGCTGTGTTTTCGGTCACCATCCTGCCTTCCTTGTATCACACTTAATCCTATGAAAACCTAGCAGAACCCAAGTGCAAACACTAGCTGCCCTGACGCATATTGGCTGTGGGCTTGATTACACGAATGCGATACAGCGATATTGGAGCCGGGCAAGCTTGTCCCATGCACACCGAACATCGCGTATGCGGCATTATGTGTCGCACCACTGCATGCCGTATTTGTTACATATCACACTGTTGCATATCACACTTGGATATGCACGCTCGTGCCCATATTGCACCAGTTGTAGAACCATTCGGCCACATCCCATCCGATGCCCACGCAACCATGAGATCCGTTGGCAATGGAGGGCATTACGGCATCCGCTACATATCCGCCGGCAATACGGTGGATTGCGCAACCGGAGGAGAAGTAGTTGACGAAGCCCACGTCTTTGACATCCCATGTTTCCACCGTGCCATCGGCAAGATTCAGCGTGCCGCTCATATCTTGACTGGGCAACTTTTGCCATACGTTGAAGTCACCTGTCGGCGTACACATCATGCCAACGCATTCGCCGGTGACGTTGTCATTGCCCTCCGCGACCACGACATTCAATGTTTTGACCACCGTGTCATTCTCATAGGCATAGAGCTTATGGTCGGACAGGTCAATCACCACGCGATGAGTGACCTTGACTTCCTGTTTGGGATCGACCTTGCCGTCCACATTCACTGAGCCAGTTCCCGTGGCCAGCACCTGAGCCAAGCGAGCACCAACCTCCGTATCCGCGCCATCGGCAATCACAATGCCATCATGGCCTTCTGTTTCAGTGCTCAGCACTTCGCCAGCATTATTGACGACGACCTTCTTGTCTTCACGTTCCAATTTGAGATTCGGCTTGATTTGCTCGTCATAGTATTGCTGCAGCTTATCGGCATCAAAGACCACGTAGCCATTACGTACTTCATTGTCTTTCAGCTTTGACTGCTGGTTGGCGTCGATGCGCATGGCCGAACCCAGCATGGACGCATTCACGGTGGCGATGTCTTTATCCGCCACCTTGATGGCCACTGCATTGTTCACTATGGTTTCCAGCGTGGTTTTCGCCTCATCGGCAATTGCATTGGTAATCGTCGGTTCGGTTACGTCGAGTTCCACCCGAACGGTCTGTGGCTGGACACTGCCCAATGACTCCACTGTGGAAATGGCTTGCTTCGCAATGCTCGTGGCGTTGGCTCCCTGGCCATTTTCTCCCACAACAACGTTGAAGCCACTGTTGTTATCGTTCAATGCGACTTGCGCGTCAACAGGTTCTTGCGCATCAATGTTCAGCGCCTTATCTACCACACTGCCATCAGCGAGCTCGGGATTGATTTGCGGGGCCACATCATGCGTAATCCAGAACGCATACTGTTGCCACCATGCGTCACCGCGTTGGGCATTGATGACATCGGATGCGATTGCTTCACCATCAACTTCGATGCCGAGATCTTTCAGCGTGAACGTCGCCGACTGCCCCTGGTATTTCGCTCGTACCGCGGTGTTGTCGACCTGGTCGTTGATTAGGTCGGCAATCTCCTGCTCGGTTTTGCCGGTAACTGAATTTCCCCATAGCGTTGTGCCAGGCAGCACGTGATCTTGGAAGAACCAAACACCGCCGCCACAGGCAGCCCCCAAGGCAACCAGCAGACAAGCAATCACCACCCACGGCCAGATGCGGCGCTTCCTCATCTCATCGCCCTGAATGGAATCTGATGCAGCAGCATCCACACTGTCCTGCCACAGTGCCGCTGACGGCATTATTCGCACCAAACAGAGGCGCAAACTGCTGGGTCGAGTCATCAAGGTGCTCGGTCATGGTCGGTCTTTCTGCGATGGCCTACTAAGCGTTATCTGCATACTACCAACACATCATAGAAACGGTAAATTTTTACCGTCGCCTTCCAATACATCATGCTGCGTGCTGCTCATACAACAAAAAAAGACGTGGTGGCGAAACATCATTAGATGTTTCGCCACCGCATCTTTACCGTATGTCTTGCGCTACGCCGATGACGGCAGCCAGCACATCATGCCGCGATATTATGCACGGCACGAAAGTGAGTCAGCGCGCCGCCTGATGGTCGAGTGCGGCCTTGACCAGACCGGCGAACAGCGGGTGCGGCTTGGTCGGGCGAGACTTGAACTCCGGGTGAGCCTGGGTGGCCACATAGAACGGATGCACGTCCTGCGGCAGTTCCACGAACTCGGTGAGCTCGCCGTCCGGGCTCTGGCCGGAGATGCGCAGGCCGCCTTCGCGCAGACGATCCTTGTAGGCCACGTTGACTTCGTAACGGTGGCGGTGGCGCTCGGTGACATGCGTGGTGCCGTACAGTTCGGCGACCAGCGAGCCTTCCTCCAGCTCAGCCGGGTAGGAGCCAAGACGCATGGTGTGGCCCATGTCGCCCTTGCCGGCCACGATGTCCTTCTGCTCTTCCATGGTGGCAATCACCGGGTTGGCGCAATCGGGCTCGAACTCGGAAGAGTTCGCGTCTTCAATGCCCAGCACGTGGCGGGAGTATTCGATGACCATGGACTGCAGGCCCAGGCACAGGCCGAGGGCGGGCAGCTTGGTTTCGCGGGCGAACTTCAGGGCGCCGATCTTGCCGTCGATGCCGCGGATGCCGAAGCCGCCGGGGATCACAATGCCGTCGACGTTGTCGAGAGCGGCGGCCGCACCTTCGGTGGTTTCGCAACGATCGGCCGCAACCCACTTGACGTTGACCTTGGCCCAGTTGGCAAAGCCTCCGGCCTTGATGGCCTCGGTGACAGACAGGTAGGCGTCCGGCAGATCGATGTACTTGCCGACGATGGCGATGTTGACCTCGTGCTTGGGGTGGTGGACGCGCTCAAGCAGATCTGCCCATTCATCCCAATCGACGTCATGGAACGGCAGGCCGAGCTCACGCACCACATAGGCGTCGAGGCCCTCCTCGAACAGGATCTTCGGCACATCGTAGATGCTCGGCGCATCCACGCAGTTGACCACGCCTTCGGCATCGACGTCGCACATCAGGGAGATCTTGTCTTTGATGGACTGGTTGAGCGGGCGGTCGGAACGCAGCACGAGGGCGTCCGGGGAGATGCCGAGCTGACGCAGCATCATCACGGAATGTTGGGTGGGCTTGGTCTTGAGCTCGTGGGCGGCGGAAATGTACGGCACCAGGGAAACGTGCACGAACATGCAGTTGTCCGGGCCGAGATCGCGACGCACTTCGCGGGCGGCCTCAAGGAAGGGCTGGGACTCGATGTCGCCGACGGTACCACCGATTTCGGTGATGATCACGTCCACGTCATCGGAAGCCTGGGCGCGCATACGAGACTTGATTTCGTTGGTGATGTGCGGGATGACCTGCACGCACTGGCCGAGGTATTCGCCGGCGCGCTCCTTGCGCAGCACTTCCTGATAGATCTGACCGGTGGTGACGTTGGCCTTCTGGCTCAGGAAGACGTCGAGGAAACGCTCGTAGTGGCCGATGTCGAGATCGGTTTCGGCACCGTCTTCGGTCACGTAGACCTCACCATGCTGGAACGGGTTCATGGTGCCCGGGTCGACGTTGATGTACGGATCGAGCTTTTGCTGCAGAACATGGATACCGCGGCTGCGCAGCAAACGACCGAGCGAAGATGCGGTCAGGCCCTTGCCGAGAGAGGAAACAACGCCGCCAGTGACGAAAATATGCTTGGTGACGTGTTCTTGAGAATTACCATGTGTTCTTCTAACCATGGAATTTCACTCTATCATCCGCATGTGACTCGGCGTGTTCGCCAGACGCGTCAGCCCCGACATGGCATACTTGAACGATACGAATAGTAGGCTCGCCAAAAAGCATACGCAAGGTCATAATCACGTCAAACGTCTTATCCGCCAGCTATTGCAGGTATTGGTCGAGACGCACTAGGCCTAACGCATATAGAACAAACGCTGTTTTCAGGTTTTTCAGCGAGGCCCATTCATCGGCGCCGTGCGCGTTGCCGGCACCTGGTGCGATGAATGGCGGGGTCTCCAGGTCGATGCCGTCGACCGCCGGCACATGGTCGGCATGGAATTCGGGACCGAAGTTGAGTGCGCGCGGGATAAAGCGGGCGTGGGTGCCGTCGCCGACAGCCACGGGTCGAGCCTCGCAACCGAGCACGTCGTTGTAGGTTGCGGTGAGCAACTGGACACGCGGGTCGTCAGCCTGCACGTAGTATGGGTCATCGTTAAGGATGTCGACAATGCGGCCGCCCGCCGCTTCGGCTTGTGCTTGAATACGCCCGATGATTTGTTCGTGTGCCTGGCCTACCGCATAACGGATGTCGAAGTGCAATACGATGGCATCTTCAGAAGTCTCACCCGATACCGCGCCTAATACCTTGTCTGCTTCAGCGAACTCATTCGCCGGCATAATCAAACCACCATTGGCGGTGGTCGGTCCGCTTTCCGCATTCTCGCAATCGATACCCAAGCCGGTGCCATATGAGTCTTTTGTCCATTGGGCAATCGCCTGCGCTGCAGTGAGGTCACGGCCTTCGAGCAGACCGGACTGGGCAAGCGCCGTAGTGAGCACCGCTATAGCGTTTACGGTACCAGACGGTTGGCAGGCATGACCGGCAACACCGGTGGCCTCAATCGTGACGCCTTGCGCTGTTGCGTTGATATGCAATCGCTCGGCGATATCTGGAGCGATGTTGCCGCTCTGGCAGAATGCTTGCCGCACGGTAGATTCGTCGACGCCGGTGAGGGTGATTGCGGCGGCCCCGGGAACCGTGTTAGTGGCGGTGCCGGCATGCCAACCGCGCAATTGCGGCCCGACCGGCAATTCGACATCCACATCGAGCAGTCCTTTTTGGATATTGTTCACCGGGAAGGGACCATCGGTGACGATGGCCTGGTACGGCGCGCCGATGTTGGCGACGAACCATTTGATGTCGTTGAGCGCGATCTCTTCGGAGCCGCCGAACAGTATACGTACGCGGTGGCGGAAACGGTGGTCGTGTTCCTTGAAGAAACGGAGTAGGAAATAGTTGGTCAGCGCGACGCCTTTATTGTCCAATGAGCCGCGACCGATAACAATATCGCCAATAACCTGCGGATCGAAGGCATCGTGCGTCCAACCGTCGTCGGCGGGGACTACGTCGAGGTGGTCGACGAAGGCGATGTCACGGTCGGTCTCCACGTTCTCCTGTGGATAAACGACTTCCATGACGTGGCCGGTGTAGTCGCGCGTAGGCAGCCCGTCTCGTCCTGCCTTGGCCAGCATATGGTCGAATACACGGCGCACTTCAGGTCCATAGGGCGCACCAGGACGAGGATTCGGGTCCGATTCGTCGGAAACTGACGGATAGCGCAGCAGCTTATACAGTTCATCGGCAAACTGTGCGCGGTGGGCGTCGAACCAGCGTGACGCGGCATCGACGAGATCACGTTCCGTGGCGGTGAGAGTCATGGCTTCCTTTTACTTGGACGCTTATGGTTTCCTCAGGTAACAGGAATCCCGGGCGCAACGTCGACTGCTACCCGGGATTGGCTGGAGGGCTTGGTTCTATTCGCTCAGCAAGTGCGCCACAGCATCGAGCGCGAGCTTGTAGCCGTAGAAACCCATGCCGGTGATGGTGCCGGTGGCCACAGGGCTGATTACGGAACGCTTGCGGAACTCGTCGCGGGCGGACGGGTTGGAAATATGGACTTCCATAAGCGGCAGGTTCTCATCAATGACCATGTGCGCGGCGTCGGCGAGAGCATACGAATAGTGCGTGAAGGCGGCGGGGTTCATGACCACCGGGGTTTTCTCGTCGGCGGCTTGGTGCATCCAGTGCACCATTTCGGCTTCGTCGTCGGTCTGGCGCACCTCGACTTCGAGGCCGAGGTCCTTGCCCCATTCGGCGCAGAGCTTGCGCAGGGTGTCGAGGTCTTGACGACCGTAGACGTCGGGCTGGCGGACGCCGAGACGTCCGAGGTTGGGGCCATTGACAACGATGACTTTGGTCATTGGGACTCCTTTTGTTTGTGCTTCTCTCCCTCCGCCCCTTCGGGGCACCTCCCTCATCAGAGGGAGGTAGCAGGTAAATCCGACTCCGGGGCACCTCCGTTAGAGGGGAGCCAAGTACTTTTTTCTGAGGGGATGGCGAACGGCACGGCCTACGGCCGTTCAATTACTGCTGGATACGACGGAATGCTTCTTCTACGGCTTCGGCGGGCGGGTTGTCGAGGTGTACGACGTGACCAATCTCGTCGAGGACCACGAAGCGCAGTTCGTTGCCACGGGCTTTCTTGTCGCGATGCATCAATGCGAGCACGTCGTCGAACGAGCCGCCATTCCACGACGTCGGCAGACCCAGCGAAGCGAGCAACGAGCGGTGATAGTCAACCAGATCCTGATCGATGTAACCGATCAGATGGGCCAGCTCGGCGGCATACACCATACCGACGGCCACCGCATTGCCATGCCTCCAGCGGAAGTGCTCGAGCTTTTCGATGGCATGGCCCATCGTGTGCCCGTAGTTGAGGAATTCACGCAGACCCTTCTCTTTCAAATCGGAGGAGACGTGGTAGGCCTTGACCTTTACCGTGCGCTCAATGAGCTCGGCAACCACGTCTTCGAGCGGCGAGCCGAGGAATGTAGAGCCGTCGAAAGCGCGCAGTTCAGCTGCGTGGTCTTCGAGAATATGCAGGATTTCGGGGTCGCGGATGAAACCGGATTTGGCGACTTCGCCGAGACCCTCGATGAAGATGTCATTGGGCAGCGTAGCCAGCGTCTTGGTGTCGGCCAGCACACCGGCAGGCGTGTAGAACGAGCCGACGAGGTTCTTGCCCTGCGGGGTGTTGATGCCGGTTTTGCCACCGGTGGAGGCATCGACCATAGCCAGCAGCGAGGTCGGGCAGTTCACATAGCGCACGCCGCGCATCCACGTGGCAGCCACGAAACCGGCCAAATCGGTTGCGGCACCGCCGCCAAGCCCCACCACGGCATCGGATCGGGTGAAACCTTCGTTGCCAAGGCGTTCCCAAATGCCGTTGGCCACGGTAATGGTCTTGCCGGGTTCGGCATCCGGAATCACGATGTCGGAAACCTCATAGCCGCCCTGACGCAACAGGGCGCGGGCACGATCGGAGTGTCGCTGCACCGGCTGGGTATGGATAAGCGCGATTTTGGCGGGCTTGGGTCCCAGCACGTCGACCAGATGATTCATGGCACCTTCGCCAATGACCACATCATACGGCTCAATTGCCGCTCCGGTAACATGCACTGCTCGCTCAGAAACCATATCAATCACTTTCTTCGCTGCGCCCTGAGGCGTAAGTCCCCGGGTATGGACATGAACGTTGGCGACCTCGCGGAATACCGGGTCACGCTGCTTGAACAGTTTCTTCCAACGGGAGTTGGCGTCGCCATTGAGCATGGGCCGGCCTCCCCCACGGTTCGCGCGTTCCATGGCTTCCGCCGGATCGGCATCAAGGTAGACCACACGACCGCCATGGTCGATGTAGGAGGCGAGGGCATGCTGGGTGGATGGCGTCATGGGAGCGCCACCGCCCAGCGAAAAGATACCGTCGAAATCCTCAAGCATATCGGCGATGAAATCGGCCTCGACCTCGCGGAATGCCGGCTCACCGTATTCCTCGAAGTAGGAGGGAATCTTCATGCCCACTTCACGTTCGATCTCCACATCGGCATCGGCGAACGGCAGACGCAACATATGCGCCACTTCCTTACCGACACGTGTTTTGCCGGCTCCCATCATGCCGATGATGACGGCGCGGGGGCGTGCGGTCATAATCTACGAATCCTCTCGACGATTGGTGAGTACAATTGCTGATGGTTCCGCGGCAGTCGTCACGAAACCATACTCCACTTCGTTCAGCGCATGTGCTCCGGCCACGAGGCGAGATACGACTCAAGGTTGCGCCGTGTTTCGGCAACACTGTCTCCACCGAACTTATCCAGCGCGTACTTCGCCAAAGTCAGACGCACCATGGCCTCGGCCACCACGGATGCCGCAGGCACGGCAGTGCTGTCGGAACGCTGGTTGATGGCTTGTGCGGATTCGCCGGTCAGCACGTCGACCGTACGCAGGGCCTTGGGGATGGACGGAATCGGCTTCATGGCACCGCGTACGCGAATCACCTGGCCATTGGACATACCGCCTTCAATGCCGCCTGCGCGGTTGGACAGACGGTCGATGCGGCCGTCGGCGTTGACCACGATCCCATCGTGCGCCTGCGAACCGGGGCGGGAGGCTTCCAGGAAGCCGTCGCCGATCTCCACACCCTTGAACGCCTGAATGCCCATAATCGCGGAGGCCAGAGCCGCGTCCAGACGACGGTCGGACTCCACGTAGGTGCCGATGCCTGCGGGCACGCCGTAGGCGAGCACTTCAATCACGCCGCCCAACGTGTCGGCGGCCTTCTTGGCCTCGTTGATGCGTTCGATGATGCGGGCTTCGGCCTCTTTGTCCAGCGTACGGACAGGCGAGGCGTCAAGCGCTTCCAGATCATCGGGGGTGGGCAGGGGCAGGTCGGGGTTGGTCTGCACGCCACCGAGCGCCACCACGTGGGCTACGGTGCGGATGCCGAACGCCTGATCCAGGAACTGCTTGGCCACCTCGCCCAAGGTCACGCGGGAGGCGGTCTCACGGGCGCTGGAGCGCTCCAGTACCGGGCGGGCGTCATCAAAACCATACTTGCGCATGCCGGTCAGATCGGCGTGGCCCGGGCGTGGGCGGCTCAGGGGCGCATTGCGGCCTTCGCGCGGCAGGTCATGGTCGAGTGCATCAGCGCTCATGACCTCGGTCCACTTCGGCCATTCGGTGTTGGCGATTTCGATGGCCACCGGCGAGCCGAGGGTCAGGCCGTGGCGTACACCGGTCAGCAGACGGACCTTGTCTTGCTCGAACTTCATGCGGGCACCGCGACCATATCCAAGTCGACGGCGTGCCAGTGCGGAAACGATATCGTCCGTGCTAATACGCACGCCGGCCGGCAACCCTTCAATCATGGCCACCAATGCTTCTCCGTGAGACTCCCCTGCCGTCTGCCAACGCAGCATAACTTCCCTCGTTTCATGTGTGTACGTCTATGTGTACGTCTAACTAGGGGTTAATGTTAAGCCATGCCATACCTGTTCACGCTACCCGGTCTGCTATGTGGGCTTGCACTGTCCATTGAGGATGTTCGTCATCGGCGGGTGCCGATCGCGTGGGTGGCTGTGGGCGCGTTGCTTCAGCTGGCCGCCGATTTCGCGTATGGAGTGGTGGTGAACGACCTGTTCGTGCTGTTGCAGGCGCTGTTGTTCACCGTGCTATGTTGCCTAATCCAGTTCGCGTTGGCGTTGCTGGTGCCGCGGTCGTTGGGATTCGGTGATGTGACCGCCTTGATACCTATGGGATTGTCTGTCGGACTGTTTGGCCTGTTGCCTGTGGTGGTCTGGTGGCTGGCGATGGGCGTTGCCGGCATCACATGGATTGCCTTGTGGACGCGATTCGACCCGCAACGCACATCGCCGGCACATGCGGGCAAGGTGCCGTATGTGCCGGTGATATTGGCGGGCGCGATTGTGGCGGTGGTTGTTGGGGCTTAATCCCGTATTACTCCCCTCAGTCCGCTTTGCGGACAGCCCCCCTCGGCGAGGGGAGTCAATGAGGTGACTACTGGTTTTCGGCTTGCCACTTGCGTAGTTCGGCCACGTTCTGGTCATGTTCATCGGCGGTTACGGCGAACTTGGTTTCGCCGGTGTCCAGATTGACCGTGCAGAAGTACAGCCAATTGCCGCTTTCGGGGTGCAGTGCCGCTTGAATGGCGCTATCGCCGGGATTGCTGATCGGCGTAGGCGGCAGGCCGGAGATCTTGTACGTGTTGTACGGGTTGGACTCGTCCTGGGTCATCTCGGTGGTCACCTGCGCGGGCTTGACGTTATTGCCATAGGCCACGGTGGAATCCATGCCCAACGACATGCCCTGCTCCAAACGGTTCTCGATGACTCGCGTCACTTTGCCGTAGTAATCGGCTTTGTTGACCTCGGCCTCGGCGATAGAGGCGATGATCATCACCCGTTCGCGGTCACTGCCGGTCGGCACGCCCAATTCATCCAACTTGGCGATACGCTTATCGACCATGGCCTTGAGGATTTCCGAAGCGCTCTTCATGCTCTTGACGTTGTAGGTTCCCGGCTCCAGCCATCCCTCAAAGCTACCGCCCGCTTCATTGGGCAGAATATCCTTACCCTTGTTCTTGATAATCGTATCGAATTCGCTTTGGGCAATGCCGGAAAGCTTCGCGGCGTTGGCGAACACATCGGTGGCACGTTCACCGGGACGAACCTCGAGGAAGTCCGCCGCCCGGTTGGTGTCGGAGAGAACGGCGATCACATCGGATGCGGCCATATGCTTCTTCAATGTGAACGTTCCCGGATAGAGTGTCGCGCTATTGGCGTTGACCACGCTGGTGAACGCGGCAGTAGACTTGATGACTTCGGCCTTGAGCAGATTATCGGCGATCTCCGCCGCGCCTTGGCCCTCGCTCACGGTGAATTCGACCTCGCCATAGCCCGGTCCCGGATAGTCCGCGATGGCCGTCGACTGGTTGCTCCGGCTGTCGCGCCATGCGATGAGCTTGGTTACGCCGAAATAGCCGCCGCCGATAAGAAGGGCGGCGATGGCGATAGCGATGATAATGCCACTGATACGCTTGCGCCTGCGCTGTGCACGTCGCTTGCGCATCTCCTTGCGGGATTTCGGCGGTTCTGGCGGCTCGGCCCCGCGCATTGGTTCTGACCCCTGTTCGACCCAATGCGTGTTGTCATCAAAGAACTCGTTAAAATCATCGGTCATAACCGATACCTCACTGCTCCCGGGTACGGTCGAGTGCCGTCTGCAAAATCACCACTGCCGACTGCTGGTCAACCACCGGCCTGTGCTTGTTCGAAGCTTTATGGGCCTCGAACAGCTGACGATGCGCACTGACTGTTGTCAATCTCTCATCTATCAATGATACCTGCGGAATCTGATACTCCGTAGAATCACTGTCTTCACTCTCTGCTTGCAGCCTCTTCTCCAGATTGGCCGCCCACCTGCGCGCTTTTTTGGCGCTTTTGCCTTCTGTACCGTCCATCTGCAGGGGCAGTCCGACGATTACATGGTCCACATGTTCGTCTTCGATGACGTTCAGGACCTCGTCAATAGCAAAGAAATAGTCGCCGGCAACATGAATGTTGCCAGCAGGGTGTGCAAAGGTAAGCTCCGGGTCGGACAGTGCCAGTCCGACCCGGGCATTACCCAAATCAACGCCTAACCACACCACTGGCGGAATCAGGCTTTCTGCGCCTCGTGCTTGAGCGCTTCGAGGGCCTCGTCGATCTTGGAGGCATCGACACCGCCACCCTGGGCGAAGTCCGGCTTGCCGCCGCCACCGCCGCCGAGGACCTTGGCTGCGCCACGCACCAGATCACCGGCCTTGATGCCGGCCTTGCGGGCGGCCTCGTTGGTGGCCACGGCGACCATCGGCTTGTCATCCTCGTTCACGCCGGCGAGGGCCACCACCACGGGGGCGTCTTCACCGAGCTGGGCGCGCACGTCAAGTACGGTCTTGCGCAGGGCATCGACCGCGCCGAAGTGGCCCACGTTCTTGACGGCCACCTTGACCGGGGCCGCGGAGTTCTTGGTGTCAGCAACCAGCGCCGGAACCGAGGCGGCCAGCTGGGACTCGTACATGGAGGCCAAGCGACGATCGGATTCCTTGAGCTTGGCGAGCAGGGCGTTCACACGCTCGGCGAGCTCGTCCGGGCGAGCGTTGAGCTTGTCGGACAGCTGGGAGACCAGCGCGTGCTCACGAGCGTTGAAGTCATAGGCACCCTGGCCCACGACGGCGTCGACACGACGCACGCCGGAGCCGATGGAGGCTTCGGACAGGATGTTGACCATGCCGATCTTGCCAACGTGGTCCACGTGGGTACCACCACACAGCTCGCGGCTCCAGCCGTCTTCGCCGATGGAGACCACGCGTACGATGTCGCCGTACTTCTCACCGAACAGGTGCATGGCACCGAGGGCGATGGCGTCGTCGAACTTCATTTCCTTGGTGGTCACGGCGAGGTTGTCGCGCAGCTTGTCGTTGACGCGCTCCTCGACTGCGGAGATCACGGACTTGGCCGGGGCCTTGGACCACTGGAAGTCGAAGCGCAGACGGTTCGGGGCGTCTTCGGAGCTGCGCTGGGTGGCCTGCGGGCCCAGCTCCTCACGCAGCGCCTTGTGCACCATGTGCGTGGCGGTGTGCGAGCGGGCGATGGCGCCACGGCGGGCCAGGTCGATGTTGGCGTTGACTTCGGCGCCGACGACCAGCGTGCCTTCGGTCAGACGGCACTGGTGGACGATGAGGCCCTTGATGGGCTTCTGCACATCGTCGACTTCGAGCACGGCGCCGTCGTCGGACAGGATCTCGCCCTGGTCGGCGAGCTGGCCGCCGGCCTCCGCGTAGAACGGGGTGCGGTCGAGGATGACCTCGACGTTGGCCGGGCCGGTCACGGCGGGCACGGAACCCTTGCCTTCCTGCATGATGCCGATCACCTTGGCGCGGGCGGACATGTCGGTGTAGCCGAGGAAGTCGATCGGGCTGACGAGCGTCTTCTTGAAGTCGTCGTAAACGGAAAGATCCACGTTGTGACGCTTCTTGAGGGCGTCGGCGCGGGCGCGGGACTTCTGCTCGGCCATGAGTTCGCGGAACTTGGCCTCGTCCACCTTCACGCCCTGTTCGGCGGCCATCTCGAGGGTCAGCTCAATCGGGAAGCCGTAGGTGTCGTGCAGCTTGAAGGCGTCCTCGCCGGCCACGACGGGCTCGGCGGAATCGCTCTTGGCCTTGTTGACGGCCACGTCGAGAATCGTGGTGCCGGTCTCAAGGGTGCGGCGGAAGGCGTCTTCCTCGCCATACGCGGATTCGGACACCTCATGGAAGGTGTCGTTGAGCTCCGGGTAGCTGGCCTCCATGGCGGTCTTGGAGGTCGGGAAGAGGGTGGGCAGCACCGGATCGGTCACGCCGAGCATGCGCATGGAGCGCACGGTGCGGCGCAGCAGGCGGCGCAGCACGTAGCCACGGCCCACGTTGGACGGGCGCACGCCGTCGGACATGATCATCAGGGCGGAGCGCACGTGGTCAGCGACCACGCGGAAGCGCACGTCGGCGTCCTCGTTCTCGCCGTACTTCAGGCCGGAGAGCTGCTCGGCGGCCTCGATGACCGGGAAGACCTCATCGGTCTCGTAGATGTTGTTCTTGCCCTGCAGCAGGTAGGCCAGACGTTCCAAGCCGGCACCGGTATCGATGTTCTTGTTCTCAAGCTCGCCCACGATGTGCAGGTCGGTCTTGGACTTGACGTTGTCGACCTCGTAGTTCTCGAACACGAGGTCCCAGATCTCGATGTAGCGGTTCTCGTCGGCAATCGGGCCGCCTTCCTTGCCGAAGGCGGGGCCGCGGTCCACGTAGATTTCGGAGCAGGGGCCGCCGGGTCCGGGGCCACCGGTGGTCCAAAAGTTGTCTTCCATGCCCATCTTCTGGATGTGCTCGGGGTCCACGCCCTCGTTGATCCACATGGAACGGGCTTCGTCATCGTCGGTGAACGTGGTCATCCACAGCTTCTCGGGGTCGAAGCCGTAGCCGCCCTCATCCTGCGAGGTGGTGAGCAGCTCCCAGGCGTAGTGGATGGCCTCTTCCTTGAAGTAGTCGCCGAAGGAGAAGTTGCCGAGCATCTGGAAGAAGGTGCCGTGGCGGGTGGTCTTGCCGACCTCGTCGATGTCGAGCGTACGCACGCACTTCTGGTTGGAGGCCATGCGGCGCTTCGGCGGGGTCTGCTCACCCATCAGGTACGGGATGAACGGCACCATGCCGGCGATGGTGAAAAGCGTGGTGGGGTTCGGGGAAATCAGGGATGCCGAGGGCACGATGAGATGGTCGTGCTTGGCAAAATAATCGAGGTATCGCTTTGCGATGTCCGCAGTGCGCATGAGCGGATGAACTCCTTGTTTGGGTAATGGGCGCAGTTGCGCCTGGTATTGGTGGAAAAAGACTGGATTATGAGGGCTAGTTTGTTCTAGCTGATTCAGTGACTAGATGGCAAGGCGGCATGCGCGTGTCAGTTGGCGCGCTCGATGTACTGACGGTTGAGCTCAGCCTCTCGGGCTCGACGGGTGGCATTGAACTCGTTGACCAACCCTTCGAGTGTTTTCATCGGCACATTGTCCTGATCGGGGCCAAGCAGGAACTGGCGTGCCGCATCAGGCGTATTGGCCTTGACATAGGCCTGTGCCTTGGTGACGGCAACGATTCCGATGGCCACGCCGACGCCGACCCAGAAGATGCGTTTGAACATCACTCCCCCTTCTCGGCGGTGTCGTTGACGGTGGTTTTCGCGGCATTCTTCGCAAGGAAGGACTGACCCGTGGTTTTCAGCGCGTAGAAGGTGGAAGCGATCTTGATGACGGGCTTACCGAGGAAGGAGCCATACAGATCGGTCAACGCACCAACGTTGTTGGCGGTGGTGGAAGCCGCGGCGGAAATCTTGTTCACGTCTTCGAGCGACTTGTTGACCTGCTTGACGGTGGTCACGCCTTCGTCCAGCGCGGGGATGGCGTGTTCACCGGACTCCCGGACCGTCCGCGATATCTGATCAAACATCTTGCCCAGCCTGATCAGCGGATAGATCATGAAACCGGCCAATACTGCGAACGCGATGGCCGCGATCAGGCCAGCGATCTCTCCGACTCCCATTGTTTCCTCCTTGCGGTCACACTTACTCGCCTAAGGGTAGCACTCCTTCCCTATTTCTTGGCATACCATTGCATGCGCAGGGCGAAAACCGTGCGCGTGGGCGTATGCGGCTATAGGCGAAAGGCTGTCCTGCTGACGCTTTCGTTTGCGGCGTGCCGCCGTGGACCGTACGTGCTATTCGATATGTATTGCTTGCTATTTGCTACTTGCCGTACGAAACGATGGTCACGGCTTCGCCGAACGGCTTGTCGGTGTCGAAGTCGATCACGGTTACCGAACCATTCGCCGGGCGTTCGTTCAGATCGAGGTCAGGGCCGCCGAACCGGTGACCGAGGCTAAGCAGTGTGTTGCCATGCGAAATCTGCAGCACATCGTCGCCGTCCTTGAGATTCGGGTTGTCGGCGATAAGACGGAACGCGCCTTCGACGCGCGTCCAATATTCCTCATCGGATTCCGCATCGTGGAAGGGATCGGCTTCCTTGAGAAAATCACGCGAGGCCCCCAACCCGAACTTCTCGACGATTTGGTTGTAGGTTTTGACGCCGTGGGGTGCTCCCGCGGCGTACCAGGCCATGGCCATGTCAAGTCCCTCGTAGTAGCCGTAGAACTGCTCGCGGAAGTGCATGTCCGTCACGAGTGCGGGGCGCGGGTTACCCGCGGCTTCGTTGATGTCGAGAATTTTCTCGGCCGTCTGCTGGGCACGCGTGGTGTCCGAACAGTAGGCGGCGGCGAACGTCAATCCTTTCAGTCGCTCACCGGCCTTGACGGCATCGGCGACGCCCGACTCGGTCAGCGGCGAATTCGACCATCCCTGCAGACGGTTGTATCGGTTGAAATAGGTCTGTCCGTGACGGACCAAATGCAGATGAAGAATCATGGTTCTGATTATGTCACCATTCCGGCGGTTTCGGTGCGGGTTGCCGGAAGTCATAACGGCATAGGTCACTACCTGAGATATGCGTAATCCGGGTAGCATACCTGACGATTCCTGAGAGTACGCTTAGGGTAATGTGAGCATAACCTTGAAACCTGCACCATCTCAATCGTCTGTGCCTACCCATTTCAGGGGTATCGATGGACTGCGCGCTCTGGCGATTCTTGGAGTCATAGCATTCCACACCCGTCCGTCGCTATTGCAGGGCGGATTCATCGGCGTGACGATGTTTTTCGTTATCACCGGTTTTCTTGCCACACGTTCGGTACTGAACATGGTGGACCGCACCGGGTCCTTTGGATATGGCCGATATCTGATCCGCCGCATTACTCGTTTATGGCCGGTGATGCTGGCGACCATTGCCGTGGTGCCTTGGCTCACTTGGATGTTCGCTCCCAGCCTGTTGCAGAAAGTGGTTTCCGATTCGCTGCCAAGCGCCTTGTTCGCCAGCAATTGGGTGTACATCTTCCGCAAGGTGCCGTATTTCGAGGCGGCCGGATTGCCTTCTCCTCTGACCCATCTGTGGTTCTTGGGCGTGACGATGCAGTTCTATCTGATTTGGCCGTTGCTGATGGTGGTGCTCGGCAAAATCACCAAGTCCAAATGGGTGCGCTCCATGGCGATTCTTGTCATCATGGCTGCTTCCACCGCCGCCATGGTGTTGCTGTTTGACCCGGCCAATACCTCCCGCGTGTATTACGGTACCGACACTCGCCTCGCCGAGCTGGCCACCGGTGCACTGTTGGCTATCTGGATTGCGTCTTCCTCGCGAGGTACGGAAGTTGCGGAAGCTGGAGCGGCTTCGCAAACAGTGCGGATCGAACGTCAGGCCGGCGACGAGACGGGCACCCGTCTCACTATCGTCTGCAATGTTCTTGGCACCGCGGCTTTGGCGGCACTGCTGGCCGGATTCTGGTTCGCCAACGGGTATCTGTCGTACATGTACCAAGGCGTGTACCTGATTACCGCGTTCATATCGTTGTGCGCCTTGGCCTGTGCCGTGAACAATGACTCAATCTGGTCGCACGTGCTGGGTTGCGCTCCCCTACGCTATATCGGGTCGCGATCGTTCTCGCTGTACGTCATGCATTATCCGCTGCTGCAGTTCATGAACCCGGCGACACGAACGCAGGCGTTGCCGTGGTGGGGTTGGGTTCTTGAGGCCGTCGTGGTGTTGGCGGCGTCGGAAGCCTTCTACCAGCTGGTCGAGGCGGCCCGTAAATCGGTGCAGATGCCTCGTAGCCAACACGCCAAGCCGCTGCCGAAAGCCGGCTACCAGCTGCGTCCGGGCGCGTGGGTCATGTCGGTTATCGGATTGGTGACCGTTGTGGCGCTGACGTGGGCACCGGTGGACTGGAATGGCATCGCTCAAGCGCGAGCCATTCAGCTGCGCCCCGAACTCGCGGCACCCGCCAAGCCGGTCAAGAAACCGGCGAAGCCCGAGCCCGAGTCTTCTGCCACGAATGCCGCGAACGGCGAAACCAATACCGCTGACGCGAATAAGAACGGTTCGGATTCTCAGCCGCCCACCATCAAACCGATTGCGGAAAAGGTGCCAAACAATCTTGACATTTCGAAGTACGCCTATGATCCGGCAACGGAAAGCTGCAACGCGGATATGATGATGGTCGGCGATTCAGTGACGTCGGGTACTTCGGACGCCATCCAGGCCGCATTCCCGAACGCTTTTATCGATGGCCTGCCGAACCGTCAGATGCCGCAGGCGGTGGATGTGTATCAGCAGGACACCGCTGCCGGCCACAGTGGCAGTGTGGTGGTGTTTGGCCTCGGCACGAACGGCGTGATTTCGAATGAGCAGGAAGTGCAACAGCTCATTGACCTGACCGGCGGCAAGCCGACATACTTCATCACCATCCGTATGCCATACCCGTGGCAGGAGAACAACAACAATACGATGCTGCGTGAGGCCGCCAAGAAGAACAAGAACGTGGGCATCATCGATTGGCATGGGTATAGCGAAGGTCATAGCGAATACCTCAACGATGACGGCATCCATTCGAATATGACCGGTGCCTATGCGTACGCGACGATGATTCGTCAGGCGGTGTGCGGCCAGTAATCGCCTACAACGCAGGAACCCCGCGGCTTCTCGAAAGAAGCGCGGGGTTCGAGCGGTATGTCCTGGATTTGTTGACCAGAGGGCCCGGATCAGCGGGCGTAGAATTCGACCACGTACTGGATGTTGACCTGCACCGGGATCTCTTCGACCTCCGGCTTACGGGTCACAGTGGCCTTCAGGGACGGCAGGTTCACGTCGAGGTAGCCGGGGACCGCAGGCAGCACGTCACGGTGCACGCCTTCGGCGGCGATCTGGAACGGAACCATGGTCTGGCTCTTGGCCTTCACCTGAATGGTCTGGCCGGGCTTGACACGGTAGGACGGGCGGTCCACGATGTTGCCGTCAACGAGGATGTGACGGTGCACCACGAACTGACGGGCCTGGGCGGTGGTGCGGGCGAAGCCGGCACGCAGCACCAGGTTGTCGAGACGGGTCTCGAGGTCGGTCAGCATGGCGTTACCGGTCTGGCCGGCAGTACGGGTGGCCTTCTCGTAAGCGGCGCGAAGCTGCTTCTCGGAGATGCCGTACTGAGCGCGCAGACGCTGCTTTTCGCGCATACGCACCGCGTAATCGGACTCGGTGCGGCGGCGGTCACGGCCGTGCTCGCCAGGAGCGTACGGACGCTTTTCGAAGATGCGCTGAGCCTTGGGGGTCAGTGCGATGCCGAGGGCGCGAGACAGCCGCACCTGACGGCGAGAACGCTGAACGTTCGTCATTGGATTAATCCTTCTGTCGTTATCTGAACGGAACGCTTGCCTTGCATATGCCTGGCAAGCGCTGAGTCGGGCCTCCCCAGCGCTTCGTCGTGAACGAACACGAACGGGTTGGTTTTCTTGCGATTACCTACCGCCGACCCGCTGATGGGCTATGACTCCAGACGGTATCTACCTGTTGGCAGACACCAGCAGACCATATTACACCGAGGCTATGGACAGCACTCCGGCGTCCATGCGATACACCCGGTCTGCGTATTCGAGTGCATCGGGATCATGGGTGACCATGAGAATCGCCGTGCCGTTGTTGACTTGGTCTCTGAGCAGACGCATTACGATGTCGGTGCTCTCTTGGTCGAGGTCGCCGGTCGGCTCGTCGGCGATGAGCAGGCTCGGCTGGTTCATCAGCGCGCGGGCGATGGAGACGCGCCGCATTTCACCGCCGGACAGCTCGCGCGGGTAGCTGTCTGCCAGATCGGCGACACCAAGCTGGGTGAGCAGCATGCGAGATCGGGTGGCGAACAGGTCCGGACGGCTCGCAGCCGTGTTTGACGGCATGTTTTCCCGGTCTGTGATTGGCGCAATGACATCCGGCATGAACAGGTCGGCGGCTGCTTCATCATTGGTGGCAGCGGCTTGTGCCACGGCATCGGTCGACGCAACAGCGTCCACCTGAGCAACGGCATCCGTTGCTTCCGCGTTTTGAGCGAACGGCAGCGGCTCCGGAAACATCGTTGCGGGCAGAATCACGTTGTCGAGCACGGTCAGGTTGCCGAGCAGGGTCTGGCTTTGGGTCACGAATCCGATAGTGCGGTTCCTCAGCACGGACAGTGCTTTATCGCCCAAGTCGGCCACATTGCGTCCAGCCACGCTCACGGCTCCCGAGGTCGGGCGAATCAGCCCGGCGACCATGTTGATCAACGTACTTTTGCCGTTGCCCGACCGGCCGACAATGGCGATGAATTCGCCGGCATCGACGGTGAGGTTCACGTGGCTGACGGCGTCGAACGGCGTGCCGCGGCGGACGAACTGGCGGGTCAGGTCCGTCAAGGTCAGCAGATGGTCCGGGGAGGGCGTCTCGGTTACGTGCGGCGAATCCGGCGTAGTCGGCGCGTTCGGCCGAGCTGGCGTGGTCGGCTGGAGCTTGGTCGGCTCAACCGTGGTCAGCTGAGTCGGCGTAGTTGTCTCAGTCATATCACTCCCCCTCTCGCAGGGTCAGGTAGGCTTCGGGCCGGCCGAGACGCCACATGGTGGCCAGCGAACCGATGATGCCGATGACCGTAGAGCACACAATGGTCACGGCAATGAATCCGATCACCGCAACCAGGCTGGCTTGCAGATACGGCAATTGAAGCTGTTTGCCGATCAGCGAACTGAATGGGAAAATCACCAGGCTGGCCGCGCCGACGCCGATTACGCCACCGATCAGACCGATGATGGCGGCTTCCTTCAGAATGATGGCATTCAACATGCCGCGCGTGGCGCCCATGATGCGCAGGGACGCGAATTCGCGTTTGCGTTCGTTCACCGACGAGGCGAATACGGCGAGCAGCACAATCACGCCCATTACCCAGATCACCGCCACGAAAATCTTGAGGTAGGTGACAAGCGCGGTCAGCGAAGTTCTGGTGTTAGCGGTGATGCCGCCGGGGTATACGTACTCCAAATCGGCGAACCGGGAGTCAAGACGCTTGATGTTTTCAGCCACGGTCTGCGCTTCGTACCCCTGCTGCGTCTTAATCATCACGGTGGAGACGGCTTCGCCTGCATATTCGGCGGGCATGACCTGCTTGGAGACCTTGGCCGAGGCGGCGACCATGTCGGGCACGGTGTTTTGGTTGATGAACACCGAGTTGTCGAGGCTGGTGCCGGTGTTGGCGAGCTGGGCGACGACCGGCCATGAACGGCCGTAGAGTTCGATGGTGCCGTCGGTGGACACGTTGACATTTGCGCCTGCAATCATCTGACCGTCTTCAAGGGGGCCTTCGAACTGGGAGGCGACCCATGGTTCGATGACGAAGTCAGTGTCCGGGTCATAACCGATGATCTGCAGCTTTTCGGCACAGCAGGCGGCGGCCAGCGATGATATATAGGTCTGTTCGGTGGCCTGTGCGATGCCGTCGGCCTGCATGACCTCGTCGGCGATGTCTTTGGTGAAATAGAAAGTGCTGGGATTGCCGTTGGTGAGCAGCGCTTCAGCCTTCTGCGCGGTGTTTTGCGGCACGACCATAAGGTCGGCGCCCAGGCGCTTTTCCATACTGGTCATGCCGGTGTTGAGGTTCATGGTCAGCATGGTGCCGCCGAAGAACGTCAGCGCGAGGATGGTGACGACGGCGAGCAGTGCGCCGGTGCGGAACGGCTTGCGTTTGAGGTTTTCAATCGGAAGGCCACGCAATGCGATATGGGATGGCACGATGAGTCCTTATGTTGCTTATAGTGCGGTTGCAACAAGCGAGGCCGGAGTCCAGCGTCCGGAATGGCTGGGCTCCGGCCGTCTGCTCGATCAGTTGCGCTTGGCGGCGCGAGAGTCGAGCCAGATGGCGATGGCCGCGAACACGATGGTGAGCACGCCGAGCACGATGAGCGTGGGCAGCATAACCATGCGGCAGTGCATCATCGCGCCCTTGCAGACACCTATCAGGAAGGTGGGTACGGCGAGTAGCAGCAGGGCGTTGGTTGCGGCGGCGATATTGAGACCGATGCGAATCTGCGGGGCGACGAACAAAGCCACGACGCCGAACACGAGGATGACGACGCCGATGCCGGTGGCCGCCTGTTGCGAGTAGTGGCAGGCACCCGGCATGTCATGGCCGGTGCAGGCGTGCGCAAAGGTCTGGGGCGCGATGGTGATCAGCGCGCCGAACAGAATATTGGGCACGGATGCAAACAGCTTGTTCTTCATAATTACTTTTTCCTTTCCCCTGTTCCCAGGGCTCGTAAGCACGACCTCCGCATTATGCCCACACTGTGATGAAGAACACAAGTCTTGTTTTTTGTGAATTTATTTGGTATGTAACTCAGCCCCTCGTCAGAGGGGCCAATTTATCTACAACTTCTCAATAGGTGCTACGCGGAGCATGAGGCGTTTGACGCCGGCGGAGCCGAAGTCCACGGTGATTACCGAATTGCGGCCCTTGTCTTGCGCGTCGGTGACCTTGCCGAGACCGTACTGGTCGTGGCTGATCATGTCGCCCACGGCGAAGTCGGCGATATTCAGGCCATTATCCTTGGTGAGCTTCGAGCTGGGCACGGCAGAGCCGGTCGAACCGGATTTCGGTGTGGTGCGGCGCGTGGTGACTTTGCCGCCACGGGTGCCGCCATATGAACCGGACGAAGAACCGGAACGGGAACGAGACCCGTAAGACGACCCCGAACGGGAGCGAGACCCGTAGGAGGACGAGCCGGAGCGGGAATCATATGATGATGAACGGGAACCGTACGAAGAACCTGAACGGGAACCATACGACGAGGAGCCGGAATCCGAGCCATACGACGACCCATACCGCGACCGCGACCCATAGGACGAACCCGAACCGGACGAACCACACGAGCCGAACGTCGACGACCCGCCAAACGTGGCGCCGCCGAAATCGTCATCATCCCAGCCGCCCAAATCGTCGGCGAATCCATCGGTCTCCCAGCTGGCGCGCATACGCTCCACACCGGCTTCACGACGTTTCCAATCAATCAGCGAATCCGGAATCTCGTCGAGGAATTGGCTGGGCATCATATCGGCGGCCTGGCCCCACTGGGAGCGGACGGCGGCGCGCGTGACATACAGTCTCTGCTTGGCGCGCGTGATGCCCACATAGGCGAGTCGGCGTTCCTCCTGCAGTTCAGTGGTGTCTTCCATCGAACGCGAATGCGGGAAGGTGCCCTGTTCCATGCCGGTCAGGAACACCACCGGGTATTCGAGGCCCTTGGCGGTGTGCAAGGTCATGAGCGTCACCTTGCCGGAGTCCTCCGCCTCGCCGGGTAGTTGGTCGGAGTCGGCCACAAGCGCGGTGGTCTCCAGGAATGCGGACAACGTGGCGTCAAGCGTGTTCTGTTCGAATTCGGCGGCAGTGGACTGCAGCTGGGAGAGGTTCTCCAGACGGGAGGCGTCCTGCGGGTCCACGGATTTCTCGAGTTCGGCCCTTAAGCCCGACTTCTCCAATACTTCGGCCACGATCTCGCTGGGCTTGGAGTCGTGCGCGCGCGTGAACTGCGAGAGTGCGCCCATCAGATCGTGGAATGCTCGTAGCGAGGTGGCGGTGCGTGTCGGCACCTCGATCTCATCCAAGTGCATGAGTGCGTAGAAGAAGCTGGTGCCATGCTCGCGCGCGTAGGCGAGCAGCACGCCTTCGGCGCGGTCGCCAAGCCCACGCTTAGGCACGTTGAGAATACGGCGTAGATTCACATCGTCGTCCGGATTGACGAGCGCCTGCAAATAGGCCAGCGCGTCCTTGATTTCGCGACGTTCGTAGAACTTGGTGCCGCCGACGAGCTGATACGGCTGATTCGTGTTGATCAGCGCCTCTTCGAGCGAGCGGGATTGGGCGTTGGCGCGGTACATGATCGCCATGTCGGAGTAGGCGATGCCCTCTTCGGCGTGCAGGCGCGCGATTTCGGTGGCCACCCACTGGGCCTCCTGCTGGGCGTTGTCCGCTGCGTAGCCGACGATCGGCTCGCCCTTGCCGAGCGCGGTCCACAGTTTCTTGGGCTTGCGGCCCTCGTTGTTGCTGATCACCGCGTTGGCCGCGTCCAGAATGGTCTGCGTCGAACGATAGTTCTGTTCGAGCATGATGGTCTTGGCGTTCGGGAAGTCCTGCTCGAAGTCCTGAATGTTGCGGATGTCGGCACCACGGAACGCGTAGATGGACTGGTCGGAATCGCCCACCACGGTGATCCAGGCGGGGCCGGACTTGCCGGCGTTAGGCGCGCCCGGGATGGCCTTCTCTCCCGTGTCCACGCCGGCCAGCTCGCGCACGAGCACGTACTGGGCGTGGTTGGTGTCCTGATACTCGTCGACCAGAATGTAACGGAAGCGGTGATGGTAGTACTCGGCGACGGCCGGGTCGGTGCGCAGCAACTCGACCGTGCGGCCGATCAGATCGTCGAAGTCGACGGCGTTGGCCAGGGCCAAGCGATGCTCGTATTCGGCATAGATCACCGCGTAGATGGCTTCAAGGTCGCCCACCGTGCCGAACTGGTAGCCGCGCTGGCCGGGCGTGAAGTCGGGCGCGTGAACGGCGAGGTTTTCCTTCCAACCGGTCAAATTGTTCTTGAGGTCGGAGATATGGCTGAGAATCGAGCGTGGAGTGTAGCGCTTGATGTCGAGGTTGAATTCGGTGGCGATGATTTTGACGAGTCGCTCGGAGTCGGCGGAATCGTAGATGGAGAAGCCGGACTTGAGTCCGATGGACTTGCCGTCGCGCCTCAGAATGCGCACGCAGGCGGAGTGGAAGGTGGAGACCCACATGCGCTGGGCCACCGGGCCGATCAGCGAGCCGAGTCGTTCGCGCATTTCGGCGGCGGCCTTGTTGGTGAAGGTGATGGCTAGAATCTGGCCCGGCCATGCGCCGAACTGGCTCAAGATCCAGGCGATGCGGCGGGTCAGCACGCGGGTTTTGCCGGAGCCTGCGCCGGCTCCGATCAGCAGCGCCTGACCGCGGTATTGCACGGCTTCCGCCTGCTGCGGGTTCAGGTCGCCCACGAGTTCCTGTGCGCTGCGTGCGATGACTTCCGGCTCGTCGTACACTGTTGCCTCCCTTTGAATCGCGACATTCATGTTTACCACATGCACGGGTCAGCGCAGGACAACGTACACTTACGAGTATCCATATCATTCACTGACATACAACAATGGGAGGTTCAATGCAGGAACTTGAGGAGCGAATCCAAAGCGAGGGAACGGTGAAGGCGGGTGATGTGCTCAAGGTGGACGCGTTTCTGAATCACCAGTGCGACGTGCGTCTGTTCGACCGCATGGGTTCGGCATGGGCCGCTCATTTCGCCGGCAAGCACATCACCAAGATTCTGACCATCGAGGCGTCCGGCATCGGCATTGCGTGTGTGGCGGCCCAGCATTTCGGCAATGTGCCGGTGGTGTTCGCCAAGAAGGCGCAGTCCATCAACCTCGACGGCGACCAGTACACCACCACGGTCTATTCCTTCACCAAGCAGAAGGAGTTCCCGGTGATCGTGGCCAAGAAGTATCTGAACGCCGGCGACCATGTGCTGCTTATTGACGATTTTCTGGCCAACGGCAAGGCGTTGCGCGGTCTGATCGATCTGTGCGAAGCAGCCGGTGCCACGGTCGAGGGCATTGGCATCGCCGTGGAGAAGGGCTTCCAAGGCGGCGGTGACGCGCTGCGCGCTGAAGGCTACGATGTGGATTCGCTGGCCATCGTCGAGTCCATGAATTCCGAGACCGGCGAAATCACATTTAGGCACTGAGCACATTGACTGCTCCCGCCGGCGGGAGCAACAGAGAGAAGAAGAGAATCATGTCAGAGAAGAAAACCAATTATTCCGTATCCTTTGAGGCGTTGTCTTCGCTGGACGCGCCAGTATCCTTCTGGAAGGGCATTCCGTTCGGCCTGCAGCATGTGATGGCCATGTTCGTGGCGAACCTCGCCCCGATCTTCATCGTCGCCTCGGCCGCGAAGATGACGCCGGCCCAATCGGCCACCATCATCCAGGCCGGCCTGCTGGTGGCGGGCCTAGGCACTTGCCTGCAACTGTACGGTGCGTGGCTCATCGGCTCGCGTCTGCCGATGGTCACCGGCATCTCCTTCACCTACGTGGCGGCCGCCGTGGCGATCTGCGCGGACAAGGGCTATGGCGCAGTGGTCGGCGCGGTAATGGTCGGCGGCCTGCTGGAACTCGTGCTGGGTTTGACGGCCAAGTATTGGCGTCGGTTCGTGCCGCCCATCGTCTCCGCCATCGTGGTCACGTCGATCGGCTTCTCGCTGCTCAACGTGGGTGCCACGAGCTTCGGCGGCGGCAGCGGAGCCAAGGACTTCGGGTCCTGGCAAAACCTGACGCTCGGGCTTATATCTTTGGTTGCCTGCCTGGCGTTCCAGCTGCTCATGAAAGGCACGGCCAAGCAGCTGTCCGTGCTGTTCGGTCTGGTGGTCGGCTATGTGGTGGCCATCTGCATGGGCAAGGTCGATTTCTCCGGTTTCCAGAACCTCGCCATCGTGTCCGTGCCGCAGTTCATGCCGTTCAAGCCTGAGTTCGACTGGGGTTCGATCATCTCCATCGGCCTGCTCTACGTCGTCTCCTCGGTCGAGGTGCTGGGTGACACCGCCGCGCTGACCAAGGTGGGCCTGAACCGCACGCCCACCGAACGCGAGACCGCGGGCGCCATCGCCGGCGACGGCCTGATCTCCACCGTATCCGGCCTGTTCGGATGCCTGCCGCTGACCTCGTTCGCACAGAACATCGGATTGGTGGCCATGACCAAGGTCGTCAACCGCAAGGTGATTCTCTCCGGCGGACTGATTCTGGTGCTGGCGAGCTTCGTGCCGGCCATCGCCGAGATGTTCAACTCGCTGCCGCAGGCAGTGCTCGGCGGCTGCACGATCATGATGTTCGGCAACATCATTCTTTCGGGCTTCCAGATGATTGCCGAGGCGGGCTTCACGCAGCGCAACATCACGATTGCGGCGCTTTCGCTGACCATCGGCATCGGCTTCACCCAGGTGAGCGACATCTTCGCTCAGTTCCCGGCTCTATTCCAGCAGATCTTCGCCTCGAACTGCATCGCCGTGGCGTTCGTGGTGGCCGTGATCCTGAACGCCGTGCTGCCCAGCGAGGAGCACTTCCTCTCTGCGCCCAGGGAGGCACCGGCCGCGGACGCCGAGTGATAACAACGCGACATATCAGCTGCGCATAATCACATGATGATGCCCTATCGTCTTGCAGGATGATAGGGCATCATTGATTTTGGGAGAGACTACAAGTTGAACCATGAGTTCGAGCCGGTGGCGTGTCGATCAATCGTCATCTTCCCATTCGAGGATGTCTCCGGGTTGGCAGTCGAGTGCCTTGCAGATGGCGTCCAACGTGGTGAAGCGGACGGCTCTGGCACGTCCGTTCTTCAGAATGGACACGTTGGCGGGCGTGATGCCAATTTGTTCGGCGAGCTCGCCGACGCCAATCTTGCGTTTGGCCATCATGACGTCGAGATTGATGCGAATCGTCATCTCAAATCACCTGCTCGAGTTCGCTCCCGAGCCGGACAAGGAGAACAGTTTCCATACGGCCACGAACGCCGTTTCGATGCAGAGCAGGAACAGCACGCCCATAATGAGATATGGCCAGTGCATCGACGTCTGGCTCGGGCAGAGGCCGGCCAGCGCGCCGCTCAATCCCGGTACGGCGAATAGTTGGCCCCATAGGCAGGCCAGCCAGACCAGAATCACGATGGCTTTCATCGCGAGCAACACCCATCGGTTCATGTAGTTTTTCATAGCCCGGTCCTTTCAGGTGCCGACTTTTTTGGCGACACCGCGAACATCGATATGACTATATCGAAAAACGATATACCTTGCAAGGCGTATTGCGTCAACCGGCATTGGTCGCTCGTATACATATAGGCTTCGGCAGACTGTCAGCAGACCGTCAGCTCAACGGAGCGAACGCCATATGAGCCACCCATTCGCGCACGAGCGTGATGACGGCTTCGGGTTGGTCGATGTGCGCGTTGTGACCGGCATTGTCCAGCGTCACGAAGGTGGCGTTGGGATAGTGCGGCAACAGGGCTTGCTGATCTTCGTATCCGACGATCTGGTCTTGCTTGCCGGTGACGATGAGCACCGGACCCGCATATGTGCCGAGCATTTCCTCGGGATTATCGGCCAGCCAATAACGCTGATCCAGTCGTTCGCATGCCGCACGGTCGCACAACGCCACGCCGGGCAGGATGAACCGCTGGTAGCGCCGCCACGCGTCGAATGACTGGTTGACGCCCATGGTAATGAAATCGAACACCTGTTCCTGTGGCAAGGAGTGCGTCAGCTTGGGATTGGGCTGTGCAACCACATGTTCGGCCACGTGCCGGCCGGTATGCTGCGGGTCCACGACCGGCGCGATCAATGCCATACCGGCCACTCGGCGAGGTTCGCGCGCCAATACCTCGCGGACAAGCGCACCGCCCATCGAGTTGCCGACCATGGCGAATGGAGCCGCTTTACCGACAAGGCCGTCAATGGCCGTTTGCAGCCAATCCGCCATTTCCGGCAGCCCGCAGGCATGCTCGGGCAATGCCGGCGTACGGCCGAAACCGGGCAGATCCAGATATATACGGCGAATTGAATCATTGCCGTCAAACGCCTTGTCGAGCATCATCAGCGAACGATGGTCCACACCCATGCCATGCACGAACACGACGGGCAATCCATCATCATTGCCCTCAATCGCGCAGTACGGCTGCAATTGTGCCATGTGTTTCTCTCCTTCAACCCGGTACAAATCGCCTTTCACACAATAGCGGCAGCAGCTCCCCTGGTGTCGGAGCAATCCCGACCGCCATTCTCGGTTTCGAGGGGCTGATTTGCGTGGATGTCATGAAGCGTGAAGAATTGTCACAAAGTCGCGTGATGGCGCAGCCGCCGTTCAGGTGGATATGCCACGCTGTCATGATGACGGCCGAGCCGGAACACGGCAAATCCGCATGCTGCATAGGCCAGCCGGTCACGGTCAGCCATGACACCGAAATATTGGAGGCGCAATGGGACAACAGGTGCGGTACGGCAGACGCCGCTCCCATGGCGCGGGCGCGCTGATTGCAGCCGCCATACTTGTTGTTGCGGCGCTGATCGCGGCATGGACGCTGCTGCCACGGCTATTCACGCCTCGCGAGACCGCGCGCACGGCCGAGGAAGCATATTGCGCGGCGGTGTCGTCCGACGGAGCCCGCCGCACCTTGACGCCTGATCAGGCGCAGAACGCGGCGCTGATTGCGAACATCGCCGTCACGCGCGGACTGCCGGATCACGCGGCGACGGTGGCCATCGCCACGGCCATGCAGGAGTCGAGGCTGACGAATCTGGACTACGGCGACTTGGATTCGCTCGGCCTGTTCCAACAGCGGCCCAGCCAAGGCTGGGGCACGGCGGAGCAGGTGTCCGACATGACCTATGCGACAAACATCTTCTACGACCATCTGCTGCAGGTGCCGGATTGGGAGACGATTCCGGTGGAGGACGCCGCGCAGGAGGTGCAGCGCTCAGGCTACCCGGAACTATATGCCACATGGGATGCGATGGCACGCGCTTGGGCCTCGGGGCTGACCGGTGAACGGTCGGCGGGCGTCACGTGCGCGTTGGAGCCAGCAACCTCCTCGGACGCGGACGGGTTGGTTGCCGCCATAGGCGCTACACTGCCGAATGTCAAGGTCTCGGTTATGCCCCTAAACGGCAAAACCAGCACGAACAACGGCGCTGCGACCAATACGGCCAGCACAACGTTGGCGATCACGCTGCCGGACGGCCTGTCCACCGACAACCGCGCTCGACTTTGCTGGCAGACGGCAGGCTGGCTGGTCACGCATGCACGTCAATACGGCATTGATGCACTGCACGCGGACGGCATGGATTGGAACCGCAAAGCCGGCACATGGACCGGCACCGAAACCGCCGAGCAGACCATCACCTTCACGCTTGCGTGATGTGACCTATACCGCCGTTGCGACCACAAATCCGACTGGCTGGAGCCTACGCCGTCGATGCCGCCTGAGGCACGATACGGATATGTTTTTACTCGTTCGAATGAGCCCAATCCACGACGGCTTCGATGTTATTGCCATCCGGGTCCAGCACGAATGCGGAGTAATAGCCGGGATGGTACGGGCGCGGACCGGGAGCGCCGTTGTCTCGGCCGCCGGCGGCGAGAGCGGCTGCATGGAACGCCTGCACGGCTTGCTGGCTAGAGGCCAGGAACGCGATGTGTGTGACCGGCGTGACCGGCGAAGCCTCCGCCTCCGGCCCTTCAATCGGTGACACGTAGAAATCGGAGTGCAGGGTTCCGTCATCCACGCCGAATCCGAGCGTGGGCTCATGATGCGCCTTGACGATATAGCCGAGCGGTGCGAGCGCCTGTTTGTAGAATGTGATGCTACGGTCGATGTCTTTCACGTGCAACGTCAGATGGTCCAGCATGGTCTTGGTCGCCCTCCCCTGGTTCTTGTATTCGATTGCTGCTTGCAGTGTAAGCCCGAACGTTTCCCACAGGGCCGTGCATGGCTATGATGAGAGCAATCGCACGTCGAGTTCGAGACAATATTCAAAACGAATCCAAGGCAATAGGGGGAATGATGATGACCAAGGCACTGATTGTGGTGGATGTGCAGCCGACGTTCTGTGAAGGCGGCGAACTGGGTGTCGCAGGCGGCAACGCGGTCGCCGAGCGGATCGCCGATTACGTGAACGCGCATCGCAGCGAGTACGCGTATATCGCAACCACGCAGGACTGGCATATCGAGCCGGGCGCGCACTGGTCGGCGGAGCCGGATTTCGTGGACACGTGGCCGAAGCATGGTGCGGCCGGCACGCCGAACGCCGAATTGCATCCGGCGATCAAGGCGCTGATTATCCATCATCATTTCAAGAAGGGCCAGTATTCGTCGGCATATTCCGGTTTTGAGGGCATCGAGGACAATACCGACCGTATCCAGACCCGTGAGGAGGTCGCGGCCGAGCAATCCGCCGGCAAGACGCTGGCCAATGCGCTGAAGGCCGCCGGCGTGAGTCGCGTGGATGTGGTGGGCATCGCCGAATCGCATTGCGTCAAGGACACCGCGCTCGATGCCAGGAAGCTCGGTTTCGAGGTCACCGTGTTCGAGGACCTGACCGTACCGGTCAGCGAGGAGCTCGGTGTCGCGGCCCGCAAACAGATGACGGCGGCCGGCATCACATTGGCCGAGTCCCGCTGATCAGGCCGGATATACCCAGAGCGAACGCACGAACACTTCCGTATATTCAAGGCCGACACTGCCGCATAGTCGCCTAGTCGATATGTGAAGAAGGCTTTTATGGTTACGATGCTGCTGACTTCGATATTCCGCAACGCCTCGTCCGCCGTGCATGAAGTCGAACCGCATCCGCAAGGCAAGAGAGTCGCGTTCATCCCGACGGCGAACGCCGTGGAACCGTGGGGGCCGGTTCACTCGGCGTTGAGCAAGCGCGCGCTGCAACGCCTCGGTTTCGAGGTGGAGCAACTGGATGTGGAAGATGTGCCGAGCGGGTCCGCCGAACGCGTCACGCGTAGCATCGCCGAGGCCGACTGCATCTATGTGGGCGGCGGCAACACGTTCTTTCTCCTGCAGGAGTTGCGCCGCACCGGCGCCGACCGGGCCATCATCGAGCAGGTGCGCGCCGGCACGTCGTACATCGGCGAGTCCGCGGGCTCGGTCATCACGGCACCTGACATCGGCTATATCAAGCTCATGGACCGCACGGACAAAACCCCCGATCTCACCGATTACGCAGGATTGGGCTTGGCTGATTTCCGCGTGGTCGATAACGCCTGAGATTTTGCGCACTTTGGTTTGGGCTTGAGATAGGGGCATGGCCCGTGTCCTGTGTACGATTTTCAGTCGCCAGACATTAGAAAACCGCGATTGGAAACGAGGGCACGAAGCCATGTCACAGCAGATTCTACAGGTCGACCAGGCCATGTTGGAAACCACCCTGGACCGGATGGTCCGCAAAAGCGTCGAGGAGACCCTGAACGCGATGCTCGACGCCGAGGCCGACGAGATCACCGGCGCCGCGCGCTACGAGCGCAGCGGGGACCGCAAGGCGTACCGGGCCGGCCACTACGAGCGCGACCTGACCGTCAAGGCCGGCAAAATGAGCCTGAAAGTGCCGAAACTCAAGGGCGCGGTGTTCGAGTCGGCCGTGATCGAACGATACCGTCGGCGTGAGGAGAGCGTCGAGGAGGCCTTGATCGACATGTACCTGGCCGGCGTCTCCACCCGCCAGGTCGATGATGTCAGCCGGCTCCTGTGGGGCGACCGCATGCCCTCGCAGACCCTGAGCGACAAGCTCAAGCGCGTCTATGCGGATATCGACGCATGGCGGGGCAGGCCCCTCGAACAGGATTACCCGTACCTGTTCATGGACGGCGTGTGGCACAAAAGGTGCTGGGGCGGGTCCGTGGAGAACGTGAGCATCCTGGTGGCCATCGGCGTCGGCATGGACGGGCGGCGCGAGGTGCTTTCGGTGGCCGAGGGCATGAAGGAGGACGCGGAAAGCTGGCGCGAATTCATCAAAGGCATGCTCGCACGAGGCCTCAAGGGCGTGAGACTGGTGACGGGAGATCGGTGCGCGGGGCTGGTCGCCGCCGCGGGCGAGCTGCTGCCCGATGCCCGCTACCAGCGGTGCATGGTGCATTTCGAGCGCAACATACTCGCCAGGGTCAACCCCGGGAACCGCGACTGGGCGGCCGACGCACTGAAGGCCGTGTTCTCCATGGAATCACGCGACAAGGCGTTGGAGAAGGCCGAATCCGTCGCCCGGGACATGGAATCCAGGAAACTCAAGGAGGCCGCCAAATGCCTGCGCGAGGGCATCGGCGAGACCACGACCTACCTGCTCGACGACTACCCGCGCGAGCATAGGCGTCGGATCCGCACCAACAACATGATCGAACGGCTCAACCGCGAGATCAGGCGCAGGACCCGCGTGGTCGGCTCGTTCCCCGACGGACGCAGCGCGTTGATGCTCGTCTGCGCGAGGGTCCGCTACGTGACATCCGACGAGTGGTCGACGCGCCGCTACCTCGACATGTCAAGGCTCGGTGAGACCGTACCAGCAGCGAACTGATCACCGCCACAGGGACGGGCGAAGACCAAAGTGCGCAAGAGTTCGGGCACTACC
>NZ_JBHEEA010000012.1:0-84671 GCF_041900695.1 Bifidobacterium sp. 2450
GGTAGTGCCCGAACTCTTGCGCACTTTGGTCTTCGCCCGTCCCTGTGGCGGTGATCAGTTCGCTGCTGGTACGGTCTCACCGAGCCTTGACATGTCGAGGTAGCGGCGCGTCGACCACTCGTCGGATGTCACGTAGCGGACCCTCGCGCAGACGAGCATCAACGCGCTGCGTCCGTCGGGGAACGAGCCGACCACGCGGGTCCTGCGCCTGATCTCGCGGTTGAGCCGTTCGATCATGTTGTTGGTGCGGATCCGACGCCTATGCTCGCGCGGGTAGTCGTCGAGCAGGTAGGTCGTGGTCTCGCCGATGCCCTCGCGCAGGCATTTGGCGGCCTCCTTGAGTTTCCTGGATTCCATGTCCCGGGCGACGGATTCGGCCTTCTCCAACGCCTTGTCGCGTGATTCCATGGAGAACACGGCCTTCAGTGCGTCGGCCGCCCAGTCGCGGTTCCCGGGGTTGACCCTGGCGAGTATGTTGCGCTCGAAATGCACCATGCACCGCTGGTAGCGGGCATCGGGCAGCAGCTCGCCCGCGGCGGCGACCAGCCCCGCGCACCGATCTCCCGTCACCAGTCTCACGCCCTTGAGGCCTCGTGCGAGCATGCCTTTGATGAATTCGCGCCAGCTTTCCGCGTCCTCCTTCATGCCCTCGGCCACCGAAAGCACCTCGCGCCGCCCGTCCATGCCGACGCCGATGGCCACCAGGATGCTCACGTTCTCCACGGACCCGCCCCAGCACCTTTTGTGCCACACGCCGTCCATGAACAGGTACGGGTAATCCTGTTCGAGGGGCCTGCCCCGCCATGCGTCGATATCCGCATAGACGCGCTTGAGCTTGTCGCTCAGGGTCTGCGAGGGCATGCGGTCGCCCCACAGGAGCCGGCTGACATCATCGACCTGGCGGGTGGAGACGCCGGCCAGGTACATGTCGATCAAGGCCTCCTCGACGCTCTCCTCACGCCGACGGTATCGTTCGATCACGGCCGACTCGAACACCGCGCCCTTGAGTTTCGGCACTTTCAGGCTCATTTTGCCGGCCTTGACGGTCAGGTCGCGCTCGTAGTGGCCGGCCCGGTACGCCTTGCGGTCCCCGCTGCGCTCGTAGCGCGCGGCGCCGGTGATCTCGTCGGCCTCGGCGTCGAGCATCGCGTTCAGGGTCTCCTCGACGCTTTTGCGGACCATCCGGTCCAGGGTGGTTTCCAACATGGCCTGGTCGACCTGTAGAATCTGCTGTGACATGGCTTCGTGCCCTCGTTTCCAATCGCGGTTTTCTAATGTCTGGCGACTGAAAATCGTACACAGGACACGGGCCATGCCCCTATCTCAAGCCCAAACCAAAGTGCGCAAAATCTCGGGCGTTATCCAGGTGAATGTCGTTGGAATATAAAGAGTTTTCACGATTCGGCAACTATGAGCCCGGTTTATCTTGACTTTTTATCGGTTAATTCTGAGGGCAAAGGTAGGTTAGTAGCTATGGCACTTGCACTGTATCGTCGCTATCGTCCGGACACCTTCGAAGGGGTCATCGGCCAGGACCAGGTCACGGTCCCGCTGATGCGCGCCTTGGATGAGGGCAAGCTCACACATGCCTATCTGTTCTCAGGGCCGCGAGGATGCGGCAAAACCAGCTCCGCGCGTATCCTGGCCCGTTGCGTCAACTGTGCCAAAGGGCCGACTTCCCACCCCTGCGGCGAATGCGAAAGCTGCAAGGACCTGGCCACCGGCGGTCCGGGTTCCATCGACGTGGTCGAAATCGATGCGGCCTCGCACAACGGTGTGGATGATGCTCGAGAATTGCGAGAACGCGCTGGTTTCGCCCCTGCGCGTGACCGCTATAAGATTTTCATTCTCGATGAGGCCCACATGGTCACGCAGCAGGGCTTCAATGCGCTGCTTAAAATCGTTGAAGAGCCGCCTGAACATGTGATGTTCATCTTCGCCACCACCGAACCAGACAAGGTGATCGGCACCATCCGTTCGCGCACCCACCACTATCCGTTCCGTCTGGTGCCGCAGGAAGTCATGGGTCCCTACCTGGAGACGATCTGCGACAAGGAAGGCATCAAGCCCGAGCCCGGTGTGCTGAAACTGGCGATGCGCGCCGGTGGCGGCTCCATGCGAGATACCCTGTCCGTGCTTGACCAGCTGATGGTTGGTTCGGTCGAAGGCGTTATCACCCATGATGCCGCTGTAGCCCTGCTCGGCTTCACGCCGGAGGCACTGATCGGCGAGGCCGTGGATGCGGTAATCGATCACAACGGCGAAGCCCTGTACGGCGTCATCCAGAAAGTCGTGGTCGGCGGATTCGATCCGAGACGATTCGTCGAAGATCTACTGGCTCGTGTGCGTGATCTGTTGGTGCTTACGTTGGCCGGGAACCGTGCGGAATCCGTGCTGTCCGACACGGCTGAGGCCGAGGATATGGACGATCTGCACCGCCAAGCCAAGGCGCTGGGACTGGGCGCACTGACCGCAATGGCAGACATCATCAACACTACGTTGGGTGCCATGACCGGAGCCATTTCTCCGCGTATGCGCTTGGAACTGCTGGCCGCGCGATTGTTGGCCGGCAGTGAATCAGGCTTTGCAACAGCCGCTCCCGCGCCAGCTTCTTCTGGTATGCCGCCTGCGGCTGCTTCTTCGACTTCGACTACGTCAGCCGCTTCCGGTACGGGTGCCAGTGGTTTTGCCGGCGCATCACGAGGCGGGTTTGCCGGAGCCTCACATGGCGGATTCTCCGGTGCTGCACGCAACCAGCAAGCAGCCGCGCCTCAGAGCACCGCTTCCCATGAATCTGTTGGAGACAATGGCCCTGTCAACGGCCCGGTCAGCGACCGACCCGCGGGCTCTCCGTCTGTGCAACCTGCTGTAGCAACTGCTGCTGCCGGTGCCGCTCCTGCCGCCGATGCCGGGTGGGGCGCTCCCGCCGCGTCGCCGGCCGTCCCGGCTCAACCGGTGACCTCGCTTGCGGCATCGGATAATCGGTCCATCGACGAGAAGTGGGATGCAGCCGTCGCCGCTTTGCCGGAAACCATTCGTGAATATGTGTCACGAGACAAGGTGCCGACCGTAAAATTCGGTCCCAACCGTAAGGGTCTGCCTTGCCTGTCGATGACGTTCGACAAGTCGCTGAGCCAGCACGCTTTCGCCTTGGCCGTGGATAACAGCGGTAAGAAGGCGGCGGCCGTGGTGATGGATGCCGTGCGCAACGAGTTCGGTGCCAATGCGGTTATTGCACCTTCTGCGGTCGCGGCGAATGGCGAGCGAGTCGAATCCGTCAAACGTATGAGCCCGGAGCAATTGGCCAAGGTCAAGCAGCAGATTGCCATGGCCAAGGCTGGATTGGCCGCGTCGAGTTTGGGCGCGGGCCTGGGCATTCATATGGGGAGCGAGCCGAAAGCTCCGAAGCCGACTGCAACAGGCCGAGCCGAGGATACGGATGACAGCCATCGAGCCGGCCAATCCAGTGCATCCACGGCGGCGAAGAACTGGAGTGACGATGACCCTTGGGCCAAGCCGGCCGTAAGCAACGCTTCGCCGCAATCTGCAGACGGGTTCGCACCTAACGAGCCCGCTGCTACGCCTGCGCCCGAAGAGCGTCACAAGAAGCATGTTGCGGTTCCGGACATCAGTGACGGTGTTGATCCGTGGGCCGCTCCGGCTGCTCCTGTTGCACCCACTGCGTCCGTTGCGTCCGCTGGACCCACTGGACAGTCCACTGGGCAGCCAGCCACCGCATCTTCCGTTACGGCAGTTGCCGGCGCGAGCGACGATCCATGGAATCAGACGCAGTCTCAGGCCGCGGTCTCACCGGCGTCGCAACCGGCCGAAGCCGACCCGTGGAACCAGCCATATCAGCAGTCTCCTCACGATGATCCGTGGAATCAGCCGCAGGGGGACCATGCTCAGGCGGCTCCGCAGCCAGGAGACGACCCGTGGAACCAGCCCCAATCGGTTCCGCAGGCCACCCCGCACGGTGATCCGTGGAATCAACCGCAACCCGCACAGCCGACCCCGAATGCCGACCCGTGGAATAGCCGGCCCCAGCCCCAGCCGAAACCACAACCGCAAGTCGCGGCCGAGGATGACGAATACTCGATGAGCGACCAGTCGCTCGGCGAGGCGACGGCCATGAATCTCGACGATCTGAAAAAGCTATTCGAGGTCAAAAAAGTCGAGCAATTCGCGGCAGATGATCCGAAGAACCCCAAGAACATCCAGCCTGCCAAGAAGCACTCGGATGAATAATGAGGACGAATAACGAGGAATACCCATGGCACTTGCTTATGACGGCGCAATACAGCGACTGATCGACGCTTTCGGGCGGCTGCCCGGCATCGGGCCGAAGGGCGCGCAGCGTATCGCCTTCTACATGCTGTCCGCGCCCGAAGATGAAGCGCGCGATTTGGCCGAGGCCATCGAAGAGGTCAAGGCCAAGATCCGCTTCTGTGATATTTGCGGCAACGTGTGCGAATCCAGCCCCTGCCCGGTATGCGCCGACCCGAGACGCGACCGTTCGGTGATCTGCGTGGTCGAAGAGCCCAAGGATGTGATGAGCATCGAGCGCACGCGCGAATACCACGGCCTATACCATGTGCTCGGCGGCGCAATCAACCCAATGGCCAACGTTGGCCCTGCCGACCTGCGTATTCCCGGTCTGCTCAAACGCTTAGAAGGCGATGAGGTCAAGGAAGTGATTATGGCGCTCGACCCGAATATTGAAGGCGAGGCCACCACCAGCTACTTGACCCAGCTATTGCGACCCGTAGGTGTCAAGGTCACCCGACTTGCCAGTGGTCTGCCGGTGGGCTCCGACTTGGAGTATGCCGACGAAATCACGCTGGGCAGGGCACTGGCCGGTCGGCGCGAGGCCTAGGCTAGCGTATCATTGGCGCTCTCGCCCTTGCGGCGCATCCACGGCCAGAATGCGCCGTGGCGGATGATGCGCGCGGCCTTGTGCCGTCGTGCCAACCAGATGATGAACAGTCCTGCCGCCAGTATGCCTAGACCAACACCAAGGGCGATATTGCGCGCGTCAAGCACGTCATTCGGCTCGGGGGCCGGCATTGGAATCGCCACGCGGTGCCCGGAGATAAGCAGTCGGTGCGTGTTCACGCCATATGGCGTACAGGTCATCAAGGTGGCACGGTCCTCACCCGGCACAATCTTGAGCTTCGACGTGTCATCCGGCAAAATCACCGAAGTGCGGTCCACTTTGTAGCCCAAAGTTTCGCCCATGACTTCGATGTAGAAGAAGTCGCCCTCTTTCACCTCGTCCAAACGGGTGAACATCAGCGCTTCAACCAACCCGCGGTGCCCGGTAATGACCGAATGGGTGGATTTACCTCCCACCGGCAGCGACGTGCCGTACAAGTGGCCGGCACCAGAAGCCAGTGCTTCCTCGGAAGTGCCGTGATAAATTGGCAGATTGATGGACTGCTTGGGCACCTTGATTGTGCCCATCACGCCGTTGCCGGTATTAAGCAGTGACTGGTATTCCTTGTCTTTCTTTGAGGCGGAATCCTCGCCGCTGGCTTGGGATCCTCCTTGGTCGGCGGAGAACGGATCGACGGCTTCACCCAAGATGGACTGGCCGGATTCAGCGAGCTTCTTGTTGTATGCGCGGGCCGCCGTGAGCTTGTCTTCCGCCTGCGGGTAAGGCCAGCCGGCTACTTCTTTGGCTGTGGTGGCGGTGGTGGCGGCCAAGTTGCGGCCGGACTCGAATTGCAACGCTAGCGGGAAGCAGGCCACGGCGATTGCGGCGATCAGCAACACAATGGTGATGATGCGCATCGCCCACAGATTGTGTTGCAGGCGTCGGCGCTCGGCCACGAGATCGCTGATATCGATGACTTCGTCAAATGGTGTTGGAACGAATGCTGAGGGCTCGGGACGCGCTGAGGAAACGTTGTCATTTGCAGATGCGTCATCCGGCATGGCCGCGTTGTTTTCCCACATTTTCTGTGAGGCACGCTTACTCGTCGAACGTCGATGCAGCAATGCCATAGTCGCCTGTTCCTCCGTTTGATCTGCTCATGATTTGCTTATACAAGACGGCCGGGTCTGTCTTAGTCGTGCATGGCATAGGTGCTGTCGCAAATGGCAACACCGCACGCGCCACACTGCGAAACGTTACTCCGCACCAAGCCTTTCATGCAACATGCCGACGGGGCTATATGGGGGCAATGTAGGGGGCATAAGAAGTCTGAAAAATGCGATACGAACAACGTTGCTACGGCTGTCAGTGATGTGGCTTACTTCGGACAAGCCGTTGAGATGCAAGGGGCTGCAAAGGATTGCAAAGTATGGCAACACGATAAGCCGCGGCGTCGGCAATATTTGGCAGAGCTTTCAAATAGGGGGTATGAATGCATAAAGAGGGAATATATTGCCCCGATAAAAAGAGGCGCTATTGCTGCGGGACCGGGCCTTGAAAAGGAGAGAGGAAGAAGAAGATATTCAGTTATGGGGTTCTGCGGAAACCTCGCCGGTTTGCTTTCGTTTGCCGGTAATTGATAGTTAACCGCTCGAATCTCAAAGGATGGATGCGGCTGCCTCAAAGAACCACCGGTGAAAACTTGAATATTTGCTGAACAACGCAGGCCATGCCCGCGTCCACATGTCGGCGCGGGGTCGCGGGGTGAACGCGGCAACCTCTATAATCGTTGCGTTTGCGTAGAATATCGAGCAAACTCCCCTAAGCGAAGAACAAAGGACAGCAGTGGCTCTCATCGTGCAGAAGTACGGCGGCTCGTCGGTCGCCGATACCGAATCGATCAAACGTGTGGCCAAGCGCGTTGTTGAGACGGAAAAGAAGGGTAACAAGGTGGCCGTGGTGGTCTCCGCCATGGGCGACACCACCGATGACCTTATCGATCAGGCGCTGAGCATCGACTCCAACCCGCCCGAGCGCGAGATGGACATGCTGATGACCGCAGGCGAGCGAATTTCCATGAGCCTGCTGGCCATGGCCATTCACGCCGAAGGCAGCCGCGCCCACTCCTTCACCGGTCAGCAGGCCGGCTTCTTCACCGACGCCCGTTACGGCGCGGCCCACATCAAGGCCGTGAGACCGGACCGCGTGAAGAACGCGCTCTCATTGGGAGACATCGCCATCGTTGCCGGCTTCCAGGGCATCAACGCCAAGGGTGACGCCACCACGCTCGGCCGCGGTGGTTCGGACACGTCCGCCGTGGCACTCGCTGTGGCCCTTGGTGCCGACATCTGCGAGATTTACACCGACGTGGACGGCATCTTTACCGCTGATCCGCGCATCGTGCCTTCTGCCCGCCGCATTCCGTCCATCGACTATGAGTCGATTCTGGAGATGGCCTCCTGCGGCTCCAAGGTGCTGGCACTGCGCTGCGTAGAGTACGCTCAGCGTTTCAACATGCCGTTGCACGTGCGCTCTTCGTTCTCCCGTCGCCCCGGCACGCTGGTTGTGCCTGACGGCATTGACCCGCGCACGCTGCCGAACCTCGACTGAGCGCGGCTACAGCGAACAATAATCGTAAGTAATTTCAAGCAAGACAAGGCAAGACATGACTGAAGAAGAAGCGAAATCCATGGGCGACCTGTTCCCTGACCTGGGCCCCGAGGCACCGGTGATTTCCGGCATTGCCCACGACCGTTCCGAGGCGCTGGCCACCGTGCGTGGCGTGCCGAACGAGCCGGGTATGGCCGCCAAGGTGTTCACCGAGCTGGCCACCGCCGGCGTGAACGTGGACATGATCGTGCAGGCCGGCGCATCCGTCGGCACTGCGGACATCTCCTTCACCGTGCCCGAATCGGCCGTCAAGCAGGTTCAGAACACACTGCTCGACAAGCAGGAAGTGCTGGGCTACCACTCCTTCGATGTGGACACCAACGTGGGCAAGGTGGCCGTGGTGGGCGTTGGCATGAAGACCCACGCCGGTCTGGCCGCCAAGTTCTTCCAGGCCCTGAGCGACGAGGGCATCAACGTGCTGATGATTTCTACCTCCGAGATTCGTATCGCCGCGCTCGTGCCGCTCGATCAGCTCAACGACGCCGTCAAGGCGCTGCACACCGCATACGGTCTCGATGCCGATCAAATCGAAGCCGTGGTGTACGGCGGTACTGGCCGCTGAGCCACTGAGCCGCGTTTTTTGCGGTATATACGACGAAAGCCCTCCTCACGGAGGGCTTTTGCGATTTTAACGAGATTCAACTACTTCTTAGTGATGTAGCCGAGAGCCTTGAGCATTTCGGCGCATTCAAGGGCACCGCCGGCTGCACCACGCAGGGTGTTGTGGGCCAGACCTACGAACTTCCAATCGAAGATGGAATCCTCACGCAGACGACCGATGGAAACGCCCATGCCACCCTCGTAGTCCACGTCGAGCTTGACCTGCGGGCGGTCATCCTCGGTGAGGTACTGGATGAAGTGCTTCGGCGCGTGCGGCAGCTCCAGTTCGGCAGCCTTGGACGTGTAGTTCACCAGACGGTCGATAAGCTCTTCCTTGGTGGCCTTCTTGCCAAAGTTCAGGAACACGGTGGCGGTGTGGCCGTTGAGCACGGGCACACGGATGCACTGCGAAGTGATCTTGAGGTCGCCGTCGAACGGCACGATTTCGCCCTTGTCAGCGTCCACATGGCCGAACACCTTGAGCGGTTCCTTCTCAGACTTTGCTTCCTCACCGGAGATGAACGGGATGATGTTGCCCACCATCTCGGGCCAGTCCTTGAAGGTCTTGCCCGCGCCGGAAATCGCCTGGTAGGTGCTCACAACCACCTCGCGCGGCTCGAATTCCTTCCACGCGGCCAGCGCCGGCGTGTAGGCCTGAATCGAGCAGTTCGGCTTGACGGCGATGAAACCACGAGTGGTGCCCAGGCGCTTGCGCTGGTGCTCGATCACCTCGAAGTGCTCCGGGTTGATCTCCGGCACCACCATCGGCACGTCCGGGGTCCAGCGGTGGGCGCTGTTGTTGGAGACCACCGGGGTCTCGGTCTTGGCATAACGCTCTTCAATGGCGCGAATCTGGTCCTTCGGCATGTTTACCGCAGAGAACATGAAATCAACGCCAGAGGCCACGGACTCGGCATCGTCGCCATCGACGACCACCATGTTCTTGACATATTCGGGCATCGGGGTTTCCATCTTCCAACGGTCGCCGACCGCCTCGGCATACGTCTTGCCGGCGCTGTGCGCGGAAGCGGCAAGCGTGACCACCTCGAACCACGGGTGATTCTCAAGCAGCGTGATAAAACGCTGACCGACCATACCGGTGGCACCAAGGATGCCGACCTTCAATTTTTCGGACATGATGACCTCTATGACCTCTGGGTTTCGATGGATTACTTACGTCGGACGGCCGTCATGTGGGTGGCCGTAAAACAATGCAATTGTACGAAACGCGCGGAACAACGGCAGTGGTCTTCCCAGATGGTGACTGCCCAATGAAGCGAAGGTGATGTTCTACACTGGTAGCCATGTCTATCGCATCAGTAGAGGCCCAAAAACAGCTCGACCGTATCGTGGCTCTCGGTTACCCGGATGTGGCGGATATTTCCGCCGCCGCATTCCGCTCGCTGGCCCGCCCCCTGATCGGGGCGCTCGAGCATTCCGATTTGGGATTGAACATCCTGCTGGTGCCCACGCGTGAACTGGTTTCGCCTGAGTCGCTGATCGCACGAACCTCCATCAACCGCATGGCCGGCTTCACCACCATGCCTCCGCGTGACATCGCCAGCTTCCTGCCTCAAGACGGCTTCATGCCGCCGGAAGGCCCGTTCTATCTGGCCGTCAATCCGCACACCGGCACGTGCTATATCAATCGCGAGCCGGATGTGGCCCGCAAGCTTATCGACTCCGATGAGCGCCTGCCGCTCACCCTCGAGGAAGGCTTGGCCATCGCCACCCAGCACCCGGAGTGGCTGCTGGAAAAGAACGGCTTCAATCTGCTCGGCTCACGCTCCGCAGACGGCCGCGTGCCGAGCATCTGGATGAGCCAGAACGCACCGCGACTGGGAGCCGTCTGGCCCAATTCCCGCCATACCTGGCTGGGCAACGCGTATTGCACGGCCCGTCGCGGGGTGAGTCTGTTCCGTTAAAGCGATTCTCTAGGCTGCCATTGCTTTTCCCAGTAGAATGAGGCTAGAGTGCGTCATTCGAAGAGAGAAGAGCGATGATGATCTGTAAGAATTGTGGTGCTGACAATGATGGGGGAAGCCGGTTCTGCGTGCACTGTGGCGCGCCGCTAACCGACGTGAGTGCTCCTGCTCCTCAGGCGGCGGCCGGCCCAATTCCAGTGCCGCTGCCGGACAATACCATGACGGTGCTTGATCACCCGCCGCTGCCCGGCTCAAACGATGGGAGCGCCTATAGGCAGCCCGGCGTTCCGGCATCGAGCGGTGTGGCAGGAGCACCGACCGCACCGGGGGCAAGTCAGACCGGGCCGACTGCGCCGGGAGCATTGCCGCAGGCCGTTCCGGGTGCGTCTGGTGTTCCTAGTGCTCCGGCTGCTCCTGTCGCTCCGGGCGCAGCCACGCCGCCGAGCGGCACAACGACCGCAACCGCCACATTGCCGAATCCTTCGGGCAAGCGTGGCCCGAATACGCTGATTATCGCGCTGGTGGCGGTGCTGCTGGCGTTGATCGTAGCCGGCGTGGCCACATTCCTGACGTATCGTGCCGAGGTATGGGGTGGTAAGTCGCTGCCTGATCCGGCGTCCATCGCCGCCAGCGTCACCGATAAAAACGCCAAGAAAGCATCGGTGATCAAGGCCAAGGATGTGACCGAGGCGTTGAAGGCCAAGGGCCTGAACGCGAAGACGGTTCCAGTGTTCTCCGGCGAGGATCGTGGCGTGTTCCTCGGTTACGAGGGCACGAATCCCGGCGCCCGCGTCAAGGCTGGCTCCACGGTCATAGTGCAGGAGTCGGCCGGCCCTGGTGTGCCGAAGGGCACGGTCGGCAAGGATGTGAACAAGGTGGTGAACACGTTCGCGGATATGGGCGTGCCAATCCACTACAAGAAAGTCGTCATCTCTTCAGACAGCAAGACTCCGGAAGGCCAAGTCAGCGTCACATACCCAGCTCCCGGTGTAGGGCTCACCGATGACGAGAAGGACAACGGCATTTACATCGGCGTGGCCTCCAAGGGCGATGGTATCCCGGTGGATATTCTTGGCTCGGATAAGAACAAGGCCGTCAGCGATCTGGAATCGCAGGGCTACAGTGTGGATTCGGAACCGCATTACTCGTCAGAGAAATACGTGGGCAAGATTTCCGGTTCGTACCCGGCTCCGGGTTCCACGTTGAGTTCCGGTCAGTCGGTGACCTTGTATTACGGCATCGACAAGTCCAGCAACATGGACGTGCTGAGCAAAACCAACTCGTATGACAATATCAAGATGGCCAGCATCCATGCGTCCGCAATGATCGGTATGTACTGCAAGAGCGAGGTGACGGATGCCGCCAAGGATTGCATCACATTGGAGCAATCCTCGATGAATCCCTTTGGCGCTACCTCACCCGAGGATTATCAGTACCTGCAAATCAAAGGCCATGAGCCTGAAGACAAGGCCGATGTGCTGGGCCTGACCAACTTCTCCCAGGATGTCAGCGGCGCGATGCTGGAATCGGATTCAGAACATGGCATGTCCGCGGACAAATTGCCGATGAAAAACCATCTGCTGTTGAAAGACTGGGGCATGTTCGAGCTCTACGCGGGTATGGATTTGCCGAACTGCGGCTCAAAGGTGATGTCCGCTTCGATAGGCGAGTACTGCGTGAACGGCAACTATGAACGGGCGTCGTTCGACGATGGCGAAATGACGCCACCGGCCGGTGCGGAGAACGGGTCGACCGGCATGACCTACGACATGAAGGACTTCCTGGTCTACTTCCCGGCGGGTTCCGATGCCGAGTCGCTGGATGATTCCGGATACTTCGACGCCGCCGAACTGGCGAAGGCCAAAAAGCAGAAGGCCGTGGATACCAGCCGCCCGTACATTCTGGTTCGCGACAAGAGCCTGTACAGCGAGACCAGCGTGAGCGTCAACTTGGGCAAGGACGTGGACCCGTTTGTGCCGACCAACCGCAGTATCAATAACTACCAGAACAAGATGGAGCCGATGAAGCCGGCTCCCAGCGATTCGACCGTCTACTATCTGGTGGAGCAGAACGGTGATCTCGACTGGGATTCTCTGCCGGATGCCGAAGTCAAGGGGACCGGTGACAAGTCCAAGGACAGCGGCAAACAAGACGCCACGTTCAAAGAGGCTATGAAACAGGCGGCAGGTAACTATAGTTTCGGTTCCGGTGTCGGCGCATGGGGAACCGTAATGAAAGTCAATAAGGATGGCACCTTCTCCGGCTCCTACCATGACTCGGATATGGGGGCCACGGGAGATGGTTACCCTTATGGTTCTCGTGCCGAATCGAACTTCACTGGCAAGTTCAAGTCGGCAAAAAAGAACAGTGACGGCACTTACACGCTGCAATGCGATGCCAGCGCCTTCAAAATCGATGGCACCGTCGGCGAATCCCATATCGAAGATCAGATAAAAGTCACCATATCGGAACCTTATGGCATGGAACCGTGTAACGAGTTCACGCTATACACCGATGGCACTGATCTATCGACGTTCAGCGATGCCATGAAGACGTGGAGCAACGGCTATCTCATAGGAAACGACGTCGATACGCTGAACGGCAAAGCATTGCTCAACGTGACGAGCGGAGCGGATAAGGGATACACGTTCTACGATTTCTCGTAGTGATTCAGCTGCCGTGCGGAGCGGCGGGAAACGTGAAGGACCGGCGCGTATGCTGTGCGAAACAGCATTACGTCCCTAGACTGGTGAGGCATGACGAACCTGCGATTCCGCGAAGACGGCAGCTTCCGCGTGCTGCAAATGGCCGACATCCAGGACGGCCCCAACGTGCTCCCCGATACCATCCGCCTTATCCGTGAGGCCATTCGCAAAGCCGACCCGGATCTGGTGGTGTTCACCGGCGACCAGATCCGCGGTTACGATCCTGCCTACATCGACACTTTCCTGCGCCGCCGTGGCGAGGAACCGGGCGCTCGCGTGCGTGCGGTCACCGAAGTCGAGGCCAAGCTGCGCGGAATCAAGCGGCGGGCCAGAGACCGCGTGAACAATCGTCTGCTGGCCATGAAGTCTGACGGCAGCAATCCCGACGCCCAACAAACCGCGTCCACCGCGTCCACGCTGGTCTACTCCACAACATCCGATCCACAGGATGTGCCGACGACTTTGGACGAGCTCATGGACGAGACCCGTGACAAAGTCCGCCGCACGTTTGCCGGCTTCCTTGGCCCGGTCATCGAAGCGGAAGTGCCGTTCGCCGCCACCTACGGCAATCACGATTTCCAGTGCGGCATCTTGGCCGACGAGCAGGACAGCATCTACCGCGAATTCCCCGGCTGCCTGAACCCGGTCGACAGCCCAGAGCCAGGCACTTTTGCCCTGCCCATTGAGGCTTCCGACGGATCCGGGCGCGTAGCTATGTCCGTCATGATGGTGAATTCCGGCGATTACGCCGGCAAGCCTGAAGAGAACGACGCCCAATACCCGGCCTATGTGGTCAATCCGCGCGGTCTTGATTTGGCTGATTCCGATGGGTATGGCACTCCAAGCCCCGAGGCGATCGATTGGCTGGGAGCCGTACAGTCCGAACTTGGCGAACGCAACGGCGACGGTAAGCCGGTGCCTGCCATCGCCTTCCAGCACATTCCGCCGCAGGAATTCTACGATTGCCTCAAAGAGGTTCCCGCATGGACGCCGAACGCGGTGGAAGGCGCACGCACCCACGCCGGCCATTGCTACGTGCTCAACCATGAGATTTGCCGGCCGGGATCGCGGCTGGGTGAGGCGATTGGCTGTGCGGACGAGAACGTCGGTGAAGTGGACGCCTTGCGTGAGGCAGGCGGCTACTTCGCGCTGTTCTGCGGTCACGATCACAAGAACGCCTTCGTGGGCCACGCGCATGGCATTGATTTGGGCTACGCGCCCACCTGCGGATTCGAATGCTATGGTCCCAAGTCGCGCTATCGCGGCATCCGCCTGTTCGAATTCCATGAAAGCAATCCGGCCGGCTACGTGACCCGCATGCTCACCTGGGGTGATCTGGTGGGCCGATACTCCAGCAACGAGGTGCGCGTCTGGTTCGAGGACCACTGCGTGACCGGTGCCATCAGCATGCGTAACGAATTGCGCCGCCCGCAGGTATTCGCAGTGCTGGCCGGTGCCATGAGCCTCGGTTTTATGGCCGTCATCCGCTCGTTGGTGAAGAAGCGGTGACGACCATAAAACCGGTTAATACATCAATTCTGCTGATACGGCCTGAATGCGGAATAGGCGGCATCCTCGTCGTATAGCAGGTTATCGGGCTCTTCCGGTTTTGGCGTGTAAGGGCATGTGTCAGAGGTGGGTTTGGATGGCGTGTCTGAAGCCGCCGGCGTGCAGCAGGCTTCTGGTGATGTAGTTGTCGAGGTTGCGGAATCCCAGGGGCTATGCCCCTGAGGGTCTCGAGCCTTCCGTTGATGGCCTCGGTGGGCCCGTTCGCGCTGTGCTCCCGGTCGAAGAACCCGAGGACGTCGCCCATGCGCCCCCCCACGCATAGCTGTAAGTAGTAGTGCTGCGTCGGAACGCTAAGTGTGCTGGCATATTGTGAGATGAACGGGGTGTTGGAATGGGCCGTCGCTAGGATAGAGGAAGTTACGCGTGTTACCAATGCGTAAACGAATATCCAATAAGCGATTGTATGAATGGTTCACACAGTAAAGGAGGAACAATGGGTCAGGATCAATCATCCGTTTTTGATCTCGCAGCGGTAGCCGCAGCGTCCAATGGGGGGAACAACGACCCGCTGCTGCCTCCGGCGCGATTCATCGGCGATTCGCAGAAGCCGAGTCGTATGCCGTACAACAAGTACGCCGCCTACGACAAGCAGATCCCGTTTGATTACCCGGAGCGTACGTGGCCGGGCAAGCGACTGCAGCGTGCGCCGCGCTGGTGCTCCGTCGATCTTCGCGACGGCAATCAGGCCCTCGTCAACCCGATGGATTCCGAGCGCAAGCTGCGTTTCTGGAATCTGCTCGTCTCCATGGGATTCAAGGAGATCGAGGTGGGCTTCCCGTCCGCTTCCGAAACCGATTTCGACTTCATCCGTATGCTCATCGAGCGTGAGCTGATTCCGGACGACGTGACCATCGTGGTGCTCACCCAGTGCCGCGAGCACCTCATCCGCCGCACTTACGAGGCGCTCAAGGGTGCCAAGCGCGCCATCGTGCACTTCTACAACTCCGTGTCTGTGCTGCAGCGCGAGGTCGTGTTCCGCAAGAACAAGGAAGAGATCAAGAAGCTCGCCACCGACGCCGCCGAACTGTGCAAGGACCTCGAGAACGAGGCCAAGGGCATCGACCTGTACTACGAGTACTCGCCGGAATCCTTCACCGGCACCGAGCCGGAGTACGCCGTCGAGGTGTGCAACGCCGTGATCGGTGTTATCAAGCCGACTCCCGAGCACCCGATGATCATCAACCTGCCCGCCACCGTGGAAATGACCACGCCGAACGTGTTCGCCGACGAAGTGGAGTACGTCTCCACCCACCTCGACGACCGTGACTCCGTGGTGCTCTCCCTCCACCCGCACAACGACGAAGGCATGGGCGTGGCCGCCACCGAGCTGGCCGTGCTGGCCGGCGCCGACCGTGTGGAAGGCTGCCTGCTGGGCAACGGCGAGCGTACCGGCAACGTCGACTTGGTCACGCTGGGCCTCAACTGGCTCACCCAAGGTATCGACCCGCAGCTTGACCTGTCCAACATGCCCGAGATTCGCAAGACGGTTGAATACTGCAACCAGATCAAGATTTCCGAGCGTCACCCGTATGCCGGCAACTTCGTGTTCACCGCGTTCTCCGGCTCGCATCAGGACGCCATCAAGAAGGGTCTCGAGGCTCGTCAGGTGGCCGCCGAGCGCGCTGGCGCCGATCTCGACAGCTTCGTGTGGCTTGTGCCGTACCTGCCGATCGACCCGAAGGACATCGGCCGCACGTACGAGGTCATCATTCGCGTCAACTCGCAGTCCGGCAAGGGCGGCATGGCCTACCTGCTCAAGACCAACCACAATCTTGACCTGCCCAAGCGTCTGCAGATCGAATTCGACAAGATCGTGCAGAACTACGCTGACACGACCAAGAAGGAAGTCAAGGACGAGGATATCTGGCGTCTGTTCAAGGACGAGTACCTGCCGGTCGAACAGTCCGGCATGACCGCCGCCGGTGTGGTTGTGGGCGATACTCATGACGCCTCGCTCGCGCCGTGGGGCCGCTTGAAGCTGCTCAAGGTGGCCGTCAGCTCCGGTGAGGATGGCTCCGACACCGTGCTCAAGGCTCGTCTGCTCGACCGCGGCGTGAGCGTCGGGGTCGATGCGCCCGTGGAGCGCGAGGTCTCCGGCATCGGCAACGGTCCGATCGCCGCTTTCCTCAACGCCATTTCCAACTTTGGCGTTGACGCCTCGATTATGGATTACGTGGAGCACACCATGTCCGTCGGCACCGACGCCATGGCCGCCTCGTACGTGGAATGCCAGGTCGGCGAGGCCGATGACGCGCAGATCGTATGGGGCGTCGGCATCGATTCGTCGATCACCACCAGCGCTCTGAAGTCGATTATCTCCGCCATCAACCGTTCCCAGCGCAAGCGCTGAGCGCTAACAACAAAACAAAGCTCCCTCTGATTGCATCAGAGGGAGCTTTGTTGTCTGTGCTTACTTACTACTGGGTGACGCCGTTGGTGCCGGTGTTCCCGCCGGTGCCTCCGGAATTACCATTATCGTTGCCGGTATTGTTCCCGTTGTTCCCGCCGGTATTGCCGGTATTGTTGCCATTGTTGCCATTGTTGCCATCTCCGCCGGTAGTGGTGCCGGGATAATTCGGACACTCGGTGGAATAGCTCGGATTGGCGAGGCACTGCTGGGCGAACTCCTGGGCCTGCTGTTGCTTCTTGGCTTCCTCTTCGGCCGCCTTCTGCTGTGCGTCCTGCTCAGCCTGCTTCTGCGCGTCTTCGGTGGACTGCTTGTTGGTGTTGTTGGACAGGCCGCTGCTCTGTCCCTTGCCCAAGCCCCAAGTGCCGTCGGATCCACCGATCTTGCCATTGTCTTTAGCGGTCGGGAACTGCTCCACCTCGGTGCCTTGCAAGGCCTGAGCCATGAACTCCTGGAACAGGTGGGCGGGGTATCCAGTGGAAGAGATGCCGTATCCGGAGAAGGCCGGCACCGCCTGCGGATTGCCCTTATCGTCCGGGTTCCAGATAGCCCACACATTCATCATGCTGGGGGTGTATCCCACGAACGACGAAGCCATTTCGTCGTTGGCGGTACCGGACTTGCCGGCGATGGGTCGGCCCAGCATGTTGGATGTGCCGGCCGCCGTACCGTACGTGGTGGTGCCCTGCATGGCCTTCTGCACCAAAGCGCAGTCGTTGGCATCGAACACCTTGGTGCCTTTGCTGGGCGCGTTGTATATGTCCTTATTGTTGGAATCAAGCACTTTGGACACCATGTGCAAGGTGCTCTTCACACCATTGTTGGCGATGGTCGAATGGCCTTGCGCCAAATCCCACACGGTCAGGGCGTTGATGCCCAGCACGTTGTACATGGAGTTTTCATCGATATCGCCCTGAATGCCCGCTTCATGGGCGATTGCGGCCGTGCGCTTCGGCGTCAGATGCTCATTGACGTTCATGAACACCGTGTTCACCGAGTTGGCGGTGGCCTGATACAGATTGATGTTGCCCCAGTTGTTCTCCAGAGCGTTATTCACCTCTTGATCCAAGCCGGTGAAGTGCTGGTGGGAATTGCCGTTGAACAACGTATCGAAGCTGACGCCGGATTGCGCGGCCCCCAGCAAAGCGAACGGCTTCATAGTCGAACCCGGTTCGAATACGGCCTGATCGGCATTGTTGAGCTGCTTGGACAGATAATCTGAACCGGCGTATACGGACAATACTTCACCGGTCTTCGGGTCCAGCGCTATGCCGCCGATTTGTAGGGATTCAGGCATGTCGTCCAGACGGGTGTCGCCGATGGACTGCATAAGGTCCTGCTTGCTCTTGTCGATGGTGGTGATGATCTTGTATCCGCCGGTATCCAAATCTTCTTTGGTAAAGGCCTTGGACTGCACCAGCTCGCGGCGCACCATATCCAGCAGATAACCGTTCGGCCCCGCGTATTCGTTCTGCTGCGCCACCGCGGCAGTCTGCGGGAACTTGGCATCAGTGTGCTGCTTGGCAGTGATGTAACCATCCTCCTGCATGATGTTCAGCACACGCTTGAAGCGCGATTTGGCCATATCGGCGTTATCGGCCGGATCCCACGTGGACGGTGACGGAATAATGCCGGCGATCATCGCCGCCTCAGACAGCGTCAGATCCTTGGCGTCCTTATTGAAGTATGCCTTGGCCGCTGCCTGGATACCGTAGGAGTTACGGCCCAGATAGATGGTGTTCATGTAATTGCACAGCACCTCGTCCTTGGACTCGGTCTGCGCGATTTTGATGGCCATGATGGCCTCGCGCGCCTTGCCCACATAGGATGTGGTTTCGCCCATGTAATACCGCTCGGCATACTGCTGGGTGATGGTGGAACCACCTTGGCGCGTGCCCTTGGTCACATTATTAATGAATGCGCGGGCGATGCCCTTCAGATCAAGACCTTTATCCGTGTAGAACGTACGGTTTTCGGACGCCACAATCGCGTTGCCGATGTAGTCCGGCAGCTCCTCGCAAGAGATGATTGAACGATTCTGTTCCGCGTAGGAGCCGATCGCGGTGGTGCCGTCCGCGTAATACACGGTGGTTTTCTCGGCCAACGCGAACTTTTCGGGTTGCGGGACCTCGGTGGTGGTGTACAGGTATGCGAATACTGCGATACCGGCCAGCAAGCCCAGTCCAATCAGGGAGAAGAAGACGCCCAGCACCCATTTCAGTACACGGTGCTTGCCTTTTCCTGTGTTCTTTTTCTTCCTGTTCGGGGCTCGACGGCTATTGGAAGCCTTGTGGCTTGCGTGGCGGGAACGGCTCTCCTGGGGCGTATAGGGGCCCTCCTGTGCGGAGTGGTCGGCTCTGCTTTGCGCGGTGCGCGGTTGCCTCAGAGCGGGGCCATTGCCTCCCGAATGTGCACGACGAGTATAAGAAGCCATGGTGTCCACCGTAACTGTTGGCCTTGAACAATCGTCTGACGTGAGCGTAACCACACGCATTTATGCCGGTATTTTTCCGGAATTCTTACAATTGGGCACGCTTCTTGATGCTGCATGAATATTGCCTGAATGCGCTGGTTGGCCTGCCGTGCGACCCGGCGCGCACGTTTCGTGTCGCTGCGCTGGTCCATACGTCTCCATAGACTTGTCCCCAGCCTCCACGCGGCGCTATGTCACCCAACTCCCCCAGGGCAGGAATGCAGCAAGGGTAAGTGGCCTCTGACGGGTGCGTGGAGGTTTTCCATTTGTGCGGATTTGGCCGTGAGCTGGCACGAGCACGGCTCCCTGTCCGGGGCGCGGCCGTACAGTCGAACGTATGAATGACGCACAGACCCCTAGAATTCGCGACCCGCATGCGGCGGTCAATCTGGTCGGCTCAGGCGCAGCGCAGCCTGACTCGTCGTCGAACGTTGTTGACCCATTGGCTGCGCTCGGCCCGGTCTCCGGTCTAGATGCATCGACATCCACATCAGGCTCCTTACGGGATTTCAGGCCGCTGGGCATGGACGATGCGGATGGGGCATCTGATATCGACCGTGGCTTGGCCCGGCTTGACCCGCTTACCGTGCGCCCGCGAATCTCCAGCCGCGTACTGTGCGTGGTATTCGGTCTGCTCCTGATCGCTGTCGGCTTCGGCGTGTGGTGGGGGTGCGTGTTTACCGAGAACGGACAATCGTACGACGAACTGGTCTGGAAAAACCTGCATAACGATGTACCGTCCTGGACCACCGGCGTGATGAACGCCGTCGCACAATCTTGGCTGGTTATCGCTGTCAGCTGCACAATTGCCGCAATCGGCATTATTACGGCGCTGATTCGACGCCGCTGGTGGTTGGCCGGGCAAATCGCCGTGTTCGCCGTGGTCTGCTTGGCCGTCACCCGTATCAAGGGTCTGTTGCCGCGTCCGTTCATCATCAACACTGAATCGCCTGCCGCTAATTCCGCGCCTTCCGGGCACACGATGCTGGCCGCAGCCTGTGCGGTGATTCTGCTGCTTACCGTGCCTCGTGCGGTTCGAGCTTTGGCGGGCGTCATCGGCATGGTTTGGGTGGTGACCGTCGGTGTCTCCGTGATATACGGACAATGGCATCGCCCTTCGGATGTGGCGATGTCCATCCTGCTGGTGGCGGGATTGGCCTTGCTCGCTCTGGCGGTTACACGCAAGTCCGGCATGGACGAGCCGGGCCACCGCGTCTCCTCAGTGAGCGTGCAAATCGTCGGCAGCGTGCTGATCACCGGGGGCCTGCTGTTGCTCGCCTACAGCGGTTATGTGATCTGGCAGGTGGTGCCGGGGCTCAATGTCAGCGCCAGCTGGGCGGTTCAGGGGGCGAATGTCAGCGCTGTTGTGGGCATTACGGGTGTGGCCATGCTCGCATTCGGACTGTTGCTGGCCCTGCGTCAGATCACTGCAGCGCCCTTAAGCCGGCTGGGTCTGATCGGCGCTCCGCCGGCACCGCCCAAACGGTAAAACATGGGGTGCGAACGGCCGAATTTGCCCGGCACAACGGCGGAATTTGGCAGTTGGATATGATTCATGAGTATTATGACGCCAGAAACGTCGTGTGTTTCGCGCAATACATAAGGAGTGGGTATGGCTACCAAACTGGTGATTGTGGAGTCTCCGACCAAGGCCCACAAGATCGGTGACTACCTGGGCAAGGGGTACACCGTCATGGCGTCGGTCGGTCATATCCGCGACCTCGCGCAGCCCAGCCAGGTGCCCGCGGCAGACAAGGCCAAGTTCGGCAAGTTCGGCGTGGACGTCAACGACGGGTTCAAGCCGTATTACATCGTCGACGGCGACAAGAAGCGTACGGTCAGCGAACTCAAATCGGCCCTGAAAAACGCCGACGAACTCTATCTGGCGACTGATGAGGATCGCGAGGGCGAGGCCATCGCGTGGCACTTGGTACAGACCCTGAAGCCCAAGGTTCCGGTCAAGCGCATGGTGTTCCACGAAATCACCAAAAACGCCATCAACGCCTCCCTGAACAACACGCGCGACGTGGACGGCAATATGGTCGACGCGCAGGAGACCCGCCGCATCCTCGACCGTCTGTACGGCTATGAGCTATCGCCGGTGCTGTGGCGCAAGGTGGGCCCGGGCCTGTCCGCCGGCCGCGTGCAGTCCGTGGCCACCCGCCTGATCGTGGAACGTGAACGCGAACGCATGGCATTCAAGCGTGCGCCGTACTGGGATATCGTCGCCATGTTGGCCGCGCCTGACGCGCTGGGGGAGCGTGCCGAATTCTCCGCCCGCATGATCGCGCTCGGCGGCAAGCGACTCGCCGGCTCCAAGGATTTCGGTGCCGACGGACAGCTGACCCCGGACGGGTTCGCGGCGAACGTTCGCCAGCTTGATGAGGCTGGTGCCACTGCCGTGGCTGAAGCGCTGAAGACCGCCGATTTCACTGTGATGTCGATGGAAACCAAGCCGTACCGCCGCCGCCCGCAGCCGCCGTTCACCACCTCGACCCTGCAGCAGACCGCCGGCAATCGCCTCGGCATGGGTGCTCGCGCCGTGATGCGCGCGGCCCAAAGCCTGTACGAGAACGGCTACATCACCTATATGCGAACCGATTCGGTGACGCTGTCGCAGGAGGCCATCACCGCCGCCCGCAACGCCGTCTCCTACCACTTCGGCGACAAGTTCCTCTCCGCCGAGCCCAAGCAGTACGCCACCAAAACCGCTGGCGCGCAGGAAGCGCACGAGTGTATTCGCCCGGCGGGCTCGCGCTTCCACGACCCGGATGAGCTGGCTTCCAAACTTCCCGGCGACCAGCTGCGCCTATACACGCTGATCTGGCAGCGCACGCTTGCCTGCCAGATGGCTGACGCCACCGGCTCCACCGCCACCGTGCGCCTGTCTGCGCCGGCCGGCCCCACCGAGGGCGAGGCCGCGTTCCAAGCGTCCGGCACCGTCATCGAATTCCCCGGCTTTATGAAGGCCACGGGGGAGGGGCGCAAGCCCAAGGCCGCCGCTCCCGGCGCTGGGGCTGGCTCGGACCAGGCTGCTGCCGCCGGCAAGACGGACGCCAAAGCCGTCAGGGGTGACGCCTCCGAATTCAACACCTCCCTGCCGCCGATGAGCGTCGGCCAGCAGGTCGAGGCAAGCGACATCGAACCGGACGGCCATGAAACCCAGCCGCCGGCCCGTTATACCGAGGCCACGCTGGTCAAGACGCTGGAAGCCAAGGAAATCGGTCGCCCGTCCACTTACGCGAGCATCATCTCCACAATCATGGATCGCGGTTACGTATACGAGCGTGGCCGTGCGCTGATCCCCAGCTGGCTCGTCTTCTCCGTGACCAAGTTGCTCGAGACGAACTTCCCCAAGCTGGTCGACTACCAGTTCACCGCCGAGATGGAAAACGGCCTTGACCGCATCGCCCACGGCGAGGAATCCGGCCGCGATTGGCTCACCCACTTCTACTTCGGTTCCGGCGAGGGCGCCGCCCGCAACGCCGACGAGGCGCACGAAGGCCTGCAACAGCAGGTTGCGCAGCTCGGCGAGATTGACGCGCGCGCCATCAACACCATCGACATCGGCGACGGCCTGCACGTGCGCGTCGGCCGTTACGGCCCGTATCTGGAAGACATGGAGCATCTGGACGCCGAAGGCAACCCGAAGCGCGCGTCTCTGCCGGACACCATCGCGCCGGATGAGCTGACGGTGGCCGTGGCCCGCGATTTGATCGACAACCACTCCGGTGGACCGCGCGAGCTGGGCGTTGACCCGGTATCCGGCGGTACCGTCGAGGTGCGTAATGGGCGTTTCGGCCCGTATGTGGCGTTGGTGCCGCCGGCTGAGGCTTCGGCTGGCGCTGCTGGCGATACTGCTGGTGCTTCTGCGGCCAAGAAGGGTTCGAAGAAGGCCGCGGTCGCCGCCGCGTCGCGCCCGAAGATGGCCTCGTTGTTCAAGACGATGAGCCCTGAATCGCTGTCGCTGGAAGACGCGCTAAAGCTGCTGAGCCTGCCGCGCGAAGTGGGCACATACGAGGAAACCAACGCCGAAACCGGCGAGGTATCCGAATGCACGGTGGCCGCCAACAACGGTCGCTACGGCCCCTACCTGACCAAGACGGGTGCCGACGGCAAGTCGGAGACCCGCTCGCTGTCCTCGGAAGACGAGATCTTCACGGTCGATATCGACAAGGCCAAAGAACTGTTCTCGCAGCCCAAGTACGGCCGCGGGCGTGGCCGTGGTGCCGCCAAGCCGCCGCTGCGTGATTTGGGCAAGGACCCGAACACCGGTAAGAATGTGACCATCAAGGACGGCCGTTTCGGCGCGTACATCACCGATGGCGAGACCAACCGCACGGTGCCGCGTCAGTACACGCCTGAGTCCATCACCCCTGATGACGCCTTCCGACTGCTCGCCGAAAAGCGTGCGGCTGGTCCCTCCATCCGTGGCCGTCGCGGCCGTGAGCGTGCCGGTGCCGCGAAGTTGGGAGCCAAGGGAGCCAAGAAGGGCGCTGCTTCGGCTGCGACCAATGCCGCCGAGGCCAAGCGCGCCGGACGCCGTGCCGAGGTGAAGAAGCTGGCAAACAAGGGCTGGTCCAACCAGCGCATCGCCGAAAAGCTCAGCTCCACCGCCGCCACCGTCAAGAAGGATGTCGACTGGCTGACCGCCAACGAGGGCTACGAGCGCCCCGCCGTAATTCCCAAGCGTGGCTGAGCGGAATTATTGCTCTACTTGCGTTTCAAGGGGCTGGTCATCTGCTGAACCACGAGTATGAACGGCTCCGCGCCAACGTCATTCCGCCGTTTTGGAACGTTGTCTACTTGGGCAACAGCCCCTCGAAACGGAAGTAGACCTTCAGAAAAGACCAAATCAGCCCTTTGAAACGGAGGTAGAGCTGGTTTAACTGCCTGTTGGACGCAACTCTGCGCCTAACGCTAAGGTCAATAGCATGAGCGGTCTGTTTGTTTCGTTTGAAGGTGTCGATGGCGTGGGCAAGACCACGCAAGTCGAGCGGCTGCGTGCGTATCTTGAGGCTCAGGGGCGTACCGTGGTCGTTACCCGTGAGCCGGGAGGCACTGCGCTAGGCAAGGCCATTCGCCAACTGCTGTTGCACGGTGTGGATGGGGGCGCCGCCGACATCGCACCGCGCGCCGAGGCGCTGCTATTCGCTGCAGACCGAGCCCAGCACGTTGCCGAAACCATCCGCCCGGCATTGGAGCGCGGTGAAGTGGTGATCACCGACCGCTATTTAGACTCTTCCTTGGCCTATCAGGCCGGTGGCCGCGAACTCACGCCAGAAGAGATTCGATCCTTAAGCATGTGGGCCACCAACAACCTGCTGCCCGACCGCACATATCTGCTGGACATGGATCCAGCGCTTTCCCACAATCGTCTTGAGCATGCCGAAGATCGCATGGAGTCGGCCGGCAGCGACTTCCAGTCCCGCACCCGTCAGGCGTTCCTCGACTTGGCCGCGGCCGAGCCGAATCGTTTCCACGTGATCGATGCCAGCCAGTCCATCGAACAGGTGTGGTCCGCCATCGAAGCGGACATTCAGACACTGCTGCGGGACAATGTTGCAGATGTGGATACGGTGATGGCGCGATCCGGGGCGTCTACAGGAGCTGTGACGATGGGCGGTGTCCGATGAACGTATGGGATTCGCTGGTCGGCCAAAAGCCGGTAATCGACATGCTGAGCCGTATCGCGCAGGGCGACCCGAGCCAGATCACCCAGTCGTGGCTGATCTGTGGACCTCCCGGATCGGGCCGTTCCAACATGGCTCGTGCGTTTGCGGCTGCGCTGGAAAGCCCGGATCACGGTACGAGCGCTGAACCCACGCGCGTCACCCAACAGGTGCTTGCCGGCACGCATCCGGATGTCACGGTGCTGACCACGAACAAAGTGACTATTGGTATCGATCAGGTGCGTGAGATCATCACTACCTCCGAGCAGATGCCCGCCACCGCACCGTGGCGCATCATCATCATCGAAGACGTGGATCGCATGCTTGAGCGCACCACCAACGTGCTCTTGAAAGAGATTGAGGAGCCGGCCGAGCATTGCATCTGGCTGCTGTGCGCGCCCAGCGCCCAGGACGTGCTGCCCACCATCCGCTCGCGCACACGCATCGTGAATCTCGCCGTGCCCTCCACCCAGACGGTGGCCGGATTCCTGACCTCCACTACCAATGTTGAGCCGAAAATCGCCCAGCGTGCGGCCCGACTCGCCGAAGGCCATATCGGCATCGCCAAGTTGTACGCCACCGACGAACGGGTCATGTCCGACCGCGATGAACTTGTGGTCGGTGTGCTGAATCTGGTCCGTGCCTCGGATGCAGTGTTGTTGGCCGGCAATCTTATCGACAATGCCAAGGCCCAGGCCGAGGCGGACGCGAACCGCATCACCGCCGGCCAGGAAGCGGAATTCCGCCGCATCAACGGACTGGCACCGAGCGACCGCATCCCGCCGAAACTGCGTGGCGCGTTCAACCAGATTGCCAAGAAAGACGATGTGAAGCGTTTGGTCACCCGCCGTACGCGCGACGTATTGGATCGTGCGCTGAACTCCATCGCTTCCATCTACCGAGATGTGGCGGTGCTGCAGAACAATGCGGAGGATTCGGTGGGCCTCATCAACCTGGAGAACCGCTCGTCGATCACCGAATTGTCGGTGCGGTTGAACCGGGCCGGTGCCGTGACCCGTCTGGACGAAGTGGCCCACGCCCGCAAGCGCCTAGCCGGCAACGGCAACCCGCTACTGGTATTCGAATCCCTCTTCTGCGCCCTAATCCCATAACCCGACGCAACCAGCCCCCTCTGACGAGGGGCTGTCGAGCGCGGCGAGACTGGGGAGAGACCCCGTAACGCACAGCCCCCCAGTACGTCACACATATGAGCGATACTGGGACGTATGAAGATTTCCGCCGATTTCACCGTCATTCCGGACGATTTCGCCAAGGCCGCGGCCCCTGAATATTTCAATGGTGGCGTGCCGGTCGTCTCCTTCCCGTTCTACATCGATGATGTGAACCCCGAGGCCCGTTACCTGCACTGGGAGTTCGTGGACCCGGATTCGATTCCGGTCTGCGGCTTCGAGTGGATTCACTGGTCCGTGGCCAATCTGCCGATTGATGCGCTGATGTACGACTTCAATGATTCGCATGCGTTGGCCATCCCGCCGGACTTCTCCCGTCAGCTGCCGGCCATGATTCCCGAGACCGTGCAAGGCCGCAATTCTTCGGCCTCCAAGTTCTTGGGCTGCAGCACTGACCCAGCGGTGATCATGCGGTACAACGGTCCGCAGCCGCCGGACAAGGACCACGAGTACCACCTGCAGGTGTGGGCCACCAAGAAGCCGTTGCCCGGCTTGAATCAGGGCTTCTGGCTCAACGAGCTGTTGCACGCGCTGCGCAACAGCGGCGAAGCGCCCGACACCGACGGCATCTTCCTGACCGGTAAGGCGTGATTTTTAGTTGGCGTATGTGAGCTCCCTCTGATGAGGGAGCTGGCCGCCGTAGGCGGACTGGGGGAGAGACAGTTAGAGTGACTACCCCTCAGTCTCGCTTTGCGAGACAGCTCGTCCTGCAATTATGGACGGGCTACCGCCCGCAACATTTGTGGTGGGACTTATCGTCCCACCCTCGCCTACAAACAGCCCACCGGGCTGTTTGCTGAACGGCTCAGCCTGACAAGGGGAGCTTGAATAAGAGAAAGGACACCATCACACTATGGCCTGCACCACGATTCTGGTAGGCAAAGACGCGAGCTATGACGGTTCGACCATCATCGCCCGCAACGAGGATTCCGCGAACGGCGAGTTCAACCCGAAGCGCTTCATCGTCGTGAAACCGGAGGAACAGCCGCGCGAATACAAATCAGTGATCTCCCACCTGACCATCACTCTGCCGGACGACCCGCTGCAGTACACCGCCGTGCCGAACGCGGACCTCAAGGAAGGCATCTGGGGCGAGGCCGGCGTCAACGAGGCGAACGTGGCGATGAGCGCCACCGAGACCCTGACCACCAACGAGCGCGTGCTCGGCGCCGACCCGTTCGTGGAATACACGCCGGCCAAGGGCGATGAACCCGAGGTTCCCGGCGGCATCGGCGAAGAGGACTTCCTGACCATCGTGCTGCCGTATGTCAAGACCGCACGCGAGGGCGTCCAGCGCCTCGGCGCGCTACTTGAGGAATTCGGCACCTACGAGATGAACGGCGTCGCCTTCTCCGACTCCAACGAAATCTGGTGGCTGGAAACTGTGGGCGGCCATCACTGGATTGCCAAGCGCGTGCCGGACGAGGCCTACGTGACCATGCCGAACCAGCTCGGTATCGACGAATTCGACCTTGAGGACGCTCTGGGCGACCAGGAAGCGCACATGTGCTCCGAAGATCTCGCCGAATTCATCGAAACCAACCACCTGGACCTCGCGGTGGAGAACACCACCCCATTCAACCCGCGCGACGCCTTCGGCTCCCACTCCGACTCCGACCACGTGTACAACACCCCGCGCGCCTGGTACATGCAGCGCTTCCTCAACCCGTACGACGAGGTGTGGGACGGCCCGGACGCCGACCACAAGCCCACCTCCGACGACATCCCGTGGGCCCGCCAGCCTGAGCGCAAGGTGACCATCGAGGACATCAAGTACGTGCTGAGCTCCCACTACCAGGGCACCCCGTTCGACCCGTACGGCCAGCTGGGCGATGAGCGCACCCGCCACATGTACCGTACGATTGGCATCAACCGCCAGAGCCAGCTCGCGGTGATGCAGATCCGCCCGTACCGTCCGCAAGCCTCCCGCGCCATCCAGTGGATGGCATACGGCTCCAACCCGTTCAACACGCTGGTGCCGTTCTTCCCGAACGTGGACACCACGCCCGCTTACCTTGAGGACACCGCCACCCGCGTGACGTCCGAGAACTTCTACTGGGCCAACCGCATCATCGCCGCCCTGTGCGATGGCGCCTTCCGCTCCACGTCCAACGCCGTCGAGCGCTACCAGGAGAAGACCGGCGCGATGGGCCACCGTTTGGTCGCCGCCACCGACGAGCAGATCGCCCGTCTGGGCTTGACGGCCGCCGAGGAAGCCGCGCAGTCCGCCGCTGAAGAGGAATTTGAGGCCGACAACGTGGATGGCGATGTGCAGCCGATGACCCCGGACGAGACCATCGCCGCGCTGCGTAACCCCGAGGTGCGCGAGATTCTCGCCGCCGCCAACCAGACCATGGCCGACCAGCTCAAGGAGGAAACCGAAAAGCTGCTTGACTCCGTGCTGTACACTCGCAGCATGGAAATGAAGAACGGCTTCCACATGTCCGACTTTTAGTCCGTATTGAGCTCCCCTCCTTGAGGGGCTAAGCCGTTAAGAAAACAGCCCAGTGGACTGTTTTTAGGCGAAGAGGCGGCGACTGCCGCCCCACCACACAAACACAGAAAGGCTTTATATGACCACCATCGAAGACTTCACCAGCCAGTACGGTCTGGTCCAGAAGATCGACGCATTCGGCTACATGAAGTACCTGGCCGAGAACCCTGACGCCCCGCGCAAGCACGGCAAGGTGGTGCTCGTCACCGCCGATACGCCGCTCAAGGCATCGCGCGGAGAAGGCAAGACCACCACGACCATCGCCCTGATCGACGCCCTGAACAAGCGCGGCATTGATGCGACCGCCGTGCTGCGTCAGCCGAGCATGGGCATCACCGCAGCCGGTTCCAAGGGCGGTGCCTCCGGCGGCGGCAAGGCTTCCCTGACCCACCCCGAGCTCATCGACTGGGGTCTGTGCGGCGAAATGGGCGCCATCGAGGCGGCCCAGAACCTGCTCGTCTCCTTCGCCGAGAAGGCCATCGATGACGGCAAGCTCGACACGATTCTCGTGCCGCGTGTCTCCGAGGTGCCGAGCCGCTCTCTGCGCTCCACCGCCGTGGACTACGGCAAGGGCAACGTGCCGGAGAAGGTCGTGCTCACGCCGACCTGCGAGCTCATGCAGATTGTGGTGCTCTCCCGCTCGATGGACGAGATTTCCGAGCGCGTGTCCAAGATGATCGCCGGCACCAAGGACGGCAAGGCCGTGACCTTCGGCGAATTCGTGGACCTGTGGCGTATCACTGGCATTCTGGCCGACGCGGTCAAGCCGGCCAAGACCGAAACCGTGAACGGATCCCCGGTCTACGTGCACGGTGGCCCGTTCGCCAACGTGTCCATCGGCATTCCGACGCTGGTCTCCGTGGAAATGGCCTGCGCCCTGCATGACGTGGTCATCGTCGAGGCCGGCTACGGCACCGACGCCGGCGCCCAGAAGTGGCTGGACATCGCCTGCCGCGAATACGGCGCGCAGTGGCCGTCCGCCGCCATCGTGGTGACCCGTGCCTCCACTTGGCGCGACGATCCCGAGCTGGCCTGGCGCTACCCGTTCCACGTGCAGCGCCTGGAGAACCTGGACATTCCGACCTTCCCGCTCATCAACCTGTGGGAAGGCGAGGACGATCAGGTTCCGTCCCTGAGGGCCACCGCCGACGAGCTGGGCTTCCGCACGCCGATCATCGGCAACCTGTTCCGCGACGGCGGCGAGGCGCTGGCCCCGCAGCTTGACGGTTTCGTCGACGCGTTGCAGAACGGCTCCATGCCGGCCGAACCGCACTCGCACAAGGGCATGGCCCTGACCGAGAACGCCAAGTGGGTGGCCGAAAACGCCTACGGCGTACCGGCCGAGCGCGTGATTTACAAGCCGGGCTTCACCGAGTCCGTGTCCGAGGCCGTGGAACTGTGCCAGAGCGCAGGCATCTCGCTGGACGATCTGGCGTTCGTGGCGGTCAAGTCCCCGGCGACCATGACCGACAACGACCGTGCCCCCGAAGAAGAGCGCACCGTGACCCTGAAGAAGGTCGAGGTGCATGCCGGTGCCGGTCTGGTCCACGTCAACCTGACCACCAGCCTCAACACCCCCATGCCCAAGATTGTGTGATGACAGGCATGAGGTGAGGTAACTCGCTTTCGAGGGGCGGATTTCCGGTTTTCCGGAGGTCTATCTGCGTTTCGAGGGGCTCTTCGATTGCGAAACCCGGAGTATGACCATTGAAATTGCAATGTTTATACTCCGGGTTTCTTGTTTTAAAAGCCCCTTGAAACGCTAGTAGAGCTTCTGAATGTTGGAAATCAGCCCCTTGAAACGTAGAAAGCCCGCCACCGGCGGGCTTTCTACATCTGAGCTTCCCTCTTTGAGGGGAGCTGTCAGCGAAGCTGACTGAGGGGAGCCAGAATACGCAAATTAGAAGTTGCTACCCTGAGTCGTTAAACGGAAAGCCCGGTGGACTTTCCGTAGGCGATGCGAACAGCTATGCTGCGAGGAGAATGGTGGCAACTAGAAGTTGCCGCCGTTCCAGCCCCAGTCGGTGGTGACGGTGTAACGGATGTAGGTGCGGTCCTCGGGAATGCCGAGCGTGGAGTTCAGCGCGGCCATAATGCTCTCGGTCAGCTTTTCCCAAGCAGAGCCCGGCACGGAGCGGCCGAACACGTTGACCTCCACATAGGCGGCGGGCTGGTCATCGCTACCACCGAAGTAAATCGGCATATTGTCCTCGAACGGGCACATTAGCCAGCCCTCGGACTTGCCCGGCACGGCGGTAATCGCCTTGCCATAGGCGGCCTTCAGTGCCTTGCGCTGCTCAGGGGTGGTGGACACGGACACATGAGTGTGAATAACGGGCATAATTCCTCCTTGATTCGGTTCGCTTCCAGTCTAGCCTCAGCGGCTGCTGTTGAACATGGCAAGCGGACGTAGGAAGCTGCTCGCAGAACGGACCGGGGCAAGGCCAATTGGGGAGATTATTGGCCTTTCCAGCCAATATATGTTCCGCAGTCAGCCCAATAGTGTTGAATACTCTTGTGAGAAAACTGATTGAACAACTGATGAAGTTCGGCATTGTGGGCGTCATCGCCTTTGTTATCGACTGGGGTATCCTCAACCTATTGGTTGGCATATTCCACATGCACAACGTGCTGGCTGCCACCATCTCTTTCATCATCTCGCTGATTTTCAACTATCTGGCGAGCATGAAATTCGTATTCAAGCATCGTGATGACATGGCGCGCTGGATGGAGATTCTTATCTTCGTGGCGGGCGCTGTAGTCGGTCTGTTCATGAATGACGCGATTATCTGGATTTCCACTTATGGCATGAACCATGATGCCTATGTATCGCAGCATGCCGAATATCTGTTGCGCACCAATATCGGCAAGTTGGTGGCCACTGCCGTGGTGATGATCTGGAACTTCTTGATTCGCAAGTGGCTGCTCGACGATACGCACACCAATGCGATGAACCGTCTGAAGTCCGCTGAAAATCGACTGAATGCCGAGGAGCTTGAAGCCAAGTGGCAGAACAGCTTCTCCCACAAGCTCGGCATCTGGTCCCTGGAACACACGCCCAAAGGCTGGCCGAAGTAGCGGTTTGACGTATTAAGCCCCCCTCGTCAGAGGGGGCTTAGTTTTTGTCTCACACACTCACTTCAGTCAAGGTCGGCTGCTCGGTGGAGCTCTTGATCTGCTTGAAACCAATCAGCGCAATCATCAGCGAGGTCAGTGCCAAGGTGGTCACCACCATGAAGCCTCCATGCGAGCCCATGCGGTCGATGAACTGGCCGGCAATCGCCGAACCGGCGGAGGAGCCGATAGAATTCATCGCCCCCATCCACGCCATGCCCTCGGTCAAGCGAGAGGGCGGCACCAGATGCAACATGAGCTGGTTGCCGTTGATCCACGTCGGGGCCTGGCATACGCCAATAATCAAGTAGATGATCATGATCACCCACAGATGCTTGGCAAACAGGAACGTACTGATGCCGATGTTCACCACGGCCAGGCAGAAGTAGAAGCGCTTCCACAGGGCAATCGACCAGTTCTTCGCGCCATACACCAATGCGCCCATCAGCGAGCTGAAGGAGAAGCAGGCAAACACAAAGCCCGTGTACTGCTTCATATTCGCTTCGGTGGCAAACGCAATAATCGAGATGCCCGTAGCCGACTGGAACGCGCCCAAACCGAACCAGGTGACGCACACCGCAATCAGACCCGGACCCCAAATGGACGCCTTCTTGCCCGAACACGCATCGGCGACCGCCTGCTTAATGGCTGCGTTAATCGTGGCCTCATCGGTCACGCCTTCACGCTCAAGACGGCGGAGGGTCTCCTCGGCGGCGGTTTCCACCTTCAGCGCCTCAGCCTTGGCGGCCTCGCGCTCACGGTATTCCTTGCGGGAGATGCCCTCGGCGCGCGCCAGCGCGGTCTGCGATGGCGGCTCAGTGGTCAGCTCGGTCAGGAACATCAGCGCACCGATTACCACGCACATGCCAGTGAACGAGAACGCCAGCAAACCGGAGATCACCGCCAGCGTGGAGGCCAATGGATTGCCGATTACCCACATGCATTCGTCGAGCACGCCGCACAGCGACAGCGCGCGGTTCGTGCGCTCCCGGTCACCCTTAAGAATCTTGGTCCAGCGCGCGCGGCTCATCGCGCCCCACGGCGGAATGGCGGCCAGGAACGGCGTCAGACAGTACAGCACCCATTCCGGCGCGCGGTTGGTAATCGCCGTCACCAGCGCGATGGCGGCCACAATCCAAACGATAATCGTCGGAATCGAGACCTGCCTCTGGCCGAACTTGTCGGTCAGCTTGCCTAGCAGCGGCGTGGTCACGGCCAGCGCAATCGCCTGAATGGCGGTGAGCATGCCGGCCAGCGAATAGTTGCCGTAATAATGCTGTACGGAAATGGTGATGGTCATGCCGACCATCGGGAATGGCATGCAGGCGATGACCGAGCCGATGGAATAACGGGCGGTATGCGGAATGCGCAGTAGTTCCGCATACCCACCAAAGACTTTGTGGCCTACTTCCTTGATGCCGGCCAGAATGGTGCCCGAGTCCGAGTTGGACGAGTTATTGGGCATAACAGCACTACGCTCCTTTCCGCTCCCGATTGGATGTCCCCCGCTGGCGTGGCGTTGCCGGCGAAGCCCTCATCGAATGATGTGTTGTCCATGGTCGCGCAAAGTTTGCGTCGGATTTTCCCATCCGCATATTTGCGTCACGGATACTCTACGGGTGTCCACTCCGCGACACGCGGTAGATTGGAGATATTAAGACAACGTTCTCATGCCCTTCAGGGCGGGAAGCAGAAAGGCGGCTCATGAGCGCTACTACCATCCATTTCGTCCGGCATGGCAAGGTATATAACCCCGACCATCTGCTCTATGAGCGGCTGCCCGACTTCCATCTTTCCGACCTTGGCCGTCGCATGGCTCAAGCCACCGCCACGTACTTGGCCAAGAATCCCCAAACCAATACGATTGCAGCCGTCTACTCCTCGCCGCTCGACCGTACGCGCGAGACCGCCGGCGCGATTCTCGATGCGCTGAACCCCGTGCGCGAGGCTCGTGGCGAGGCTCCGCTCACGCTCACCACTGATGAACGGGTGATTGAGGCCGGCAACGAGTTCCGTGGCAAGCGCATCGGCCATGGCGAGGGCGCGCTGTGGAAGAACGGCAACTGGAAGCTCGTCGCCAACCTGTACAAGCCGAGCTGGGGCGAGTCCTATCAGCACATCGCGGCGCGTATGGACGACTTCGCCCGCGAGAAGGTGGCCCAGCACCCCGGCGAGCAGATTGTGGTGGTCAGCCACGAATCGCCGATTTTCAGTTATCGCCATTATCTGGAGACCGGCCACCCCGAGCACTGGATGTTCCTGCGGCACACGGCGCTCGCCTCCGTGACCTCGGTGACGTACGACAACGAAGCCGGCCGTGTGATGTCAATCACGTATGTCGACCCAGCGGCCAACGTCAAGTAACGGCACACTGGTGAATAGTTGAGACATAATCTAGGCTCCCCTTGTCAGGGGAGCTGGCACCGTAAGGTGACTGAGGGGTAGTCCGAGAGATCTGGCACTACAATCGAGTGGCGGACGCAAAGGAGCATAGATGACCATTGAACTCAATCGTGAGGCAATCGCACAGGTCGCGGCATTGCCGGCGGTAACTGAGGCCGCCGAAGCCGGCTCGGCGCTGATCAGCCTGTGGCCGTTGACCGAAGCCATGCAGATGGACAATGACGCCAAGTACGCGGAGAATCTGCAGGTTCGCGTCACGCGCGCATTCGCCCGCGTGCTGACCGGTGAAGACGTCACGGTGCCCGATGCCGAATTCGTCTATGAAGGCGCCGATGAGATTCCCGGCCGCCCACAGAACATCGTCGATACGCTGCTGGCCGCCAACGATGCCTACGACACGATGGCCGACTACTCCGAATCCGGCGATGTACAGCTGATCTTTGACGCCGCCGAAGCGTTGGACGTTCGTTGGGACACCGATGTTGCGGCTCACGTCCGTGAGACGATTGCCGCCGTGGAAGCCCAGATTGAAGACGACGCCGCGCAGGGCCGTCTGTCTACGTCCAGCGAGCCCGCTGATGTGGCCACCCGTTTTGCCACCGCGCTCGCCGTGTGCGATGCGCTGCTGAGCGTGGTGACCGGTGACGGCGAACACGATGGCGACGCCGCAGCTCAGGCGGTCAAGGTGCTGCCGATTCTGCTGTACGTCAACGAGCTGCGCGAGCAGTGCTCGATTCCGCGCATATGCCTGACCGATCAGCAGATTCTTGAGCTGATTGATACGCGCGCTAAGGCCGCTGGCGCGGACACGCTGACCGCCACCGCCGAATACATCGCCCTGCTGGCCGGTGCCGAGTGGGGCAAGCATCGTGACGATGTGCTCTGGAACCCCGACGAGGCTAAGCGTCAGGCCAAGGAAGAAGACGAAGAGCGCAATAAGGAGGCTCTGGCCGCCAAGTTCGCGCATGTCAAGGATGATCCCGGCAAAGAGACCGTGGAGTTGTAAAGAGTAAGGGCGTTGCTCTGGCCGATGCTCCGCTCGTAACGGTTAGAGGCCTGGTGCCTCTCCCTCCGTCATCGCTTTGCGATGCCACCTCCCTCGTCAGAGGGAGGTGGGGTTACTGCTTATCGATTACTGAGCCGCGATCGATGAGCGTCGGGTCCACGTAGATGTGGCGGGTTGTAGAATCCGGGTTTTGGATGCGGTTCATTGAGTGGGGCCTCATTGTTGGGCTTCATGAGTGATGCGGCGAGCTTCTTGAACGAACCTCGCCGGCGTCAGTCACTGGCCTTGCCAGGGTTTCTGTGCGTTGTCGTCGGTGGGAGCCGTGTGCGGAGACAGCACGGTGGACCTATCATCAACGTTTTCGGGATTCGGCGGAACCTGGCCGTACTGTGGGGCCTGAGCGTCGGGCTGGCCGTACTGCGGAACCGGTACCTGACCGTAATCGGGCGTAGGCACAGCGGGCTGGCCGTAGTCAGGAGCTGGTGCGGTCGGCTGACCATAGGCCGGGGCTGGCTGGTTGAAGTCAGGAGCGGGTGCGCTCGGAGCGGTGCCCGGAGCGGCGAAGTTCGGAGCGGCCTGGTTGAAGTCCGGGGTTGCGGGAGCGCCGTACGGTGCGCCGTAAGCACCCTGAGGCATCGGGGCAGCTACTGCGTCATCGTCGAAACGTGCGCCTTCCGGCTTGCTGGGCATAGCCATGAACACGATGTAGACGATTGAACCAGCGAGCGTAATCAGTCCGCCAATGACCATGGCACCGAGGCCGCCGGTTGCCATGGCTCCATAGCTGGAGTCGCCAAGGCTGCCGAAGGCGCCATACAGTGCTGCGCCACCGCCGGCAACCATGATGATCATGCCGAGGGCCATCGCGCCATAGAAGATGGCGACCCACCAGCCGGGCTTGTCCGTGTCATGCAGACGGCGAACGGCGAGTGCCAGACCGGGAATCAGGATGGCCAGAGTCCAAATGCTGGAAAGGAACCCGAGCTTGCCGTCCGTGGCCTCGCTGAGGAGACTCAGCAGGACGCTGATGCCGACAGAGGCCAACGTCCACCACCAGAACTCGCTGCGGGAGGCACGTCCCTTGAAGGCCACATACTTCTTCCAGAAACGGAGGAATGCCTCAGGGAAGGGGCAGTCGTAATACGGCTTGTTCAGCGGCACGGCTGCTGTGGCAGTGGGAGCGGCATACTGGTTGTATGCGGGCGGCACCTGACCGTAAGCGTTGGCGTCCGGTCCGGGCTGGCCGTAGGTAGGAGCCGCGCCGGGAGCGGGGAACTGCGGAGCTGCATTCGCCGCGTACGGGTCGGCGGCAGGCTGGCCATAGGCGGGAGTTGCACCGGGCGCTGCGCCGGGTACGGAAGAATCGGGAGCGGGCTGCCCGTATGCGGGCTGGCCGTAGGCCGGCTGTGCGGGGGCCGGGGCATTGAATTGCCCATAATCTGGCTGTGAGGGGGCCGGAGCAGGTGCACCGTATTGTGGCGTGCTGGGATTCTGCTGGGCCGGGGTACCGTTGGGCGCAGGCATCTGCGGCAACGGCACGTTGTTGGGATCGGTCATTGATTCCCCTTTCATAAGACGATTGCGTCGACTCCTATTCTTCCATTGTTTGGGTAAAAAACTCAACAATTGCGCCAAATGGTGTCGAAGCCTTGCGTGCGGGCGTGTGGATGGCGCCAAAGTAGGTGTCAAAACAGGTGTGAAGACAGGCATCAAGATATCGGGCACTACCAAAGACAGGCAAAAGAGATTTCGTTGGAAAATGACCGTTTTGGGATGGTGTTGGCCCGAAACGTCAATAACGAAGCAAAAGAGCGAGGAGCACTGCTCTCCGCGTCCGGCGCGCGCGGCACAATAGGGGATTATGACTGATGCTGAAAACACCAAACCCGAACTGCCCAAGAACGTTCGTGTTCGCTTCTGCCCGTCGCCGACCGGAACCCCGCATGTCGGCATGATTCGTACCGCCCTGTTCAACTGGGCGGAAGCTCGCGCCACCGGCGGCACGCTGATCTTCCGTATCGAAGACACCGACGCCGTGCGCGACTCCGAAGAAAGCTACAACCAGATCCTCGAATCCCTGCGTTGGCTGGGTATCGACTGGGACGAGGGCATCGATGTGGGTGGCCCTCACGGCCCGTACCGCCAGTCCGAGCGTACCGCCATCTACAAGGATGTTGCCGCCAAGCTGCTCGAAGCCGGCTACGCCTACGAGTCCTTCTCCACTCCTGAGGAAATCAAGGGGCGCAACCTTGCCGCCGGCCGCCCGGCCGAGTTCGGCTACGATGGCTACGACCGCAACCTGACCGATGAACAGAAGGCCGCCTTCCGCGCCGAGGGCCGCAAGCCTGCGCTACGTATCAAGATGCCTGATGAAGACATCGCCTTTGACGATCTGATTCGCGGCACCATCGAGTTCAAGGCCGGCTCCGTGCCTGACTACGTGATCGTGCGCCCGAGCGGCGACCCACTGTACACGCTGACCAACCCGGTCGACGACGCGATGATGGAAGTCAACGTCGTGCTGCGCGGCGAGGACCTCCTGAGCTCCACCCCGCGCCAGATCGTGCTTTACCGTTACCTTATGGAACTCGGCATCGCCAAGGAGATGCCGCTGTTCGGCCACATGCCGTACGTGATGGGCCAGGGCAACAAGAAGCTCTCCAAGCGCGACCCGGAGTCCAACCTGTTCAACCACCGCGACAACGGCTTCATCCGCGAGGGCCTGCTCAACTACCTGGCTCTGCTCGGCTGGTCCATTGCGCCGGACCGCGACGTGTTCTCCATGGACGAGATGATCGAGAAGTTCGACGTGCGCGACGTCAAGGCCAACCCGGCCCGCTTCGACATCGACAAGGCCATCTCCATCAACGCCGAGCACATCCGTATGCTCGAGCCCGAGGACTTCCTGCGCCGCTCGGTGCCGTACCTGCACCGCGACGGTGTGGTGTCCGCCGACAACTGGGATGCCCTGACCGACCGTGAGCGTGAGGTACTGACCGCCGCCGCTCCGCTGGTTCAGCCGCGCGTGCGCCTGCTGGGCGAGGTCGCCGGCATGGTCGGCTCCCTGCTGTCCACCGAGGAGTATCTGGAGCCTGCGGACGACGCCAAGAAGCAGCTGAAGGATTCTGCCGGCGAGGTGCTGGACAAGGCCATCGCCGCACTTGAGGCTGTGGATGAGGCTGACTGGAAGACCGACAACCTGCATGAGACCCTGAACAAGGCTCTGGTTGAGGAGGGCGGCTACAAGCCGCGCCTCGCTTTCGGTCCGGTGCGTGTGGCCATGTCTGGCCGTCGCGTGAGCCCGCCGCTGTTCGAGTCCATGGAGATCGTCGGCAAGCCGGTTTCCCTCGCTCGCCTGAAGGGCCTGCGCGAGCACCTGTGAGCTAAGGTTCCTTCCGTGCTCGGCTGAGCTGTAAGGACACTCAAGGTGGGCGTCTGCATGTGCAGATACCCACCTTTTCTTGTATTCATTGATGAGCTGGAACAGCTGGAAAGTCTTACCGCTGCGCCGCATGCCAGTGAGAATATGTACGAGGTTGAACATGGCTGGTTTGTGCAGTGAGGTCACGAAACGTGCCTTGTAGGTGGTTTCGCCTTCATGCGTCCATGAAACGGTTGATAGGTAACCGGGCGGCGGTCTTTAACGTGACATTGCATTACAAGCATCGCGACGCGCTTGCTGTCGTAAGGGAACATAAGCGCCTCATTTGGTTCTTGAAGGCTGATTTGCCGGCTATGAATGTGCAAGGCAAAGATCATTGCCTCATCTGCAATTTCATCAGTGTATTAGATGGTAATTCATCAGTAGGGCTTATGATAATCCGCCAGTAGAGTTCATGCAAATTCATCAGTAGTGGTAGCGTAGCACTTGAAATCATAGGGCTTTGAACTATGCGCTGCATGGAATGTCATTTGATTCCGATGTTGGGTGGAATATGGATATGCCGTTTGTATTGATGTGGAACTGACGCTTGCGGTTTTTCCGGTTGCGCTGAATGCAGAAGTGGAGTCTACGGGGCGGGGTGAGTGGCTACTTCGCCGCGTAATCGGGGTATGGGCCATTTGGGTGCTGGCGAGAGCTATGGCGTGAAATCGTTGAAATTCCGCGCGACACGCCGTAAGTTGCGTAAGGGTGAATACTTGCGTATATTTATCACTCGTTGCGCAGTTCGCCTCGCAGCCGGTTGAAAAACTGAATATGCCCCCATCGTCTAGCGGTCTAGGACTACGCCCTCTCACGGCGCCAACACCGGTTCAAATCCGGTTGGGGGTACGACGAACAGCTCCTTGGAGTTGCTACGCCAAGCCAAATTGGGATGTGGTGTAATTGGCAACACAGCTGATTCTGGTTCAGCCATTCTTGGTTCGAGTCCAGGCATCCCAGCCAATGACCCTCGCGGAATGCGAGGGTTTTTTGTTTTCAGGGAAGTAGCCGCTTGAAAAGCGACTTCCCTGCACATGAGTGCACATAAGAGCGCTAAGAGCGCATACGTGTGTATGAAAGTACGAGAATGAAGGAGATTGAAGTATGTCCGCTGGGCAGCAGACTGTACCGGCAAACAACGCCAACAATGCAAGCAATGAAGGCGCTCGGAAGAAGCACATGTCTAAGGCGGCCGTCGCCATTATCGCCGTGGTGGTCGTGGCCATTATCGTCGTGGCCGGTGTGTTCGGCTTCCGCGCCTACTCCGATGCTCAGTACAACAATGCAGTCGCCGCCTGCGCCACCGCTTCCGAAAATGTGCGCAACGCCACCAACGACTACAACGGCTTGGTCAATGGCGATGCCGCTGATGCCGCCGCCCTTACCGAGAAAGATGTGAAGGATTCCTCCACCCTGGATGCCCTCAACAAGGAGCTGAGCGTGGAACTGCCGGTCTACGAAGGCTGCGTGGCCGATGATACCGCCGGCTTCAAGTCCGCCACCGATAAGCTCAACGAGCAGACCGACTGGTACAAGGCCCGCACCGCCTCTCTGAATAAGGCCGTGGATGCGGTGAACGCCTCCAAGAAGTGAGCTGCTGACACGGTAGCCGTGGAATGAGGCCTATGGAATAGGAAATAAGGCCTGCTGATTATTGAAGCGCTGTCTTGCGGAATCCGTAAGGCAGCGCTTTTCTTCTGTATTGCTGTATTGCTGTATTGCTGTATTGCTGCATGCGGCGCGTGATGCGCAGCGTCCAACATGCGCATAGTTTTTGGGTTGATTTTTGTTGTCAATCCGGTGACGCATTCAAGCGTCATTGCGGTCTCAGTAGTGGGACGCAACTGCAAATTGACCCATATTGCAGTTGCGTCCCACTCTTATGTGGGGTTCTCGATTGCATTTAACCGCATTGAGCGGCGTATCAAGCGGCGAGCTTGGCCTTGTAGTCTTCGCCCCAGTTCCATAGAGCGTCGATGACGGTTTTGAGGCTATGGCCAGTGTCGGTCAGAGAGTATTCGACGCGCGGCGGCACTTCGGGGTAAACCTCGCGATGCACAAGTCCGTCGGCTTCCATCTGTCGCAGGTTCGAGGTGAGCACCTTCTGCGAGATGTGCCCGATTGAGCGACGCAGTTCGCTGAAGCGCTTGGTACCGGTCAGCAGGTCGCGCACGATGAGAATCTTCCATTTGTCGGAAATCAGTGTGAGCGTCGTCTCCACGGGACACGCCGGGAGCGTGTTGACATCGATCATAGCATCACCTCGTGTAATCGTTGGAATCATGCAATAGTTCCTTTTAGGTGACTATAGCACTTTAAAGTACCTTCTTCCCAAAAAGTAAGTACTCCAATATTGTACTGTTTCAACGGCGGAAGCACCAGGTTCCGCCGTTGAAATCAATTAGGCACAGCGTGTAACAAGCGCAATGGATTACTACATAGGAGCCCATCATGACCCAGAACATCGCAGTTATCGCAGCCAACGGCAAGTCCGGCCAGCTCATTGTCAGGGAGGCCGTTGATCGCGGACTTGACGTGACCGCTGTTGTGCGAGGGGAGAACAAAACCGTCGCCCAGCACGCCATCATCAAGGATCTGTTCGACCTGACCGCAGCAGATCTCGCCGGATTCGATGTGGTCGTCGACGCATTCGGCGCATGGACGCCGGAAACCTTCCCGCAGCACTCCACGTCGTTGAAGCATCTCGCGGACGTCCTCTCCGGTGCTGACGCGCGACTGATCGTGGTTGGAGGTGCCGGTAGCCTGTACGTCAACCCGGAGCATACCGTGCAGCTGAGCCAAACCGATGGCTTCCCGGAGGCGTTCCTCCCGCTCGCCGCCGCGATGGGGGATTCTCTCGCCGAGCTGCGCGAACGTAGCGACGTGCGTTGGACCTATGTCTCTCCGGCCGCCGACTTCCAGGCCGACGGGCCGCGCACCGGCAAGTATGTGCTGGCCGGTGAGGAGTTCACCGCGAACGAGGCCGGTGAAAGCGCCATTAGCTACGCCGATTATGCGATTGCGATCGTGGACGAAGCGACGGCGGCACCGGAGAATGCGCACGTCAACGAGCGTATTTCCGTGCGTTGGTAAGCGCGTATATGCGGGAAAATATGTGGAAAGCGCTCGCCGAATAAGCAGCACCCCGAAATCAAAACGATTTCGGGGTGCTTGTGCGTGTGGGCAAGACCCCAACCTTCATGGCGACTCAGGCCTGCTGCCGCTTGGGTTTTCGGACTATCGCGCGCTCGCCGTGTCGTTTCGGTTGCCACGTCCGCGGCGTGTCGTGGTGGGGCTTCGCGTCATTGCCTGGGGCGGGACTGCGCTCAAGCCGTTTGCTTCGACGCTGTCGTCGTAGTGCGGCTTTCGCTGAATGTTTCACTGAATACACTGAATTCAGTTATTAAACACTGAATTCAGTGTAAAATTCAGTGTATCAAGAAGAATGCGTTGGATTGGATCCCTTTATGGCACATGAATATGGCAAGGAAACGTTGTCGCTCGAGTTCAAAAGCGATTTGAAGCGTCTGCCAGATGACGATCTACTTGATGCCGTCGTGGCGTTGGCGAACTCGGATGGCGGTACGGTGTATCTGGGCGTCGAGGATGACGGCACGCCGACCGGCATCGACAAAGTGCATCAGGATGCGGTCGGTTTGTCGGCGATGATTGCCAACCGTACGGTTCCTCCGGTTTCCGCTCGTGCGCAGATCGTCGGGACGGAGAAGACGCCGGTGATGCAGATCGACGTGCCGAAATCCCGCAGCGTGGTCTCGACCAAGTCGGGCAAGGTGTTGCGACGCCGTATGAAGGTGGATGGTACGCCGGAGAGCGTGCCGATGTACCCGTACGAGATCGCCACGCGCCTGTCCGATTTGGGGCGTTTGGACTTTTCCGCGCAGCCGGTGCCGGATGCGACCCGTGATGATTTCGATCCCCTTGAACGCGACCGTCTGCGCCGGATTATCGGCACCTACCAATCCAGTGACCGTAATTTGTTGGAACTGACCGATGAGGAGCTGGAGAAATCCCTGCAATTGACGGTGACCGTCGATGGCAAGACCATGCCGACGCTGACCGGTTTGCTGCTGCTGGGCAAGGGGGAGTCTCTGAAACGCTTCGTTCCGACTCATCGGGCGTCTTTCCAAGTCATGTCTGGTACGGATATCAAAGTCAGCCAAGACTATGCCGGACCGTTGCTGAAGACCATCGAGCAAATCAACGACATGTTCTCTCCTTGGAATCCAAGCGTCGAGCTATCCGTCGGTCTGTTCTCAATGATAGTGCCGGAATTCGACCATCGGGCGTTCCGAGAGGCGCTGGTGAACGCCTTCGGCCATCGTGACTACACCCTGCTGGGACGTGTGCGCGTGCAGTTGGATGATGCGGGGCTTACCATCGCCAATCCCGGCGGGTTCGTGGAGGGGATCAACATCCATAATCTGCTTACCGCCGAACCGCATGGTCGCAATCCCTGCCTGATGGATGCTCTGAAACGAACCGGATTGGCCGAGCGTACGGGACGCGGCATCGATCGCATCTGCGAAGGGTCGCTGCACTATGGACGTCCCCTGCCCGATTACACGGCGTCGAATGAGCGTAACGTGTCCGTGTACCTGCAGCGCAGCGCACCCGACGTCGAATTCGTGCGGATGCTTGCCGAGGAACAGGAGCGCACCGGTAAGACCATGCCGGTCAACGGTCTGCTGATTCTGAATATGCTCAGGAACGAACGGCGCTGTACGTTCGAGACCATGAACAAGAAACTCGATATGAGTGAGCAGCGTCTGCGCGCTATGCTGGGGCAGCTTACGGAATCCGGCATGATCGAAGGTTCTGGCAACGGTTCTCGGCGGACATACACTTTGGGGTCTACGGTCTACCGGCGCACCGGCAAGACCATCGAGTACGTACGTCAGACGGGCATCGACCGTGTGCGATGGCCAGAGCTCATTATGAAATTGGTTGCAGAGCAGAATGATGTCATGCGGGCGGATGTCATGGAACTGCTGCATGTCGATGCGAACCAGGCGTACTACCAGCTGTCCAAGCTCGTTAAGGGTGGAAAGCTGAGGGTCATTGGCCGTGGCAAGGGGGCGCGCTATACGATCGGTGGCTTTACCGGGCGAAAGTGATGTGCTGGCGGATGTGCCTGTGTGGGTGCTTTGTGCTGGGCATCGTCCGAACTTGGGAAGTCGTTTCGGTACTTAGGAAGGTACCTAGGAACCTGGGAAGTGGTGTGGGTAAGGTTCCTAGGTTCAGGTGCGGGTTAGTAGTGGTTCAGACTTGCCGTCGTTCGAACTTGTAGGCTAGTGCGCTCGCCGTGCCACCTCGGTTGCCACGTCCACGGCGTGTCGTGATGGGGCTTCGCGTCATTCATGGGATAGCTGCGGTGGGGTGAGGATTCGCCATGTGCCGCGCCGGTCCGAGCCGGTGCGTTCGATCAGTTTGGCTTCCTGCATCGCCCGGAACGTGCGCCATACGGTGGTGTAGGACACGTCCAGCGCGACCGCCGCCTGACGGTACGTGATCGCCGGATTCTCGCGAAGCAGTTCCAGAAGACGCCGCTCCCTCGGTGCGATGCCATTTACAGTTTCACTTACAGTTTCACTTGGGTCGAAAAGCCTTCTCCCGACTGGGAAACAGGGAGCCACGACACGCCCGACAATACCCACGGGGGCAAGACCCGAGAAACCGACAAAATAATAACAACAAACGAGAAATCGGGAGGAAAGAAAAAGGCCGGAAGCCCTAGAAAAATAAGGCTTCCGGCGAGGGCGGAGGATACGAGATTCGAACTCGTGAGGCTGTTACACCAACACGCTTTCCAAGCGTGCGCCATAGACCACTAGGCGAATCCTCCATGCTTTGCAGCGCGCAGTTGAACTGTGTTCCGCAGGCAACTCGAATAAGTTACCACAGGTTTCGGATAAGTGCACGCTTCGGCGTGGCGCGTGTCGCGACGCGGATGCGAAGAATGATTACTGCGGGTGAAAGACCCACTGGAAAGTTCCGCGCAACATCTGCACAAGGGCCGCATGCTTGTGCAGGGCCCACACACCCGCGCGCGCGATTCCTCCCTTACCTGCTCACGATCGCTATCGCCTGGCTGCCGTGGCTCATACTCACCTGGCCGGGCTCGATGCGCGACGATACGCTTGCCCAATATCTGCAATCGTCCGGTTTGCACCACTACTACACCCAGCATCCGCTGTTTGATACGCTCACGTTCGCCCTGTTCTGGCATATCGGCAGCGCACTCGGCTCTCCCCTGATCGGGCAGGCCCTATACGCCGTGACCCAAGCGGTTCTACTCGCCGCCGGCATCAACCCGCATCGCACCGATGAGACCTTCCGCACTCTGCGCGAGCACCCTAGACCAACCGCGGCGCAACGACTCGCGGCCCTGCGGATCTGGGTGCAGCGCGGCCTCGCGCATCCGGTTGAATATGTGGTGTTGCCGTTCACATTCCGGGAAAGCCATCCTCTCTGAGCATAGTTATCTCAGATAGTGAAATAATTACGGGGTTAAAAAGCACTAAAACGCCTCTTCTATTACCTCGCACCCGTCAGAAAATCAAGACTGTTGTTCAAGAATTTTTTTCTATAGAATTCATAGTTGTTTTTTGGACCATTCGAGTACTTGAAGTGAGAGGAATTCAGCATGGTTCGTCGCGCCTGCGCGCAGTCCGCTGAAATGAACACGATTCGGGAACGTGATACGCGCGTTGCCGTTTCTCGCGTGCGCGCGAAGTCGGGCAGCACCGGTCGTCTGCAGTCGGCCACGGTCTTGGCTCGTGCATTTGCGGCCATCGTTTTTCTGTTTGCGATGATCGCCGCGACCTTCCTCCCCTCCGCCATCATTCCGCAGTCCGCGTTCGCCGTGACGCCGGCAACCACTGCCACTGCTGCCACCGTCAAGAGCGACGATACCACCAGCGTCGATTACGCGACCTGGGCCGACGTTGCCAAGGCCGTCGAAGCGCAGTTGCAGGAAGGCCTTAAGGAATACAAGGACGGCAACCCAATGGGTGCCAAGTCCGATTTCGGGGCTGCATACACCACCGTCTACGTGACGTCCAACTTCAACAAAGTGGTGAGCGACACCATCGGCGCAGACAAGCAGACCGCGCAGCAGCAGGCCTTCCAGGACCTGCAAAGCCAGGTGTTCACGTCAGGCCAGGCCGATCAGCTCACCCAGAAGGTCAACGACCTGACCGCCGACCTCGACGCCACGGCCCAGCAGCTCGACGCCAACACCAACCTCGCCAACCCGAAGCAGTACTCCGAAGACCTCCAGAAGCAGATCGCCAAGGAACGCAAGGAGCTCGGCGCCAAGAAGAAGCGCACCAAGGAAACGGCCAAGACCTGGAAGGAAGTCGCGGACGCGATGCTTCCGATCTTGGACAACGCCTACAAGGCCTACGAGGGGGGCGACGCTGCCAAGGGTGCCACGCTCGTGAACGATGCCTACTACCAGCACTACGAGAAGCTCGGCTTCGAGAAGACCGTGCTGAGCGCCATCAGCGGCAACCGCGTCTCCCAGGTGGAATACCAGTTCAAGCTGTGCCGCTCCTCGATGAACATCGGCAAGCCTGCTTCCGAAGTCAAGAAGTACGTCGACGACCTGAAGAACATGCTGACCACCGACGCCGCCAAGCTCGACGGCGGTGCCGCCGATGAGGAGGGCGGCTTCCTCAAGTTCATCACCAGCTCGGTCGGCCAGGCGTTCCTGATTCTGATTCGCGAGGGTCTTGAGGCCCTGCTCGTGGTCGCCGCTGTGGTGGCCTACCTCGTCAAGTCCGGCAACAAGCGCTTCACCAAGTGGATCTACGTGGGCGTGCTCGCCGGTCTGGCCGGTGCCGGCATTGTGGCGGTCATCTTCATGCTCGCATTCGGCGGCTCCAGCCCGCTGCAGGAGATCATGGAAGGCATCTGCGCGCTCGTCGCCATGTGCATGCTGCTGTGGACCAGCAACTGGATGCTCAACAAGTCCTCGGTCGAGGCTTGGAACCGCTACATCAAGGAAAAGACCGAAGCCGCGGTGGCCTCCGTCTCCTCGCAGGTTGAATCCGGCGAGAAGGTGGCTTCCCGCACGGTGATTTCGCTTGCCATGCTGAGCTTCCTCGCCGTGTTCCGCGAGGGCGCTGAAACCGTGATCTTCTACCAGTCCATCTACACGATGAGCCAGGATACGCATGGCATGGTGGTCGGCGCGCTCGCCGCCGCCGTGGTGCTCGTGATTATCTTCTTGGTGATTCGCTTCACCTCCGTAAAGATTCCGATTGGCCCGTTCTTCCTGGTCACCTCGATCCTCATGTCCGTGCTGGTGGTTGTCTTCGCCGGCGGCGGCGTGCACGCGCTCATCGAGGGCGACCTGCTGCCCGCCAGCTACCTGCCGGGCGTTCCCACCAACGACTGGCTTGGATTCTACCCGTACGTCGAATGCATCATCGCCCAGGTACTGGCAGCCATCGCCGTCATCGCGCTGTTCGTGGTCGGCTTTGCCAAACAGCGTAAGGCCAAGGCCCAGCTTGCGGCCGGTGCGAGCAAGTCGGACGCGAAGGCTAACGAGGAGAGCGCGCAGGCGTAGCACAACGCCCGGTGCGACCATCTCGCGCAACACAACTTGCGACATGGCAACGGAAGCGATTCCAGCCCACGCCGCCACAACTAAAAAACAGATAAGTCGTGAATAATCCATTCACCACAACAAAAAGGAATAAAAGAAATGATGAAGAACAAGAAGCTTGCCGCTCTGCTCGGCATGCTGCTCGCCGGCTCCATGGCTGTTTCGATGGCTGCTTGCGGTTCCACCAACAACGCTTCCGATACCAAGTCCTCGACCAGCTCCTCCGACACCGCCACGAAGGACGACTCCAAGAAGGCCGACGCCCCGACTGAGACCTCCGGCTTCGAAGAGGTCCCGGTCGGCCCCTCCGGCACCGCCGAGGAGCAGGACAAGGCCGCTGGCCCGCTGACCGTGGGTGCCGTCTACTTCCAGCCCATCGACATGTACCCTGCTTCCATGGGTCTGAAGGCTGCTGACGCTTCCTTCCACCTGGAAGCCGACATCCACGCCTCTGAGGAAGGCACCGACTACGGCTACGGCAAGGGCGACTTCGTCCCTGACCTGACTGTGAACTACACCATCATCGACAAGTCCACCGGCAAGGAAGTCGAGGGCGGCACCGCCACCTCCGGTACCTTCATGCAGATGAACGCCTCCGACGGCCCGCACTACGGTGCCAACGTCAAGCTCGACAAGGCTGGCACCTACCAGCTCAAGCTCTCCATCGAGTCCCCTGAGAAGAACGGCTGGATGCTCCACGTTGACCCGGAGACCGGTGTCAAGAACCACAAGTTCTGGACCGAGCCCATCGAGGTCACCTTCGACAACTGGGACTACACCCCGCGTCAGTGGTGATTGACTAAGCGTAAAGCCCCCTCGTCAGAGGGGGCTTTACGCCGCTCTAGGGAGATAATTCTTAGGACGGTCTAAAAAACTCCCCTCAGTCCGCTTTGCGGACAGCTCCCCTCAGGGAGGGGAGCCTAAGGTGAACAGAGAAAGGACGCGAATGCTTGAACAATTCGTGGCAGTGATGCCGGGCACCTTGGCCCCCACATTGCTGGTGATGAGCCTGAGCGTGATGCTCACGGTCGGCGAGGGGCGAGATAAGCCGATAAGCTCGCATTGGCGTCTCATCGGCCTGACCGTTGGCCTGATCGCCGCTATCATATTCGCCGGTCTGCGTGCCTCGGCCGTGATCAACCAGCGCACGTTCGTCAACTATCCGGTGCTGTGGTGCGCGATCATTGCCGACATCCTCACCATCGTCGTGGTGGTGTTCGCACGCCGCATCACCACCAATTGGCAGCAGCACAAGGTGTTCATGCACATTGCGAACGCCGTCGCCGCCATCGGCATCGCGCTCACCCTGTTCTACGCGCTGCCGGACGTGATCCTGCAGCTGACCATCTGGGTGGAGCCCGGCGACCCGATCTTCACGTCCGCCATGCTGCTGCGCGCGCTCGGCTTCGCGCTGGGACTGGCCATGTCGATTATCGTGGCCGCGATCTTCCGCACGATGCGTTCGACCGCGGTGCGTGCCTCGTTCACCGCCGCCGTTCTCGTGGTGCTGGTGATTCTGTTCGTCCAGCACCTGACCGGTGTCATGCAGATCCTGCAGGCACGCGGTTTCCCAATGGGCCACACGGGATTCGTGGCCCTCGCCTGGTCGATCAACCACAACGACTGGATGATCATGGCCCAGGCGTTCGTGTTCCTGATTCCGGCCGTCGCCTCCGTGGTGGCCGGCTTCCGCATGCCGCTGACCGGCGCGAACGCAGCCATCGGCCGCAAGCACAAGGCGTTCCGCCGCCGCGCCGTGGCTTCCGCCGTCTGGAGCCTCGTGGCCATGATCGGCGTCACCGCAACCCTGACCGTGGGCGTCGCCGCGACCCATCAGACCATCACCCTTTCGCCGCCGGAAGCCTACTCGCTCAAGGACGGCGTGGCCACCATCCCCTTCAGCCAGGTCGAGGACGGCCACCTGCACCGCTTCGAATACAAGGCCAAGGACGGCACCGTCATGCGCTTCATCATCATCCGAAAGAACGGTGGCGCGTACGGCATCGGCCTGGACGCCTGCGAGAACTGCGGCGCCGCCGGCTACTACGAGAAGGACGGCAAGATCATCTGCAAGAAGTGCGAGGTGGCCATCAACCTGGCGACCATCGGCTTCAAGGGTGGCTGCAACCCGATACCATTCCCGTACAAGACCGGCCACGGCAAGATCACCATTCAAACTACGGATCTGGACGCGCTGAGCGCCCACTTCCAGTGAGTCAGGCAGGAGGCAAGAATCATGTTCTTTCTGCGTATGATTACTCGCTCGTTCACCCGACAGCTGCGCCGGCGCCTGCTTATCGCGCTGACCGTATGCCTGTCGGCGACCGTGTCCGTATCGATGCTGGGCGTCGTGTTCGACGTGGGCGACAAGCTCAACGCCGAGCTGTCCACCTACGGTTCGAACATCACCGTGCAGCCCAAGGCGGACGCGGTCGTTTCCGACCTGTACAACACCGAGTCGGGCGGCGCGGCGTCCACCAGCGACCCGACCGCTTTTCTGAAGGAGTCGGACGCGGCCAAGATCAAGACGATCTTCTGGTCGTTCAACATCACCAACTTCGCGCCGCAGCTCAACATCCATGCCACGGTGAACGGTACCAACGTGCCGGTCGTCGGCACGTGGTTCAACAAGAACCTCAAGATCTCCACCGGCGAGACCACCGTCGTGGGCGTGGAAGGCATGCGCTCGTGGTGGCAGCTGGACGGCAAGTGGCCCAAGGACGATTCCGACCAAGGCGTGATCGGCAAGACGCTGGCCTCCGAACTCGGCGTGATCACCGGCGACACCATCACCCTCAACAAAACCACCGCCTCGGGCAAGAAGAACGAGCAGAAAATCAAGCTCACCGGCGTCTACGATTCCGGCGACGAGGACAACGGCTCGCTCTACATCGTCTCCTCCACGGCCCAGGTGCTCGCCGACCTGCCCGATTCGGTCGACAAGATCGAGGTCAAGGCCCTGACCACGCCGGAGAACGACCTGGCCCGTAAGGCCGCCGCGAACCCGGCCGCGCTGAGCCAGGAGGAATGGGAGACCTGGTACTGCACCGCCTACCCGAGCTCGATCGCCTACCAGATCGAAGAGGTGATTCCGGGCGCGGTGGCCAAGCAGGTGCGTCAGGTCGCCGCGTTGCAGGGCAATGTGCTGCAGAAGACGCAGGCCGTGATGATTCTGATGACCGTGCTGAGCCTGATCGCCGCAGCCGTGGCCGTGGCCAACCTGATGGTCGCCTCGATCGGCGAACGGTCGGGCGAGCTGGCGTTGCTCAAGGCGCTCGGTGCCACCGATGCCGCGGTATCCCGCCTGATGCTGGCCGAAACGGCGGCAATCTCGCTGCTGGGCGCGATTGTAGGCGCGTTGCTCGGTTCCGGCGTGGCCCAGCTGATAGGCCGGGTGGTATTCGGTTCCGGCATCACGATGCGGCCGATGGTGTTCGTGCTGGTGTTCGTGCTGCTGGCTGTCACCGTGCTGCTGGCGTCCGCCTCCTCGATTCGTTCGATTCTGAATCTCAAGCCCGCGGAGGTGCTCCATGGTCGCTGAGTTTATCTACGTAGGTGTGGAAGGAGGAAGCCGATGACCAACACCGGTATGTTCTTCAGAATGCTGTTCAGCGCCGTGTTCCGCCGGCGTTCGCGCGCGGTGATGGCCGTGGTGGCGTCGCTGGTCGGCGCGGCCACACTGTTCTGCCTGGCGATGATCTGCCTCGCCGTGCCGCAGCAGATGAACGAGGAGATGCGTGCGTACGGCGCGAACCTGATTGTCACGCCCACCGAATCGACCAATGCTGACGGCAAGGCCGGCATCGACAAGGCGATGGTGCAGCACACCACTGAAATGGTCAAGGCCAAGGGTTCCGCGAAATACGCCACCTACCGCTACGAGAACGTGCGCGTCAACGCCTCGCCGTACGTGATGGCCGGCGTGAATGCGGCGCAGGTCAAGAACCTCAACCATCACTGGGTGGTCGACGGCTCGTGGCCGACCGACGGCAAGGTGCTGGTCGGACGCGACATCGCCGACGCCATCGGCCTGAGAATCGGCTCCGCCATCACCATCGGCTACCGTGCATCCGATAACGCCAGCACCAACGGCACTTCGTCGAACTCCTCGATCGACCAGCAAACCAAAGACGGCCGTGTCTCCAGTGACATCATGGACACCTCCGGTACCGAATTCCGCGTGGCCGGCATCGTGGACACCGGCGGCAGTGAGGACTCGATCATCTACGCCACCAACGCCGACGTCAACAAGCTCACCGGCATCACGCGCGGCGTGGACGTCATCGAGTATTCGGCCGGTGCCAGCGATCTCGCGGGCTTGGTGTCCAGTATCAACGACATGACCTCCATGCACGTTAAGGCACAGCAGGTCACCAAGATCACCGCCTCCGACACCCGCATCATCACCATGCTGCAGACGCTGTTCTGGATCGTCTCGCTGGTGGTGCTGGTGCTGACGCTCGTCGGCGTCGGCACCACAATCAGCTCGATCGTCTCGCAGCGACGCAACGAGATTGGCCTGCGCAAGGCCCTCGGTGCCAGCTCGCGTGCCATCGGCACCGAGTTCTACATCGAATCGTCGCTCTACGGCCTGATTGGCGGCCTCATCGGCACCACAATCGGCTACGGACTCGCCAGTTGGCTGTGCGTGGCGGTGTTCGAACGCTCCATCGTATTCAACTGGTGGCTGGCGCTGATTTCCGTGCTGTTCAGCGCGCTGGTCGCCATCGTCGCCTCCATCCCGCCCGTCCACCGCGCCACCCGCATCGACCCCGCCGTCGTGCTTCGCGAAGAATAAAGAAAGAGAAACGTCATGCTACTTGAACTCGACCACATCTCGAAGATCTACGGCGACCTGCATGCCGTGGACGACCTCAATCTGACCGTGCCGGAAGGCGAATGGCTCGCCATCGTCGGCTCCTCCGGCTCAGGCAAAACCACGCTGATGAACATGATTGGCTGCATGGACACGCCCTCCAAGGGCTCCGTGAAGCTGGAAGGCCGCAAGCTGGAGGACCTGAACGCCACGCAGCTGGCCGACGTGCGCAAGAACCTCATCGGACTGGTGTTCCAGAAGTTCTATCTGGTGCCGCACCTGACCGCCGTGGAAAACGTGATGGTGGCCCAGTACTACCATTCGGCGGTCGATGAGAAGCAGGCCATGGAGGCGCTGGAAAAGGTCGGCCTGAAGGACCGCGCCCACCACCTGCCCGGCCAGCTCTCCGGCGGCGAGCAGCAGCGCGTGTGCGTGGCCCGCGCGCTGATCAACGACCCGAAGCTGATTCTGGCTGATGAGCCCACCGGCAACCTCGACGAGAAAAACGAGAAAATCGTGCTCGACCTGTTCCGCAAGCTGCACGAGCAGGGCACCACGATTATCGTGGTCACCCACGATGCGCTGGTCGCCAGCTGCGCGCAGCGCGAGATCATGCTCAACCATGGCGTGCTCGTCGGTGAGAAGTGGAATGACGAGGATGCGCGCAAGGCCTATGAGGCGGCCGGTGGCAAGCCCGCCTCCACGGGCGCGCAGGTCGAGGGCGCGCAGAACGGCGAGACCGCCATTGGTTTCGCTGACCCCACCAAGGCCGCGAAAACCGGCGGCGAGGAGTAGGGCCGTCAGGGGTATCGAGCAGTATGTGAGGAATACATGGCAAGCTGATGGTCTCTCCCCCAGTCAGCTTCGCTGACAGCCCCCTCGTCAGAGGGGGCTTAAGGAGCGTGAATATGACCGAAAAGAATACGTTGAAGAAATCCGCGACATTGGCGGCGGCCGGACTGGTCGTGGCTGGCGCGCTGCTGGCCGGGTGCGGCGAATCCAAGGCCACGCCGATGGACGATGCGTACGCCGGCAACTCGGGCGAGACCGAGAAGTCGCAGGAAGAGCAGTCGCAATCCCAGTCGAACGGCTCCGATAGCTCCGACGGCTCCGATTCCGGTTCATCGCACAACGACCCGTCCACCACCACGTCCGACAAGAAGGACACCGGCAACTACAAGGACGGCAACTACTCGATCAACGGCCAGTACGGCCCGATAGGCGAGGATTCCATCGACGTCCATCTGACCATCAAGGACGGCAACGTCGAGACCGTCAAAATCATTGGGCACCCGTTCACCACGATTTCCAAGAACCATCAGGACGACTTCGCCAAAGCCATTAACGGCGTGGTGGACGGCAAACCTCTGAAGGGTCTCAAAGTGGACAAGGTCGCCGGCGCCAGCTGGACCTCCGACGCCTTCAACAAAGCCCTCGAAGTCGCCCGCCAGGAGGCTTCGATTCAGGAGTAAGACCGCTACTTCAGCAATGCTGGCCACAGCAGATCGGCCATGCGCGAGGCCCAGGCGGTGTCGTCGTCCATTGCTTTGCCCTCGATGGCCTCATACGCCACCAAAGATCCGATAATCGTGGACAACAGCAACTTCTCGTCAACGTCCTCGCGAAACACGCCCTGCGCGACTCCCTGCTTGAGGAACGCCCCCACACGCTCCAGCCACGGGGTCACCACCTGGTCGACGATGTGCTGGAAGAACTCGGCCTCGCTGGACAATACAATGCCCACGCGCTTGACGTCGATGTCGTTGTCGCGCACCCAATCGACCAATCGGTGCAAAAGTTGCGTGAAATGCTCACGCGTGGGGCTGGGCACTGGGTCGGAATCCGGGATGGCCAGATACATCGCGCTGATCTCGTGCAGCAGTTCGTCGGCATTATGATATCGGCGGTAAATCGTGGTTTTGGCCACACCGGAGCGACGGGCCACCTCCTCGATGGTCACGCCGCTGATGCCGCGGTCCACCGCAATCTGCAGCGTGGCTCGCATGAGCTTGCGATCCGTCGCCTCGCGCGTGCGCTCACCGCGCGGTGTCGCCGTCGTGTCTGTCATCTCCGCCATCTCTTCTCTTCGAAATATGCTCTCGTACGCTCCCGCCGGCGGGAGCTGGCTGGCAAAGCCAGACTGAGGGTGGTAAGTCCATGCCGTTTGTAGGCAACTCCCGGATAATACCTACTAGCTCAGCACTTTAGTGCTCTCGACTTTGGCTACATACCACTGGTTGAACCGCACCAGTGGCTTCCTGAGCAACAGCCCAAGCAACAGTAGCGGCGGCACGAATGCCAGCAGCATTCCGACGGCCCGCCAGTAATCCATGTCGTAGATGCCGGCGATGGCCGCACGCATCATCGTCACCGCATGGGTGAGCGGCAAGAACGGACTGACTTTGGCGATGAAGTCGGGCAACATCTGCACCGGGTAGGCAGCGTTCGCACCCGAAATCTGCACGATGAGCATAAGCACGCCGATTGCCTTACCCACATTGCCGAAACTCACCACCATCGTATAGGTGAAGAACGAGAACACCAGCGAGGCCAGCCATCCAGACAACATAAACAGCAGCGGATGCACGGCCTGCACGCGCAGGAACAGCAGATCGCCACCGAGCGACACCGTGGATTGCAGCAGCGCAATCAGCGCGAACACCCCGTAATGCCCAAGGAAGAGCCGATGCGGCCGCGGATCGCCCAATGCTTTGCGCGTCCGGCGAGACACGGTGGTTTTCAGCGTCACCACCATCAGCAGCGCGCCCACCCACAGCGGCAGCAGCGTGTAGAACGATGCCATCGACGAACCGAAATTCGCCACCGGGAATACGGCCTTGCGCCTGAGCTGCACCGGCGCGGCCAACGTACTGGCCAGCGTTTCGGGATCATTGCCCAGCACCTCTTTGACCATGCTCATATCGCCACTGTTTAGTGCGTCGCTCAGTGTGCTGTTGAACGAAGCCAGTTCGGCGCCGGCGGAACGCAGTTTGCCGGACACCTTGTCCAAGGTAGTGCGAGCGTCGCTGAGCATATCGCTGGCGTCGTCGGAAGTCCCCTTCAGGTCGCCGAGCGTGGAGTCCAACTGGGTGGCGCCGGAACTCAGTATGCCGGAGGCGCCAGCGACGGTGGACGACAGGGAGTCGATTTGCGGTTTCACCGTGGCCGAGAAATCTGACTTGATATTGGCAATACTGTTCTGCGCTTGATCAGCCAGATTCTTGACCTGCGCATGCTGATCCAGCGCGTCCTGATTGCCTTGGCGAATATCGGTCGCCGCCGTATTCAGCGCTTGCCGCAGCCTGTTTTGTCGTGCGATTGAACGGTCAATCGCCGTGATGATGGATGAGTCGTTGCCCAGTATGCCGGCCAACGTGTTGCGAATTCCAGTGTATTTCTCCGTCTGCTTGCCAATGGCCGTGGCTTGACGGTCCAATTCGTCGGCGGCCGTGGTGGCACCATCATCCGCGTCGGAATACAGCTTGTCTATGGAATCGGACACCGCGCCGAAACTGGAGGCGCTCGCGTCCAGTGCGCTGCTCATCGCGTCAGCGGTGGTGCCCAAGGCTCCGGCCACGCCGGTGACTTCCTGTTTGGCGCTGGCAAGATCCTTGCCGCCTTGTTTGGCGGCAGAGGAAACCTGAGTGATCAGTGAGTTCGAGGTGTCGAGCAAAGCGCCGGCCGTATCGGTCAATGCGCTGTATGTGCCAAGCAGATCCGCCGTATCGTCAAGCTGTGTGGCGAAATTGGCGATGTTGGCGTTGAAGGTATTCAGTTGCTCTTTGGCCTCGGGCTTGGACAGCTGATCGGCCAGCGAAGACGCGATTTCCAGCCCGGCCGAAGTGATGGTCTTAGCGAACGTGGTGTTGATTTCCGCCGCAACCTCATCCGTGCCCTCGTTGAGCAGATTCGGTGCCAGCGCGTTCTTCTTCTCGTTGCGGTAATAGGTCAGTTCGGCATGCTGCACGTCGTCGGAGAAGAAGGTCATCATGTCTTTGCTGAACGACTTCGGAATTACGATGGCCGCGTAGTATTTGCCGGATCGTGCGCCCTCGACGGCATCGGCTTTGGACGTGATCGTCCAATCGAGCTGACTGTTGGCGCGCAGCGCGTTCACCACCTGATCGCCGACCGTGACTTTCACCGGGATCAGGTCGGAACGATACCCCTCATCCACATTCGCCACCGCGAATTTCAGGTTCTTCATATTCGAGAACGGGTCCCAGCATGCGGCCACGTTGAACCAGGTGAACAGGCCAGGAATCATCACCAAGCCGATCACGATGATGATGGAGACCACGTTGCTGGTCAGGCGTTTGATGTCGCCGGTAAACAGTTTCCACATGGTGTTCATCGTGCGTGCCTGCCTTCCTTGGTCGGCGGAATAGTGGGGATGATTGCGGTAACGGCGGCGCTCGGGTCCGCTTCTTCGTGGCGTTCGGCGGAGGCGTCGCGACGCTTGGCATTATGCCCGTACAGCATGGCGCGGATCGACTCGTCGGAGAGGTTGCCGAGCTCGGTTTGGCGGCGGATGGAATCGCGCATGAATTCCACGACCATCAGGAAGCCCATGATGATGAGCACCCATGCCAGCCATGTGCCCATGACTACGATTTTCTCGCTGGTGGTCAGCGCAAACACGATAATGAGCGCGGCCGGCACCACGAATCCGGCGATAAGCGCACCCAGCAGCAGCCGGGGATACTGGTAGGCGAATTTGGCGGCCCGACGTTCGATGGCATGACGGTATTCGTCGCGGTCGGCCAGTGCTGCAATGGCCTGAGTGACACGGTATTCGCTGCCGGGCAGGTGCACCGGCTCGCCGATAATCATGTCGCTTTCCTTGATTTCCCGCACGAACAGGCGGTTGAGATTGGCCAGTTTCGGCCGGGCGCCGAGGCCAAGCGCAAAGGCCAGAACCGCGAAAACCAGCAATTTGCCGATATAGGCGAACCAGAGGCCGTCGTAGAAGCCGCCGATGGTTTCACGCATTGCGTCAATCGAATAGGTGAACGGCAGCAGCGGGTAGATGGCGCGGAAGAACGCGGGCATCATTTCAATCGGGTACAGGCCGGAGGCGCCCGGCACCTGCAGAATGACCAGCGCCACGCATACGCCTTTGCCCACGTGCATGAACATGGTGGAGAGGGCGAAAATCACCGACATATACACCAGTGAGGTGATGACGCAGGTGAGCAGAAACACTGGGGCGCTCGCGCATTGAATGCCGATGACAAGATCGCCGGTGGCCGTGACCAGGCCTTGGACGGCAGCCAGTGTGGCCAGCAACAGGAAACGACCGAGATAGCCTTGGGTTGGCGTGAGATCGTCGATGCCCTCGTCGTCGGTTTCGAGTTTGGGAATGACCACGAGCACGAACGCGCCCACCCACAAAGACAGGGTGGTGAACAGCGGTGCCATGCCGGAACCATAGGAGGCGACCGGGTAGACGGCCTGTTCGCTGATAACAGTGGGGGAGAGCATGAAGTCGGCGATTGTGGCGGCATCCAGCTTGCCGTCGGTGCCGATCAGGGAACTGAGTGAACTGGAGATGCTCAGGGCTTTGATGTCGGTGGCCAGCGTATCGAGTTTGGTTTGCACGCCGGCCAGCGCCTTATCGGTGTCGCGCAGCGCGGTCACCGTGGTGGAGGTTGCTTTGTCGAGTTGGTCGAGGGTGTGCTTCGACTGGTCGATGAGTGAGCCTTGCGACGTGATGCCGGTCGACAGAGTGCTGGCGGTCGATCTGAGGGCGTTGAGACCGGTGTTGAGCTGAGGAATGGCGCCGGAGGTGATGGTGCCGCGAGCGGTATTGGCCTCGCGCACCGTGGTTTGGGTGGCGGTATTGAGATGCTGCGCCAATCCGGCGGTGTCTGTGGAGGCGTTGCCGATAGTGGTGTTCAGGCTATCGAGGTTGCCCAGTGCGCCGGCAAGCTCGCTATTGCGGCTTTCCAGTGTGGCAATGGCGGATTGCAGCGGTTCTCGATTGGTGTTCGGCAGCCCTTTGAGCTGGTCGATGATGTCGGCGTTCGCTTGGTTGATGTCTTCCGCCGTATTGATCAGTCCGCCTACCTGCTGATTGGCGGCGCTGATGGTTCCGGTTACCGTGCCCACGCTTTGGTTGGCCTGCGCTGCGGCCTGGCTCAGCAGGCTTGAGCCTTGGTCAAGTGCTTCGGACGTGGAGGTGACGAAGCCGTTCAGACTGGTCTGGGTAGTGCCGATCAGGGTGGAGACGCCGGCCAGACCTTCTGCAGTGTCGATGCCAAGTGTGCGCGCGTCGTCCAGCGCCTGACGTGCGGTGCGTGTCTGCTCTGGGGTATCGGTGAGTTTGGTGGTGAGCTTGGCGATGGTGCTGCGTGTGTGCTGCACATCGCCGGAGGCCTCGGCAAGGGCCGTGAGGGCCTTGGCTTTGGTGGTGTCTTCGGTACTGATGGCTTTGCCGTCAACCGTATTGATGACTTCGGTAAGTACTTCGGATACGGTGGAGACGAATGTGGAATTGACCGTGCGGTCCACAGTGGACGCGCCGACGTCGGTGACTTTGGGGGCGATGGCGCTGGCTTTTTCGTTGACGTAATACTCCAGAGTGGGCCGACTCTTGCCGCCGGTCACCACGCCGGCGAGATCGTCGGAAAAGTCTTTGGGGATGATGATGGCTGCGTATGCCTTGCCGGATTCCACCTGGTCCATGGCCTCGGCTTCGGTGACGAAGGTCCAGCCGAGCTGATCGTTGCTTTTCATCTGCTTGACGATTTGATCGCCGAGGTTTTGCTTGCCGATGAGCGCGTTGTCGGTGCCGTCGTCATTGTTGGCGATGGCGACGGTGATGCCTTTGGTATTGCCGTACGGGTCCCAGAAGCCGACGATGTTGTACCACGAATACAGTGGCGGGATAAACACCATGCCGAACAGGATCACCCATGCGGCCGGCACCTTGAACAGGCGTAGGAAGTCGCGTTTGAGGACCTTGAAGATATTGCCCACTGATACCTCCGGAGCTTGGTGTTGCTTGGTTACTACGTTTTCCGTAGCGATACGTTAATCGTAGCGCTACGGTTGTAGTAGCGTAATACGGCTGCTGGAGATTAATGGGGTGATTGATGATGTTTTTGGCGGAATAACGCCGCTGCCCAGCGGCTTATCGTGCGTCGCTGGGCAGAGCGAAAGGCGTTCTGGAACTTATTGACAAGATTTCTGGATGGTTTTTGGACGTTTCCTGAACGCGATGGATAGGCTCAGTGCTCGGCAATGTAGACAGACATGTACCGACCGCCCATCAAGTTCGGCAAAACCGCAATCGGGTGATAGCGTGAGGGGACGCTATGTGAGGAGGAAACCATGGTTGAATTCAAGGACGATGGCACGGCCACTACCCCCGGCAAGCCGCGGGAGAACCGTGACGCCGAGGTTGCAGCCGTGACCGATCTGGTGGCCGCCGAACTGGACGACACCGGCTTGAACCTGAACGCCAAGCGATTACCGATTCTGGCGCGCATCTATGGCGCGGTCGTGCTGCTGGACGGACTCGCCACATTGCCGATTATGGTGATTTCCATCCTCTATACCGTGCGCGAGATTCTGGATGGTCATGTGCACGTCGATGTGATGAGCCTGACCTTCATCCTGTCCGCGATTCATGCGGTGGTGCTGGTAGTCAGTGCCGCATGCCTGATTGTGTTCGGCGTGATGCTGCTGCGCAATCATCGCCGGTATGCCGCGCGCTGGACCTACGTGCTGATGCCGTTGACGTTGGCCGACGGCATGCTGTCGCTGGCCCTGACCGGCCTTGGCTTCAACCTGCTGCTGCCGCTGATTCAGATGATTATTCTCGTCGTGATTTCGGTGACCGCCGATCCCTCCCTGAGCGGGGAACGCCGTCTGCAGCGCGCGCTCAGGCGTATGGACGATCGCGATGATTATGAATCGGCTGTGGCGGCCGGCATGCTAGGCCGCGACCAGTCCGGCAAGGGCTATATTGCGCTGGACTTCTTCAATATCTTCTGGCTGTTTACCATCGCTTCGGTGGGTGGCCTGATTGTGGAGACGATCTACCATATGGCGCTGTATAACGGTGAACTTCAGGACCGCGCGGGTTTGCTGTGGGGCCCGTTCTCGCCGATTTACGGCTGTGGTGCGGTATTGGTAACCGTGTGCCTGAATCGCCTGTGGAAGGCGAATCCGTTCTTGATTTTCTGCGCTTCGGCGGTGATCGGCGGCGCGTTCGAATATTGCACCAGCTGGTTCATGGAAGTGGCGTTTGGTATTACCGCGTGGGATTACACCGGCCGATGGCTCTCGATCGACGGGCGCACCTCCGGGCAATTCATGTTCTTCTGGGGACTGATTGGTGTGGTGTGGGTCAAGTGGCTGTTGCCGCGACTGCTGGCTTTGATTAATCGCATTCCATGGAAAGTGCGGTATTCGCTGACTGCGGTATGCACGGTGCTGATGGTGATCGACATTGCCTTCACGCTGATGGCCTTGGATTGCTGGTATGGGCGCATGGCCGGCCAGCCGCAGGATTCACCGGTCGCGATGTGGTTCAGCGAACGCTACGGCGACGCTTACATGGCCAATCGCTTCCAGACCATGCATATCGACCCTTCCAAGGCCGGGCGTATGTGAATGGCTGGCAAGTGATTACGCTTCGCGGGCAGAAGGTGCGTAGAACCTAAGACAGTCCTCGCGTGTGGGTGGTAAGCGGGATACACTTTCAAGCGTTGAAGGAATGATTCCCTCCGCTGATGCGCTGGTTTGTGACGCGCGTGATGACGATGGGACAATCAAACGAAAGGCAAGGCACATGGCCGAAGCTACAGCAAACATTGGTGTGATTGGACTGGCCGCAATGGGCTCCAATCTGGCGCGTAATCTGGCGCACCATGGCAACACGGTGGCGTTGTTCAACCGTCACTACTCGCGTACCGAGAAGCTCATGAACGAGCATGGCACCGGAGGCAACTTCGTGCCGGCCGAAACGCTCGAGGAATTCGCCGCGTCCCTGAAGCGTCCGCGTACCGCCATCATCATGGTCAAGGCCGGTGCTCCGACCGACGCGACCATCGCGCAGCTGGAAGAGGTGTTCGAACCGGGCGACATCATCGTCGACGGTGGCAACTCCTTCTTCAAGGACACCATCAAGCGTGAGAAGGAAGTACGTGCCAAGGGCTTCCACTTCGTGGGTTGCGGCGTGTCCGGTGGTGAGGAAGGCGCGCTCAACGGCCCGTCTCTGATGCCTGGTGGCACTGCGGAATCCTGGAAGACCTTGGGCCCGATTCTTCAGTCCATCGCCGCCAAGGTGAACGGCGAACCGTGCGTGACCCACATCGGCACCGATGGTGCCGGCCACTTTGTCAAGATGGTGCACAACGGCATCGAGTATGCCGATATGCAGGTGATTGGTGAGGCGTATGACATTCTGCGCCGTGGACTCGGCATGGATGCCGAGGAGATCGGCGACGTGTTCGCTGAATGGAACAAGGGCGATCTTGATTCCTACCTGATCGAGATCACCGCTGAGATTCTGCACCACAAGGATGCCGAGACCGGCAAGCCGTTCGTGGACGTGGTCGTGGATCACGCCGGCATGAAGGGTACTGGTACGTGGACCGTGCAGACCGGTCTGGAATTTGGTTCTCCTGTGGCTGCCATCGGTGAGGCAGTGTTCGCTCGCGCACTGTCTTCGCACGGTGAGCTGCGTGAAGACGCTCAGAAGGAAGGTCTGGCTGGGCCGAATAAGACCATCGATCTGGCCGGAGAGGACAAGGCCGCGTTCGTCGAGGACGTGCGCAAGGCTCTGTTTGCTTCCAAGGTCGTGGCCTATGCTCAGGGCCTGAACGAGATTCAGGACGGTGCCAAGGAATACGGCTGGGATATCAACCTGTCCGAAGTGGCCCGCATTTGGCGTGGCGGCTGCATTATTCGCGCCCAGTTCCTGCTCGACCGCATCACCGAGGCCTTCAGGGGCGATAACCCGCCGGCTTCCCTGCTGTTCGATCCGTACTTCGAGAAGATCATCGGCGAATCGCAGGACGCATGGCGTCGCGTGATCGTTCGCGCGGTGGAAGCCGGCATCCCGACCCCGGTGTTCTCCAGCTCCCTGGCTTACTACGATGGTCTGCGTTCCAAGCGCCTGCCCACCGCCCTGACCCAGTCCCAGCGTGACCTCTTCGGTGCCCACACCTACGGCCGCGTAGACAAGCCCGGCGTGTTCCACACGTTGTGGGCCGAAGAGTGCAAGCTCGAGATCGAGGCGTAGCCTCGCGATCTCGGGCTTAGGGGAGTCCGGTGGGCTCCCCGGCCCTCTTCGGAGCGAGGCGGATAAGCCTGAGATCGAGGCGCAGCCATAGACAAATTAAGCCCCCTCATCAGAGGGGGCTTAATTCACTCACAACTCGGTGACGGTTTCTTCGGTGGAGAACCAGGTGAACTCGTCCACTCCGTTGGCGTAGGAGGACGGGTAATCCGGGTTGTTGGGCTGCTCGAAGACATGGGCCAGCGATTCGGCTTTGCCGGCACCGGCGGCGAAGAACCACGTATGGCGTGAACGCGCGATGAGCGGCGCGGTCAATGAAACACGCAGCGGCGGCATCTTGGGGGAGTGGTTCACACCCATGGTGAGCCTATCGGTAACCTTGACCTCATCATGACCAGGGAACAGCGACGCATAGTGACCGTCCGGTCCCATGCCGAGAATCATCAGATCGATTACCGGTTCCGGCCCCAATTCATTCACCAACTCGCGCTCATAGTCGCTCGCGGCATCGTCCAGCAACGCATCATTCGCGGCATCGGCGGCGGCGCGAACGGAAGCATCATCGCTGTCGGCCTGATCCATCACATCGGCGATGTCATCGGCTGAACGGGTATCGGCCGCCATCTCATGAATATTCGATTCAGGCAGCTTGCCATCTGCCACCAGCTGGTCAAGCAGCAGGCGACGGGCCTCCAAAGCATTGCGATCGGTGTCGTAAGCCGGCACAAAACGTTCGTCGCTCCACCAGAAATGCACGCGCGACCAATCAATCGCATCAGCCAGCGGATCGCTCAGCACCAAGCCCAACGGCTGCGCGGCCGAACCGCCAGACAGCGCCACATCCACACGCGTGCGATGCGTGCCATCAGGCAATCGTTCGGCGAGCAAATCGAGTAGCGCCAAGACAAAACGTTGCGCGCCAGCCTGAATCATCAGATCTTTATTCGGATACACAATGAGTTTTCGAGTTGCCATGTATGGTCCTTGTATGGGGTATGTGTCGTACTTTGCAATGTGGATTGTGTTGTCAGTTGACAACGCATAATACGGGTGGCATGGCGGGAATCTAGCCATTTGCAGCAATGAAATGTGTTGTCAGTTGACAACACAATGCACATTGTGCGACATCGCATATGTCACTTTATTACTCCGCGGGCATGAGCTTCGGCATCGCATGAGGTAGGAAACGATGAGCAACGGCGTTAGCATGGCTCGGCCACAATTGCCGAACTCATGCCAACGCCGCTGTGGCAACGGGTTCTACCGACTTCAGTGACGAATCAGATCCCAGCCCTCGTTGATGACCTCGGCGTAGATCTCATCGGGGTCGATGCGACGCAGTTCCTCGGTCAGGCAGTCCTCGATGGTGCGCATCGGCACGGACACTTCCTGCGGAGTCTGGCCGGGCAGCAAGATCAGCGCTTGGTCCTCATACGGGCGTTCCAGCGAGATCACACCGTCCTCACAGGTCAGGTACACGCCGGTCACGGCCTGCGCGTCGGGCACGAACTCAGTTTCGACTGGTACGCCAAGTTTCAGACGCAGCCATGCGCACAGCATTTCCAGAGGCAGGAAGTCGGCCTTGCCGGTCACCTTCACGGCGGTGATGGGCAGGTGCGGCGGCTGATCGAGCATCGAGGCGAGCATTGCGCGCCAGACGGTCAGTCGTGTCCAGGACAAGTCGATATCTTCCGGTGTCCAATTGCGGCGCAAACGCTCAATCGTGGCCTCCGGATTATTGGAGTGCAACGCGTCGGTGATGCGACTGCGGGCCATCGCACCCATCAGATCCTTGGCCGGGTTCGACGGCGGTGTGGTCGGCCACCACGCCACTACAGGCGCATCCGGCACAAGCAGCGGGATAACCAGCGTATCCGGGTGGTTGATAAGGCCACCGCGCGGACGCAAGATGATGATCTCACCGGCACCGGCGTCCGCGCCGAATCGCACTTGGGCGTTCAGGTTGGAATCGTTCGGATCGTTCGGGCCGTCGGTCAAATCGACGGCCGGATTATCGCGATTCGCGCTCACCTCGGCGGCCACTTCGGCCGCGTTCGGTTCGCCTTCGCCGGACTGATCGGCAGGATTGGTATCCGGTACTACGGCAATCACGCGGCACGGGTGCTCACGGCTGGCCGAGTTCGCGATTTCCAGCGCATGCTCTAGGTCCGCGTCCTCGGTGGCGATGAGCAGCGTCAGCACGCGGCCGGTCGCCGATTCGCCGCGCTCCTCGTGCAGCTGTTCGATTTTGTGCGCAATCTCGCGGGTGCGGGTGTTCGGCATATCGATGATCATGGCATCCTCCAGTGGCGGCCGTCGCGCGCCAGCATTTCGTCGGCCTGTGCCGGACCCCACGTACCGGCGCGGTAGGCCTGCGGCTGGCCAAGCGTGGACCAGAATTGTTCAATCGGATCGAGGATCTCCCAGCTGAGGTTCACCTCTTCGGTGGTCGGGAACAACGGCGGATCACCGAGCAGCACGTCCAGAATCAGTCGCTCATAGGCTTCCGGCGAGTTCTCGGTGAAGGAGCGGCCGTAGCTGAAGTCCATGTTCACGTCACGGACCTCCATGGTGGAGTCGCCCGGCACCTTGGCTCCGAAGCGCATGGTGACGCCCTCGTCGGGCTGCACGCGAATCACGATGGCGTTCTTGCCGAGTTCGCGCACGGCGGTCTGCTCGAACGGCAGATGCGGGGCGCGCTTGAACACCACGGCGATTTCGGTTACACGCTTGCCGAGGCGCTTGCCGCAACGCAGGTAGAACGGCACGCCAGCCCAGCGGCGGGTGTCGATATCGAGGCGGATGGCGGCGTACGTTTCAGTGGTGCTCTTGGGGTCGATGCCTTTTTCTTCCAAGTAGCCGACCACTTCGTGCGAGCCCTGCCAGCCCTTGGCGTACTGGCCGCGCGCGGTGTTGGCAGCGAGGTCCTTGGGCAAGCGCACGGCGGAAAGCACCTTGGTCTTTTCGGCGGTCAGGTCCTTGGCGGTGAAGCTCACCGGCTCCTCCATGGCGGTCAGAGCCATGAGCTGAAGCAGGTGGTTCTGGATGACGTCGCGTGCGGCGCCGATGCCGTCGTAATAGCCGGCGCGGCCGCCGATGCCGATGTCCTCGGCCATCGTGATCTGCACGTGGTCCACATAGTTGGCGTTCCAGATCGGCTCGTACATGGCGTTGGCGAAACGCAGGGCCAGCAGGTTCTGCACGGTTTCCTTGCCGAGGTAGTGGTCGATGCGGAACACGGAGCTCGGGTCGAACACTTCGGATACCACGCTGTCGAGTTCCTTGGCGCTGGCCAGATCATGGCCGAACGGCTTCTCGATGATCACGCGGCGCCATGCGCCCTCGGACGAGCGCGACAGGCCGGAGGCGGCCAACTGCTTGGCAACCTGCGGGAAGGCGCGCGGCGGCACCGACATGTAGAAGGCATGGTTACCCTGCGTGCCGCGGTCGCGGTCAAGCTCCTGCACGGTGGCGCTCAGACGCTCGAAGGCCTCCGGGTCGTCGAACGTACCCTGCACGAAGCGGATGCCGGCGGCCAGATTGCGCCAAGTCGACTCCTTGAACGGCGTACGGCAATGCGCCTGGACGGCGGCCTTGACGAATTCGATGAACCGTTCCTGTGTCCAGTCGCGGCGGGCGAAGCCGGTCAGACCGAAGCTCGGCGGCAGTAGGCCACGGTTCGCCAGGTCGTAGACGGCCGGCAGTAGTTTCTTTTGTGCCAGATCGCCCGTGACACCGAAAATGACGAGGCTGCACGGGCCGGCGATACGGGGCAGTCTGAGGTCGCGCGAGTCGCGCAGGGGATTGCTCCAATTGGGGGATTCACTCATAATGTACAAGGGTAGTCGCCGGCGGCTATCTATCGCTAGAGGCGATATGCGATTTGGGCTGCGATTTGGACCACATTGCGTGTGCTGTGCCGTGCGTTGGGCCAATCGCGTACGCAAACGTGTACGCAACGCCGTAGTTGAAATATCCCAAAACGGTGTGTATTTTAGAAGAGTTGCCCCTTTAGCTCAACGGTTAGAGCAGCGTCCTTTTAAGTCGTGGGTTGTGGGTTCGAATCCCACAGGGGGCACAACAAATCCTTGGAATCGCAATGGTTCCAAGGATTTTTTGTTTCGACCAGCCTGGCTCCTAGAGTGGTGTCCCATGTCATGCACCACGATTCTTGTCGGCAAAAATGCCAGTTACGACGGTTCCACCATCATCGCCCGCGATGACGATTCGGGCTCGGGCCGTTACGATCCCAAGCGCTTCGTCGCCGTCGCCCCCGACGACCAGCCGCGCCACTACCGCAGCGTGCTGAGCCATGTCGAAATCGAACTACCGGACAATCCTTGCCGGTACACCATCGCACCGAACGTGCTGAATAATCGTGGCATTCTGGCCGAAGCCGGTGCCAACGAACACAACGTGGCGATGAGCGCCACCGAAACCATCGCTGTCAACGAGCGCGTGCTCGGTGCGGACCCGATGGTCGAGTTGCGGCCGGCTGTCGGCGAACCGGACAGCACCGATTATCAGGCCGAGCAGCCCGGCGGTATCGGTGAGGAAGACATCATCACCCTTGTGCTGCCGTACGTCACCACCGCGCGCGAGGGCGTCGCGCGGTTGGGCGAACTGCTCGAAACCTACGGCACCTACGAATCGAACGGTGTGATTATTTCGGATGTGGACGAGATCTGGTACGTCGAGACCATCGGCGGCCACCATTGGATCGCCCGCCGAGTGCCCGACGACTGCTATGCCACGATCCCCAACCAGCTCGGCATCGACGACTTCGACCTCGCCGATGCGTTCGGCGAGCAGCGCGAATACCTATGCAGCGCCGACCTGCGCGAGTTCATGGCCACGCATCACCTCGACCGCACAATGGGAACGCCGGTCTCTTCCAACGGCCGTCACGTGCATAGCGCCGGATTCGGAACAACCGTTGCCCTTCCCACCCGCTTCAACCCGCGCAAGGCCTTCGGCACCGCGACGCCGAAGGACCATATCTACAACACGCCGCGTGCCTGGTACATGCAACGCCGCCTCAACCCCAGCGAGGACTGGGATTCGCCGGCCGCCCGCTACACGCCCGAATCCGACGACATCCCGTGGTGCCGCGTGCCGGAAGACAAGGTGAGCCTCGAAGACGTTGATTTCCTGCTGTCCTCGCACTTCGAAGGCACGTCGTACGACCCGTACGGCACGACCGGCACGGCGGAATCGCGCCACCGTTACCGTCCGATCGGCGTGAACCGCACCGGCCATATGGTGGCGATTCAGGTCCGCCCGTATGTGCCGGCGGCCAATCGCGCGGTGATGTGGGTATCGTTCGGCTCCGGTCCGTTCACCGCCGCCGCGCCGTTCTACGCGAACGTCAACGACACGCCTGCCTACCTGCGCGACACCACGCCCGAAGTCTCCACCGGCAACCTGTATTGGACGAACCGCCTGATCGCCGTCGTGGCCGATGCGCATTGGTATGAGACGAACCGGTTCATCGAGGGCTATGCGGAAGGCATGCGCGCGTTCGGGCACCGGCTCATCGAGCGCACGGATGAGCGGTTGCTTGCTCGAAGCGATGCCGAATCGACGGATACGAATGCATGGCCGCTCGATGGCGGCCACGGCGATGAGAAGGATGTGCAGGGCGTGGCGGATGTGCTCGAAGCGGCCAACGACGAGATGGCCGACTACCTGCGCGAGCACACAACCAAGCTGTTGAACGACGTGCTATACACCTCCAGCAACCTGATGCACAACAGCTTCGCGATGTCCGACCGTTGGGCCGAGTAGAAAAACCTCGGCTGGGGAGGTAATAGGGATGCCCTGCTGATAACGCGCCAGCAGGGCAAAACCACAATCCGAATCAGTTAAAGCCGACGATGCGTTCGGCGATGAGATAGCCGTTGCGCACGATCCAGCGGCCGGTTTTACCGGGCAGATTGAGCGCGCGGGACATCAGCTGCGAGCGCACATCCTTGCCGATGGCCGGAGAATAGGCGTCAATCGCATCCCACAGCTCGGTTTTCTTAACGTAGTTGGCCGGGTTGCGCGAGAGAATCAGGAACACCGAGGTAACGCACGATTCGATCGCCAGGAAGTGAATCATGTACCGGTACAGCCCCTCCGGCACCGTACCGCGTTCGGGCGTGGCCTCGGTCATCAGCCGATTGACGAGCCGCAACTGGTCCACACGCTTAATCATCACGTCGGTCTGCACGCTCTGACCCTCGCGCCCGATGAAGTAGTGGTAGAACGGCACATCGAGGTACTGGATGCGCTTCACCCACGGGAACGGCTGGTACGAGTAATAGAAATCGACGTAGAACGTATGCTCCGGCAGCTTCAGCCCGGAATCGCGCACCACCTGCGTGCGGAAGGTGAGCGCATGCATGATGATGTACTGCGCCAGACCGAACTTGCCCAGGTCATCCCAGCCGAGCACGCGGCCGGCCTCCATCACACGGCGGAAGTTCACTACGGTCTTGTGCCGCTTAGCCACCTTGTCATACACGTAATTGGTCACCAGCATGTCAATCGGTTCGTCGGTGTCATGCTGTGCGCGCAACGTGGCCAGAACCGTGTCGATGGCCTGCGGATCGACCCAATCATCCGCATCCACCACTTTGATGTACATGCCGGTCGCCGCCGCGATACCGGTGTTCACCGCGCCGCCGTGGCCCTTGTTCTCCTGATGAATCGCGCGCACGACGCCCGGATTGGCTCGTTCCAGCTTGCGCGCGTACTCCAGCGTGCCGTCTTTCGAACCGTCGTCCACAATCAGCACCTCGAGGTCGCTGATGTCGCTTGCCGAAAGCAGCGAGTCCACGCAACGGTCGAGGTAGGACTCCATATTGTATGCGGGGATCACAAAGGTGAGCGTCTTTGCCGTGCTGGCCATGAAAGTCTTACGTCCTCACATATTTAGTCGTGATGTTCAGTTTCCTGTTCAAACCGTAGCACTTCGCCTCCCGACTCGGCAGAGTGTTGCGCAACCTGTGCCCCTGAACTCATGTTCTGCAACCCTGAATCTTCCCCGGTGGCGTGCTCGGGATCCGATTGGGTAGAACTTGTCTGGTCTGAATCCGGGCTGCCGGAATCGGATTCGCGCTTGGCTCGGCGCTCGGCCTCCTTCCGCGCCTTGGCGCCCTCAAAGAACAACTGGGGCTTGGAGTCAAGCCGGCTCAGGCCATGCCAGGCCAAATCCACAATGTATGCGGCCAGCTGCTCCTTGCTCACCTTTGGTCGGTCGGCCCAGTACTGCCCGGTGAATACGGTCATGCCCACCAGCATCTGCGCGTAGTACGGCACGCCCTTGGCAGACAGCTTCTGCCGTTTGAATGTTTCGGAAAGAATGTCTTCAACGCGTACGGCGATGTCTCCCATCAGCGAGCTGAATGAGCCGGACGGGTCGGTGCTCGGTGAGTCGCGTACCAGTACCTGGAACCCCTCGGCATTCTCTTCGATATAGGTGAGGAGCGCAAGCGCCGTGCGTTCCACAATCTGGCGCGGGTGCACGGTCGGATCGTCAAGCGCGGCGGTGAGCACACTGGTCAGCGCGCGCATTTCACGATCCACAATGACGGCGTACAGGCCCTCTTTGCCGCCGAAATGCTCATATACGATTGGCTTGGAGACTTTGGCGTGCGCGGCAATCTCCTCCACGCTTACCGCCTCGAAGCCTTTGGACGCAAACAGCGCGCGCCCGACCTCGATCAGCTGCTCGCGGCGTTGCAGCGATGTCATACGTGAAGAATGTGCCATGCGGTTCAGCTTAAGTCGCCGGGTGGAATTGTCGGCCTGAGACTGCCGAATTCGTATGGGATTCCATCTGCGGGCTAGACTTGACAGGTATGGATATGAATACTGTGCTCGCCGTTCTCGGCGTGATTGTGGCGGCGGTTATCGTAATCGCCCTGAGCATCTGGTGGGGCAAGTCCCGCAAGCGCGATTTGGATCGTGCAATGGGCAAAGCTGCCCCCGACAACAAGAAGATCCGCGATGCCAAGGCCGCCGCCGACGCTCGGCTGGCCGCCGAAGCCGAGGAAGCTAAGGCTGCGACTGCCGCGACTGCCGCCGAGCCGGTCAAGTCAGCCGAATCGGTCAAAGCCGAGTCCGCGTCAGCCGTGCAGGCCGAACCCGAACCGGCAGCTGCTCCCAAGCCCGAGCCCCAACCTGCCTCCAAGCCCACTCCCGCCAAACCTGAAACCCCCGAATCGGTCGGCTCTCGACTGACCCGACTCAAGGCAAAACTTGCCAAGTCCGGCAACCCGTTCGGCAAGGTCCTGTTCGACATCCTCGCCAAAGACAATCTCTCCGAGGCCGATTGGGAAGACGTCGAAGACACACTGCTGCTTGCCGACGTCGGTGCGGATGCTTCCGCCCAACTGGTCGATGACCTGAGAACCGACGCCCGCATCACTGGTAAAGCCGACCCAGCCGAAGTACGCGCCACGCTCAAGGAGAAGCTGCTCGATCTGGTCGGTCGAGATACGGACCGCCGCCTCGATGCCGAAAAGCCGGGTGCCGCCAAGCCCAGCGTCATCATCATGGTCGGCGTCAACGGCACCGGCAAGACCACCACGGCCGGCAAACTGGCTCGACTGTTCGTGGCCGAAAACAAGCAGGTCATGATGGGCGCGGCCGACACCTTCCGCGCGGCCGCCGCCGACCAGCTCGAAACCTGGGGCGCACGCGTCAATGTGCCCGTCGTCCGCTCCGACAAGGACGGTGCCGACCCGGCATCCGTCGCCTTTGAGGCATCCGCCAAGGCCAAGGAAGCGAACGCGGACGTGCTCATCATCGATACTGCCGGCCGACTGCAGAACAAGTCGAACCTGATGGACGAGCTCGGCAAGATTCGCCGTGTTACCGAAAAGAACCTGCCGGTGGATGAAGTGCTGCTCGTGCTCGACGCCACCACCGGCCAAAACGGCATGGCCCAGGCCAAGGTGTTCGCCGAAGCCATCGGCATTACCGGTGTGGTGCTCTCCAAGCTTGACGGTTCCGCCAAGGGCGGCATCGTGATCAGCGTGCAGAAGGAGCTCGGCGTGCCGGTCAAGCTCGTCGGTCTTGGTGAAGGTCCGGACGATTTGGCACCTTTCGATCCCGAAGGTTTCGTGGACGGCATTCTCGCGTAAGCCAACGTCCACGTTGTGGGCGCGGGAAACGCCCGCAACGCACCAAACCTAGTCCCGAATCATATTCGAAACATGATTCGGGGCTTTCCCATATCTGTTGGAATCATGCCGGAATCAGCCCACCCGACATCAACCTGACTGTCAGGTGCGCTTAACAATCGCGTAACTTGCCGTAACGAAACCAAAACGAGACCGGCTTTTACTGACGAACTGTTAGCCCCCACAAGGGGGACGGCATTGTAGAGACAAAGTCGACGCCGGCCGCGCAAAGCCCCGGTGCCCTGAATGAAAGAGAGGGAGGTAGACATGGGAGCGATTGATTCCGGTAACACCGCATGGATCCTGACATCCGCGTCCTTGGTTTTCCTCATGACGCCTGGTGTGGCGTTCTTCTACGGCGGTATGGTTCGTGCCAAGGCCGTCCTGAACATGCTGATGCTTGAGGCGGCCGCGCTGTCGGTCACCATGATTATCTGGACCCTGTGGGGTTGGTCGATTGCTTACGCCGGTTCCGACATCGGCGGCATCTTCGGCGATCCGGCCAGCGGCTTCCTGCTGAAGGACTCCATGGTCGCCCAGGACGGCGTGTTCACCGCCACCGGTCTGAACGGCAACAACTACCCGGTTTCCGTGGACGTCGCCTTCCAGGTCGCTTTCGCGATGATTACCGTAGGCCTGATCTGCGGCGCCATCGCCGAGCGTGTGAAGTACAGCACCTGGATGATCTTCGTGGCGCTGTGGGTCACCTTCGACTACGCTCCTATGGCCCACATGGTCTGGAACGGTGGTCTGCTGTCTGCTGGCGGCGCCATCTCCAAGGCCATCGGCGCGGCCGCCCACGATTTCGCAGGTGGTACCGTGGTGCACATCAACGCCGCAGTCGCCGCCTTGATTATCGTGCTCATCATCGGCAAGCGTAAGGGCTTCGGCACGCAGCCGTTCCGCCCGCACAACGTGCCGTTCGTGATGCTCGGCGCCTTCCTACTGTGGTTCGGCTGGTTCGGCTTCAACGCTGGTTCCGCCTTCGCCGCCAACGGTACCGCTGGCTACGCTTGGGTTTCCACCTCCGCCGCCGCCGCAGCCGCAATGCTCTCTTGGGGCTTCACCGAGAAGATTCGCTCCGGTCACTACACCGCCATGGGTGCCGCCTCGGGTATGGTCGCCGGCCTGGTTGCCATCACCCCGGCCGCCGATGTGGTCTCCCCGCTGTGGGCCATCGTGATGGGCGCCATCGCTGGTGTCCTGACCTGCCTGGCCTGCGGTCTCAAGTTCAAGTTCGGCTACGATGACTCCCTCGACGTCGTCGGCGTGCATGGCGTTGGTGGTTTCACCGGCACCATCCTCATCGGCTTCTTCGGTGAAGGCACCGGTCTGCTGGCTGGTGGCGACTGGAAGCAGCTCGTCGTTCAGCTGGTCATCGCTTTCGTCGCCATCCTCTACTCCGCAGTGATCACCGCGATCATCGCCTTCGCTCTGGAGAAGACCATCGGTTGGCGCGTCACCGAAGCTCAGGAAGTCGGCGGCATCGATCTTGCCGACCAGGGCGAACGTGCTTACGATTTTGTTGGTACTGCCAGCTCCGTCCTCAAGGAGGTGAAGTGAAATGAAGCTGATCACCGCTATCATTCAGCCTCATAAGCTCGACGATGTCAAGGAGGCCCTCGCGGCCGCCGGCGTGCACGGTCTGACCGTGTCCGAGGCCAACGGCTACGGCCGCCAGCGCGGCCACACTGAGGTCTACCGTGGCGCTGAATACACTGTGGACCTGATTCCGAAGATTCGCGTTGAAGTGCTGGCTGATGACGCCGACGCCGAGACGCTGGTCGGTGTGATCATCAAGTCCGCCGGCACCGGCACCATCGGTGACGGCAAGGTGTGGGTCGCTCCGCTGGACTCCGTGGCCCGCGTGCGTACCGGTGAGACCGGTTCCGCCGCGATCTGATAACACAGACGTCCATGCCTAGAAGGGGATGGACTGCATAGGAAAGGTCCCCGCACGCCGCGAATTGAACGCCGTGCGGGGACTTTTTGGCAATGAAAGATGAAGCAATGACTTCAGCAGTAGATGGCTTGAAACAACGATTCATGGATATGAGCCAGCCGGATGACGACGGCGTCTACCGGAATGGTGCGACCAAGCGCAAGGCTCGCACGGAACTGGCCATGCAATGCCTCACGGAGCTGTGGAATGCGGCCTGCAAGGATGTCTCTTTCCCCGTGCCCGACTCTGGCATCGGCTTCGCCGCGGTAGGCTCGCTGGCACGTGGCCAACTGGGCCCCAGCTCCGACCTCGACCTGGTCATCATCTACGAGCCTCGCACGTTGAACGACCAGCAGCTCAACGAGTTGGCCAACAAACTCTGGTACCCGCTATGGGACAGCGGTCTGGACCTCGACCACTCCATCCGCACGCGCGCCCAATGCGAGGAAGTCACCGACCATGACCTTCCCGCCGCCATGGGCTGGCTGGACGTGAAGCCCATCGCCGGTGACACCGCTCTGATCACCACCACCGCCACGTCCATCCTCGAACGCTGGCGCAAGGCCGTCCGCAAGCGCCTGCCCGAACTGCTCGACTCCGCCAAAGCCCGACTCGACGAATTCGGCCGCCTCCAATACGTCAATCAGCCCGACATCAAGGAGGCCCGTGGGGGTTTGCGCGATTCGGTGCTCGTCTCCGCGCTCGCTGCCTCATGGCTGGCCGACCGCCCGCACGGCATCTACGACGAAGCTGTGGAACGTCTGCTCGACGTACGCGACTGCATCCATCTGGTGGCCGGCAAGGATACCAACCTGATGCTGACGCCCTATCAGGCCAAAGTGGCTGCCATGCTTGGCCTTGCCGATCCGACTTGGCCCGAAAACGAGCGCGCCGCCTACTCGATCGACGATTTGCAGACGCTACTTGCCCGTATCGGTCGGCGCATCTCCTTCTCGCTCGATTCCACCGCTTCCCGCGCCGAACATTCGCTGACCCACGAAAAGCCGCGATTCGCGTTCTTCCAGATGTTCTCTCAGCGCTCTGGCGGCAAGCGCGAAGCCCCGCAATTCGACGTGGTGGCTCCCGGCGTGGCCAAGCACGAAGGCGAATTGGTGTTGGCACTCGGTGCCGAGCCTGCCAAGGATGCCAAGCTGGCGTTGCGTATGGCCGTGGCGGCCGGCGAATTCGGTCTTCCTATCAACCCGTCTACCTTGGTTAATATGAAGCACTGCCCGATTCACGACAACCAGTGGGATGACGAATCGCGCGAGCTGTTTATTCGTCTGCTTGCGTGCGGATCGAATCTTATGGAAGTGTGGGAGAGCATCGACTTCGTGGACATTCCGGGTCGATGGATGCCGGAATGGCTCGGCGTCCGCAACCGTCCGTCCGCCTCGGCCGCCCACCGATACACCATCGATCGGCATATGGTGGAGGTCGCGTCGCGTCTGGGGCGCGAGACACCGTCCGGTGGACGGTACGATGACGATCATTTCAAGGCATTGCTGTTGGCCGGTATCACCCATGACATCGGCAAGCGCGCGTTCGTGGCCGATCACGCCGCCGAGGGTGCCCGCCATGTGCCGGTGATTCTCAAGCGTATGGGCTACGCGTCGGACATCGTCGACTGGGCCACCGTGCTGGTGCGTGAGCATTTGACCCTATCCGAATTTGCCACGGGTAAGGACCCTTATGATCCGGCCGTGGCGGAGGAGTTGGCCGACCGTTTGCACCACGACAAGATGCTGCTGGATATGCTGTTCGACCTGACCCGGGCCGACGGCTCCTCGCTCGGTGCCACCGCCGGTGAGACCATCACCAAGCAATACGGCTGGTCCAAGTGGCGCGAACAGATCGTGCGCGGCATGTATTCCGCCGCCCGCGCCGCGATGTAAACGGAATCGCCCAGCGCTTTGCGCGGCCGATACCTACTTCACCCATGCGTCCGAGCGCACGCGCAGCCCGTTGGACAGGCCGCGCCCGCCCATGAGCACCACGTTGAACGCGGCCCAGAGTACGGCGGTACGCATCAGGTCGCTCGTCAGCGCCGGCGTCACCATATTGGCCAGTATGAGTATGAGCGTCACATACACCACGGCGGTCAGCGTGCATGTGCCGGCCAGATAGCGGTAGTCGCGCGCGCCGATAAGAATGCCGTCGATTGCCATCATCCAGCCTTGCAGCGGGAAGAAGATGCCCATCGTCACCATGCCCACGGCAATCAGCGTCTGAATATGTGGCGTAGGGGAGAAGAAGTGCCCGGCGAACAGGCCGACTACCGCAAAAGCCGTGCCGATTACCGCGCCGGTGACCAGCCCCGCACGCCCGGTCGCCCGCGTCAGCCACCGCGCCTGCTGCACGCTGCCAGCGCCCAGCGTTGTGGCCACCAGCGTCTGGCCGGCGATGCCCACGGAATCCAGCATGTTCATCGCAAAATTCCAAGAGGAGTTCACGGCCTGAAACCCGGCCAACACGGCAGTACCCATGCGCGCGGCACAGGCGACCGTAGTCACCATGGCCGCACGAATCGCCAATGTGCGAATGAACAATGGCAGTCCGTCGCCCCCGGCTGCCGCAATACCGGCCAAACGAGGCCGCAGACTCGCACCATCCGCCCGGGACCACAGAATGGCGGGAATCACCAGAAACAGCCCCATGAACCACTGAGCTACCAGCGTCGCCACTCCGGAGCCGGCAATGCCCCAATTCAGCACAATAACGAACAACACATCAAGCACCGTGTTCACCACCGCGCCGCCCACCGCAGCGATCAGCGTGATACGAACCTTCTGCAATCCTCGGAAAATGCCGTTCGCCGCATATACCATCAGCATGCCTGGCGCACCCAGCACGATTGCGCGCGTATAGGTCACGGCTTGTTCCAATACTTCGCCCTGACCGCCCAGTGCCCGGCATAATGGCTCGGCAGCCGCGAACAATCCCAATCCCAGTACGGTGCCGATGCTCAAGGCCAGCCACAGGCCGTCAATGCCTGCCTGCAGTCCCTCGCGACGACGACCCGCTCCCAGCAGATGTGCCACCTGCGCAGTGGTCGAGTAGGCCAGGAATATGCATAGTCCGACTGCCGTGAGGATGATGGTGGAGCCGATTGACAGGCCGGCCAACGCCGCATCCCCGATATGGCCGACGATGGCTGTGTCGATAAGGATGAAGGTCGGTTCGGCGATGAGCTGGCCGAAGGTCGGCAGGGCCAGCGCCATGATCCGGCGGTTGGTGGCGCGGGCGTCGGTCGGGCCGTTGCTGACGTTTGTGTTTGCGCCAGCATGCGGGGTGCCGAAGCCATCGCGGTGTGTGGTATCGCCGGAACTGGTGGCTTTGGCGTCGGAAGAGTCTATGGGCACGCTCACACGCATATCACGCCTGACTGCGTTGCGCAAGCACCTGTTGTGGGCGCGGAATGTTATCCCCAGACTATCCACCAAGTTATCCCCAGTATGTGGATAACTTAGTGGATTATCCCCAGAATTATCCCCAAAATGTGGATAACTTATTTTTCTATCCACATTTACCCTCTCCGCGTGTCGCGGCGCTGACTCATGGGTGAATAAGGAATGAACCGATGCGGGCAACCGTTTCGTTTCCATACGATATCGTTCACCTGCCACGCCACATCCTATACTTGGAGGCTATGCCAGAAGGAAGTGAACACTCGTATCAGAATGGGTTCGGCGGTGGCTCGGATCGTGGCGATCGTGGCGACCGCGCGGGCCGGGGCGGCGCGCAGACGTCGGCGGCGGCCGGCGACCCGATTTTCGACCGCGTGCCCCCGCATGATGACGACGCGGAAATGGCCGTGCTCGGCGGCATGCTGATGAGTAAGGATGCCATCGGCGAGGTCTCGCAGACCATTGACGTCACCGATTTCTACCAGCCCAAGCATCAGACGATCTATAACGCGATCATCGATCTGTTTTCCGCCAGTCAGCCGGTGGACGTGGTGCTCGTGGCCAACCAGCTGTTGGCGGATGGCAACCTCGACAAGATCGGCGGCGCGGACTATCTGCACAGCCTTGTCGCATCCGTACCGACCGCCGCTAATGCCATGTACTACGCGGAGATCGTCCATCAGCGGGCCATTTTGCGCAATGTGATCGCCGCCGGCACCAAAATCGCCCAGCTTGGCTATTCCGCCGAGGGATCGCAGGCTGAGGATGTGGTTAACCTCGCCCAGTCCGAGATCTACGAGATGTCGATGGGCAAGGTGCGTCAGGACTATGCCGCCATCGGCCCGGTGGTCCACGACGCGCTCGACCAGCTGGACAAACTGCAGCAGGGCCTCGTCAACAAGGGCGTGCCGACCGGCTTCCGCGACATCGACGACGTGACCCAGGGCCTGCAGCCCGGACAGATGGCCGTCGTCGCAGGACGTCCGGCCATGGGTAAGTCCACGCTCGGCATCGACTTCGCCCGCGCCGCCGCGTTGCACCACAATATGACTTCCGTGGTCTTCAGCTTGGAGATGAGCAAGGTGGAGCTCGCTCAGCGTATTATCTCCGCCGAAACCAATATTCCGATGGCCGCCCTGCGCCGCGCCGACGACATCACCCCCGAACGCTGGAACACCCTGAACCAGTTCTGGACCAAGATGCAGAACGCGCCACTGTTCATTGACGACAGCCCGAACATGAGCCTCATGGAGATCCGTGCGAAATGCCGTCGTCTGAAGCAGACCAACGATCTGAAACTCGTAGTCATCGACTACCTGCAGCTGATGACCTCGGGCAAGGCCGTGGAATCCCGCCAGCAAGAGGTGTCCGAATTCTCCCGTGCCCTGAAGCTCTTGGCCAAGGAACTCGAAGTGCCGGTTGTGGCCCTTTCCCAGCTGAACCGTGGCCCGGAAATGCGTAACGACAAGAAACCGCAGCTCTCCGACCTGCGTGAATCCGGCTCAATCGAACAGGACGCCGACGTGGTGTTCCTGGTCCACCGCCCTGACTTCTACGACAAGGAAGACCGCCCCGGCGAGGCCGATATCATTATGGCCAAGCACCGTAACGGCCCGACCGAAACCTTCCACCTCGCCTTCCTCGGTGCCACGTCCAAATTCAAGGACATGCCGCAGGACTACAACAGCAATCAGGGGGTGTGATGATGGCAAGCAACGTTTCACGCGATGTTTCGCAAGACCAATCGTCCGTGGTGCAGACCTGCAAACCGTGGTATGCGTTCGCCACCGTGGCCGCAGGCCGCTTCGTGCGGTTTGCATCCCGCGTCACCAAACATGGCGGTTCGGCTTTGCCTGGCAAAGTCGTAGAAAAGATTGACCCCGGCTTCCTGACCCGTACGCTCGGGCAGTTGCCGCTTGGTGTGGTATTGGTGTCCGGCACGAACGGCAAGACCACCACCACCCGCATGGTCGCCTCGATGCTCTCCGATCTGGGATTGAAGGTGTTCACCAATCCGACCGGCTCGAACTTCGTGCGCGGCGTGGTCTCCGCACTGCTCACCGAAGTCACGCTCGGCGGCAAATTGGACGCGGACATCGCCGTACTTGAGCTCGATGAGGCGTACGCCGTCCACTTCGTCAAGCAGGTCAAGCCCCGTTATGCGTTGCTGCTGAACGTGATGCGCGATCAGCTTGACCGATTCGGTGAAATCGACACCACGGCCAAACTGCTCAGCCATGTGGCTGCGACGACTACCGGCACTGTGGTACTGAACCGCGAGGACCCGCGTATCGCCGCGCTCGCCGCAAAGGCCCCGGCTGACACCACAGTGCGATACTTCGGCCTCGCCGACGATTTGCGCCACTATTTCCCGTCCGATGACGACATGGCCACGACCGTGTCGGTGGAAGGTGTGGCCGGGCCGCTCTCCTCAGTCAGAACTCCTCTCAGTCCGCGAAGCGGACTGAGAGGAGCTTCCGCAGGCATGGCAGAACTTCCCGCCGACGTGACACTTACCGCCGTGGGCGACCACAAGGCTGCCTTCCAGATGGACGGTCAGGGCTACGCCGCCGACGTCAAGCTTGAAGGCGTCTACAACCTGTACAACGCGGCCGCCGCGCTTGCCGTGGTACGTGCGGTGATGCAAGACAATGCCGCCGCATCCAAGGCCACCGCCGTAACCAACGCCTGCGCCGTGTCCGCCGACGAGCTCATCGCCGCCGTTTCCCGCGTCACGCCGGCTTTCGGCCGTGGCGAGGTCATCGACGTCAACGGTTCCCCGATCGAACTGTTGCTGGTCAAGAACCCGATGGGCTTCCGCCTCTCGCTCGCCAGCTTCGACCCGACCAACGCGGACACCATGATCGCCATCAACGACGAGTATGCCGACGGCCGCGACATGAGCTGGCTATGGGACGTGGACTTCACCTCTTTGCGCGCGTCCGGTGTCGCCATGGTCTCCGGCGTGCGTGCCTGGGACATGGCATTGCGCTTGGGGCACGACCAAGTGCCAGTCGCCGATACGAACACCGACCTCGAACAGGCGGTCACCGCATTCGTCAACGCCAATCCCGGCACACGCAAGCACATCTACTGCACCTACACCGCCATGCTCAAAACCCGCGCCGTACTGGGCTGCATCACCGAAGTATGGGACGCGGGTGTGGGTAAGTAACCACTCTCCGGCGCTCGCGCGCCACCTCCCGCCTGCGGGAGGACATGGTGAGGAATAAGACTTCCCCTTAGCGGGAAGACATCGACAAGGAGAACGTGACATGGCCAGAACAATTGATGTGGTGTCCCTGTATCCCAAAGACATGAACATCTACGGCGATTCCGGCAACGTGCTGACTATCCGCCGCCGGCTGGAACTGTACGGTTACGAACCGGTCGTCCACCAGTACAATCAAGGCGACGACTGGCCCGACCAGGTGGACCTTATTCTGGGAGGCGGCGGCCAAGACACCGGCCAGAAGAAAATCATCGACGACTTCTACCATCGCGCCGACCTGTTGCGTTCGCTCGCCGCAGGCGGTACACCGATGCTGATGATCTGCGGCCTGTACCAGCTGTTTGGCGAGTACTTTGAAACCGTGGACGGCACCCGTCTGGACGGCATCGGCGTTATCGGTGCTTATACCGTGGGCCAGAACGTGCGTATGATCGGCAATCTTGTTGAGCATTCCGACCAGTTCGGCGATGTGATTGGCTACGAGAACCACTCCGGCCAGACCTTCCTGCGCGAAGGTGTTCAGCCACTCGGCACCGTCGATCAGGACGGCCGAGGCAACAATGGCGAAGACCATACCGAGGGCGCGCGCGTGCACAACGTGATCGGCACCTACATGCACGGCTCGTTGCTGCCTAAAAACCCCGCCATCAGCGATTTCCTTATCGAAACTGCCGTGACTCGTCGTTACGGTACGTTCGATACGTCTGATCAGACCCCCGAACAAGCCAAGGAGCTCGCCCGGCTCGATCAAGTAGCCACCAACGCGCGCAAGGCTGCCGCCGAACGTCCTCGGTGAATTCTCGGTGAGTCCTCGGTAAGTACCAATCAGCGAAAAAACAGCCGAAATCAGTCTGAGGGTCTAGTACATTGCCCTGTTGTTTGCGCTAGGCTTGGTGGTACGAGACATGGCACCAGGCCATGTCGGACCTCGAAGGAGGGGTATCATGGCTGATTTTGATCTTCTGGGTGATGGCCTGCGCAAGGTCCTGCTGGCGGGCATCGGCGCCCTTGCCACTGGATATGAGAAGAGCAGCGAGCTCGTCGACGAACTCGTCAAGAAGGGTGAGATTACGGTCGAGCAGGGCAAGGCGCTGAACACCGAGCTCAAGCGCAAGGTGAGCGAGACGGTGGATGACGCCAAGAAGGCCGCCGCTGAAGCCGGCGACAAAGCTGCCGCCGCAGCCGACACCAGTGCCGCCGACAAGCCCGCTGACGAGGGCAAGGCCGAGTGACCAAGCCCACACGCACTACGCCGGAATCAGAGTCGACCCCGCTTTCCAGCAGGGGCGACCCTATTCTGACGCCTGCGAAAGCCGAACGTGAGGCGGCGGCGAACCGATCCGTCGACACGTCGGACACGCTCAAGCGGACCGTTGACAAGGCGACCCCCAGCGTATCCGATGAAACGCTGGCATTGTTCGGACGCAGGAACGATTTCGCCACACGCTACCATCTGACGCGCCGTGGCAAGATCAAACGACTGGGGCAGATCACCAGAATCGTCGAGCAATTCGGCGTGCTGCACGGCCTGACTCCGGTCAAAATGCGCCTCATGTTCGAGGCGCTCGGTCCCACGTTCGTCAAAGTGGGCCAGATTCTGTCGATGCGCTCCGAGATTCTGCCGCAAAGCTTCTGCGACGAACTCGCCAAACTGCGCGCCGACGCCGACCCAATGCCGTATTCCACGGTGTTGGATGTGCTTGCCGCCGAATACGGGCGTCCCGCTGACGAGGTGTTCGCGCATATCGATCCCAAGCCGTTGGGCTCTGCTTCACTGGCGCAAGTGCATCGTGCCACGCTGAAAACCGGCGAAGATGTGGCCATTAAAGTGCAGCGCCCGGGTGTGCGCGAAACCATGGCCCAGGACGTCTCCATCATGCGCTCCATAGCCAAGGCCGCCACTAAGGTGATTCGCACCTCACAGATCGTGGACCTGAAGGGCGTGGTCGAGGAGCTGTGGGACACCTTCGAATCGGAGACTGACTTTCTGATCGAGGCCCGCAATCTCGCCGAATTCAAGTGTTTCGCCGCCCGATTCAAATACATGGACTGCCCGACGGTGTACGCCGAACTGTGCACCGAGCATGTGGTGGTCATGGAGTACATCGACGGCATCTCCGTCTCCCACCCGGGCCAGCTCGTCGATGCTGGTTATGACTTGAAGGAGATCGGCACCAAGCTCGTCGACAATTACGCCACGCAGATTCTCGACGACGGCTTCTTCCACGCCGACCCACATCCGGGCAATATCATCATCCGGGGCGGCCAGATCGTACTTATCGACCTCGGTATGACCGGTCGGCTCGACCAGCGCACCCGTGCAGTCCTCAAAGAGATGATTTTCGCCGTCGCCAAACAGGATTCGCCAGCTCTGGCCGAGGGGCTGCTGCGATTCGCCGGCACCGAGGCCGATCCGGAGGACTACCCAGCACTGCTGGCTGATCTGGACGTGATCGTCAAGGAATTCGGCACCGTGGATCTGGCCGAACTGGACATTGCCGCCTTCCTGACCGCACTGACGCAGATGGCCGGCCGCCACAACATCGAGGTGCCCAGTACGGTGACCACCGTCGGCCGCGCGTTGGTTACGCTCGAAGGCTTGCTGGACGAGTTCATTCCTGATGTGAATATGATCGAAATCATTTCCGACCATATCGCCACGTCGAAATCGCTGAAGAACGCCACCAAAGACGAGATCAAGTCGCTGGGCGTTGAGGGGCATCAGGCTTTGCATGCCACGCTCGGCACCATGACCGAACTTAAGACCGTGGCCCGTATGCTGACCCGTGGTCAGTTGCGCGTCAACATGGAACTGGTCGGCTCCGAAGAGCCGTTCCAGTTGCTTTCGGATATGGTGAATCGTCTGACGATGGCCCTGATTGTGGTCGGTTTGTTCGTTGGCTCGTCGATTGTCTACTATGCCGGCATGAAGCCGATTATCTTCGGCATTCCGGTCATCGGCTTCATGGGCTACGTCGTGGCCTTCGCCCTCGGCGTATGGATTGTCATCGACATCTACTTAAAGGGCCGCAAAACCAAGAAGCGGTAGGGTATCGATTGATATCAGTCCAGCGGGAGGGTGGATTCGCGCTGGATAAGGCGGCAGGGTACGTAGTCGACACCGTGATGCGGGTTGCCGTCGATGGCATCGACCAAGTATCGTGCCGCACGCCGTCCGATGGTTTCGGTTTCGTTGTCGATCGACGTCAGTGCGGGCCTCGAGCTGGAGGTCAGTACAGACCAGTTATCGTGGCCGATAACGGCGACGTCATCCGGAATGCGCAGCCCCTGCTGTTTGAGCACGTCAATGCAGCCTCGGGCCAGCTGGTCGTTTTGGCAGACCACAGCATCAAACGTGACGCCCTGATCGAGCAGCAGGCGGGTGGCGGCGCGGCCCCAGCCTTCGTCCCATTTGCCGTACCGGATTGGCCCGGCCGGTTCGATGCCTAGCTCAGCCAGTGCCTCGAGCGCACCCTTGGTACGGTCGGTGGCAGCGGTATAGGTTTCGTCGCCGCCGATAATGGCGATGTGTCGGCGGCCGCAAGAAATGAGATGGTTGATGGCCATGCGACCGGCGTCCACATTGTCACAGGTGACCGAACAATCTTCGGTATCGGTGGAGGGGCCGTAGACGTAGACCAGTGGCACGCCCCAGTCATGGCCAAGCGTGGGCCTGGGGTTGGTTTCGCACTGCACGATGAGTAGACCGTCGACCTTGAGGGACAGCAGTTTCTCGACATGCTGACGTTCCAGCGCGGCGTCGCCACGAGCGTTGGCCAGCAGTACGGAGGTGGACTGGGCGCGCAGTTCGTTCTCCGCGCCGATAAGAATCGGTGTGGAGAAACGGCCCTGCAGATCGGAGGTGACCAGGCCGATAGTGCCGGTGGTGCCGCGGGCCAGGGATTGGGCGAGTTTGTTGGGGGAGTAGTTGAGTTGCTTGGCGGCATCCAGAACGCGCTGCTTGGTTTCTTCGCTAATGCGGGGCTTGTTGTGCAGTGCCTTGGATGCGGTGGCCAGCGAGACCCCAGCCAATGCCGCCACATCCTCAAGTCGCGCTGCCCGTCCGGTTGCTGGCTGGGTCATCATGCCTCGATTCTTTGGTTCTTCAACGGTATATAGCGCATTGTTTTGCGATGAAATACAGGCCTTTCGCTGTTTGTGGTGGGTGGTTGTGGTGTGGGGTGATGCCGGCGGGTGGGTTGGAGGCATGGATGCCTCTTGCCTGTTCACCGACGCGTTGCAGTTGCAGGAGCCTTGGAAGGTCGGGTCCGTGGATTTCAGGGACGCGGGCGACGGCGGGCGGGAACCGCGCGTCGCGATCGTCTTCGGGCCCGGCGCGCGCTTCCATTGCCCCGAGACCGGCTGCCCCGAGACCGCCTGTCCGGTGCATGACACGAGGGAACGCGTGTGGCGGCATCCGGACTTCTTCCGGTACAAGGCGTTCGTCCACGCCGCCATGCCGCGCGTCACGTGCCCCGTGCACGGGGCGAGGACGGCGCCCGCCCCGTGGGCCAGGCCCGGCAGCGGCTGAAGACCGCCCGCGCGTGCCGGATGCGCGAGGTCCTGCAGGGCATCTGCATGGACAGCCGCCCGCCCGCCGGGGCATGGGTCGGGCTATACCGCCTGTGCTCGTGGATGATGCGCTCGAGGCTCGAACCCGTGAAGGAGCCCGCCCGTCTGATCCGCCGC
>NZ_JBHEEA010000013.1:0-79827 GCF_041900695.1 Bifidobacterium sp. 2450
GTCGTCACCGGCGACGGGGCCCGCTGGATCGACCCGTGCGTCGCCGAGCGCTGCCCGAACGCCGAACGCGTATTGGACGGGTTCCACATCGTCTCCTGGATGACCGACGCGCTCGACAAGGTCAGGAAACGCCTGTGGAACCAGGCGAGGCGCGACGGGGACGAGAAGACCATGAAGCGCATGCGCGGCGTCAAATACGCCGTCCTGAAGAACCCCGGCGACCTGACCGGCAGACAGGAGGAGGCGTTCGAAAGCCTGCGGGACACGGACCCCAAGGGCCAGCTCTACCGCGCATGGCAGCTCAAGGAACTCCTGCGCACCCTGCTCAAGCACCCGATCGGCCAAGCCACGACGGAACTGAACCGTTGGGTGTTCCGGGCGTCCCACTCGCGCATACCCGAGATCGTCGAACTCGCCAAGAAGATCCGGCGGCGCCGGCCCGACATCCTGCGCACGATCCGGCTGGGATACTCCAACGCCAGGCTCGAGGCGTCCGACAACAGGATCAAGGTCACCATCCGCATGGCCTACGGCCTCCACCACGTCACCAACCTCATCGCCCTGGTCATGCTCCGATGCGGCGGACCCGACATACGACTGCCACAACCCGCAATCTAACCCACGAAAACAGCAGAAGCCTCTCATATATTTCATCTATATATGCATCTGTCTAATGTACAGATGATTTTTCGCGAAATCTAAGTGTTGAACCAAGCTATATGTTACACTTATTTCAGTTATGAAATGAGGTATGTGCATTATGACTGCAGTAATAGAACGTGAACAGCTTACAGAACGCGATTTGGATCAGGCGAAGGCGTGCCGAGAGCTGGTGCAAAAAGGCTCTGTACTCGCTGCAATTTTGGATGGCATTATTGACGATAATGTACTGGTGGTTCGCAAGGACGAAGAATTATCCCCTGCTCAAGCTGCTGAGATTCTTGGCGTGAGTCGGCCCTATGTGACTCGTTTGCTGAAGTCAGGACTGCTCGAATCTCATATGGTGGGCAGTCATCATCGGATTACGGTACTTGCTTTGCGGACGTACATGGTTAATCGTGATGCGGGACGTAAGGAATACGCCCACGCAATCAATTCTCGGGCAAAGGATATTGCCGATGCGGTTGACGAAGTCGCTCCGGTGTCTGAGACAAGTCGAAATCGTATGCGTGATTTAGTTGCAGAGCATCGCCGTGAAGCGATCAAAGCGAGTAGTGCCGCAGTTTCTCCTGCAGAGTGAGGATTGTCTCAGACGAATCGTAGTGAATCTATTGTCTGTGCGATTTACCCGGTATGCGTCAAGTCATGACTATTGCTCAGGCGTGTAATTGCGTCTCAGATACTCCTTGACTTCCAGTATGTCTTGGCAATCGGGGCATACAGGAAGTCCTGAGTATTCATCTCTGGTTGGCACGAACCATTTCCCGCACAGAGAACGGATGAGGGTGCCTTCAACATATGCGTCGGGCAGAGTCTCTTTGGGTACGCGATGTAGCATAGATTCTGGCTCGGTGTCGCCTATCGTCTTGTATAACGATTCGGAATCATCGAGGAAGTTCGGGCTTGTGATGCGCTTGATGTCGTCTGGTTCCAGCAGCACGAATGCTGACATAGTTGCGCGTCTTTGCTGACCGCCGCTGTATGTTTTCAACGACGTTTCTGCTGGCTGATTGGGGTCTTTGGGCTGGCAGATGGCGTTAAAGCATCTCAAGAGGATGCGGTGAAGTCGGGCGTATGGAGAACTGTTGTCCTGTTCCTCGACCGGAAAATCAAGGGTCAATTCAACGAATTGATTGACAGTTGCTGAGTCGTCATCGTCATCTTGCTGAATCTGAATACTGGCCTTTGCGAGGGCTCCTGAAATCTGATAGGGGATATCCAGCGCTGAGAGGGCTTCGGACTGGGAAGTTGTTTGGCCCGCATAAATTCCTGCACGAATTTTGTTAAGCATCTCCTGAACGACTCGTCGCTCGAAATCCAGAAAATGCTGACGTTCTTCTTCTCGTTTCCGAACCAGATAATCTTCTTCGCTGGGCATATAGTTGCCGGCGTTGGAAGCCTTAATGATTGATTTGCAATTGCCTGAATGGAAATCCCCATGCGATCCGCAATAGACCATCCACGGGTCGCCATATTGGTCAAGAATGACGATGCCTCGCCAGCCGGTTTGCTTGTTCCTTATTTCATAGACTGGGCGCTTTGCCACAGCGCTAAATTCCGAATGCTTGGTGGCAGCGATTTTGTCACCAGCGAAAGCCTGACGAGCCATATTGAGCAGTGTGACGTCGAATGCGGTGAAATCAAGACCTTCGAACGGCGTTGCTGCTTCCGTCCGCATGTTCTGTTCAATGAGTTGTTGAGGGTTCTCTGAGTTGAAGAGATGATTGTCAATCATGCTCAACAGAACTTGAATTGTAGGGCGAACTGGTCTCATGATGATTAACCATAGTCGGTGATGCAGCTTAGTCAGTGATTGATATCACATAGAAGTATTGCTCTTTTTGGCTCCCCTCGTGTCTGGACCCGTAATTCCCCCTACGCTCCCGGCAATACCGCATGCAGCACGGTCGTCACCACCAAGCTGATGATGGCCGTCACTGTCAGCGAGAAGCCGGCGAGCTTGGCGTTGCCGGTCAGCGAATCGGTGAACTTAGTTGAGAAGATCGTGATTGGGGCGAAGGAGCCCAACACGATGATCTCGCGAATCCTCATGTCAAACTGCCGACCGCGCCGAGACGCCGGGACAGTTCCGTGCCGGCAAGCCGCAGCTTGGTCTTAAGCGACCGCTCCTGTTCGGGGCGCAGCGATCCGCTCACGAAAGTGAGAGCCAGCCCGGCGATGGGAAAGTCGTTGTAGTCGCGCACGGCGACGGCGTATGAATCAAAGCCGGGCGTCACGTCGCCGTGTTCCTCGGCAAAACCGATGCGCCGGGTTTCGGCGAGCGTTGCCTCCAGCTCCTTGGGCGATTTGGGGCCGATGCCGGTGCGGTCGGTGAACGCCTGACGATTGGGATATAGCGCGCGGACCTGATTGCGGGGGAGTGCGGCCAGAATGGCCCGCCCGGTGGCGGTCAGATGGCTGGGCAGGCGTACGCCCACGCCTGACACTAGCGGCGGGCGATGCGCGGCGCGCTCCTCAATCACATAAATGATTTCGTTGCCGTGCAGCACGGCCAGATGTCCGTTTTCGCCGGTCTCGTCAACAAGACGCGCCAACACCGGATGCGCGACCTGCGATACACGATGTTGGCGAGAATAGGCCGATCCCAGCTCGAAAGTCTTGAGTCCGATGCCGTACGCGCGCTGCTCGGCAAGGCGGGTGACCAGTCCGTGACGCTCCAAAATCTCCAACAATTGGTACACCGTGGAGCGCGGAATGCCGAGTTCGCGAGCGAGCGTGGCGGCTTGCGTCTGCCCATTGCTCGCGATGAACTCGAGGATGTCGAGCGTACGGTCGGCCGCCGGAGCCAGCGAGACACATGGCGCGGATGATGATGTCTGATGTTCCCGTTCTGATGGCTTCACCTGCGCCCGCTTGACGGTACGTGGCTCGGTGAAGGCGTATTGCTGCGAGGCATGGCTCATATTTCCATCACCTTACATGTCTGAGATTTCAGACACAAGATGGACGAAGTGGCTTATGGCGGGCATCCGACTGAGGTGAAATGGCCAAGGTTTGATTACTCGGGGAGCGATTGGTCGCGTTTGCGTCGCCTGCTGTTGGTGGGCAGGTGCGGTGAGCGAATGCGGGCAGTCGCGGATCCCCGGCGAAGTATATGCCGTATATGCCGTATATGCAGAATGCGGAATGCGGCACATATATAGAAAGGTATGAGCATGGCAGAGCAGACGGTCACCGTAGGTGTTGGAGCGCTGAGCATCGAGGACGTTATCGCCGTAGCGCGCGGCGGTGCCAAAGTGGCGATTTCGGACGAATCGAAGCATGAGATGGCGCTGAGTCGCGCGGTTATCGATCATTTGGCCGACAACACCGTGCCGCATTACGGTATCTCCACCGGATTCGGCGCGCTCGCCTCCACTTCCATCCCCAAGGAACAGCGCGCGCAGCTGCAGAAAAGTCTGATCCGCTCGCATGCCGCCGGTGCTGGGCCGGAAGTGGAGCGCGAGGTGGTGCGCGGCCTGCTGGTGCTGCGCCTGAGCACCCTGTGCACCGGACGCACCGGTGTGCGCCCGGAAACCGCGCAGGTCTACGCCGATATGTTGAACGCCGGCATCACCCCGGTGGTCTACGAATACGGTTCACTCGGATGCTCCGGTGATTTGGCGCCGCTCGCAGCCTGTGCTTTGGTGGCGATGGGTGAAGGCGAGGCCCGCAACGCTGACGGCCTCAAGATCGGCGGCGGCGAAGCGCTGCGTGCGGCCGGCATCACGCCCGTCGATTTGAAAGAGAAGGAAGGACTGGCGCTGGTCAACGGCACCGACGGCATGCTCGGCATGTTGTGTATGGCCATCACCGATCTGCGCCTGCTACTCAAGACCGCGGATGTCGCCGCCGCGATGAGCGTGGAAGGCATGCTCGGCAACGACCGCGTATTCGCCGCCGACTTGCAGGCGCTGCGCCCGCATCGCGGCCAAGGCGATTCCGCCGCGAACATCGCCCGCATGCTCAAGGGCTCTGGTCTGATTGAGGCCGGCCGTCCGGGCTCCACCGTGCGTGTGCAGGACGCCTACTCGCTGCGCTGCACCCCGCAGGTGCACGGCGCCGCCCGCGACACCGTGGAATACGCGGCCTCCGTGGCGGGCGTGGAACTCGCCTCCGCCATCGATAACCCGTGCGTCACGCTGGACGGCCGTGTGGAGTCCAACGGCAACTTCCATGGCGCGCCGCTGGCCTATGTGCTCGATTTCCTGGCGATTCCGACCGCCGACATAGCCTCTATCTCCGAGCGTCGTACCGACCGCTTCCTCGACGTGGCGCGCAACCGCGGTCTGCCGGCGTTCCTGGCTGGTGACCCGGGCGTGGACTCCGGTTTCATGATCGCCCAGTACACCGCCGCCGGCATCGTCTCCGAAATGAAGCGTAACGCCGTGCCCGCCTCGGTCGATTCGATTCCAAGCTCCGCCATGCAGGAAGATCACGTGTCGATGGGCTGGGCCGCCGCCCGCAAGCTGCGCCGGTCGATTCCGGCCTTCGCGCGCGTGCTGGCCGTGGAACTGCTGTGCTCCTGCCGCTCCTTCGACTTCCGCAAGCCGTACCGTCCGGGTGCGGCCGGTGCCGCCGTATACCGCGTGGTGCGCCAGTATGCCAACGAAATCGGTCCCGACGTGCGCGACACCTGGACCACCCCGCAGATTGAGGGCGTGGCCGAGGCGATTCTCTCCGGCGAAGTCCTCGCCGCCGCCGAATCCGCCGTCGGCGCGCTGAAGTAGCGGTGAGCTCCCTCATCAGAGGGAGCTACTGTTCACCCTCCCCACCAAAATCCAAAACTTGAGTCACATGCACTCAAGTTTTGGGAATAGAATGGGTTCCAGGTCGGTTGACCATATCAGACAACGACAAGCTGCGGTTTGCCGCAATGCTCGCAGAGCTTTCGAAGCCTGCGAGCCGCACTGCGCAGACCGCATGATATGGAGGAATACGATATGGAACAGAAGTTCACCACTATGGCCCAAGAAGCCGTCGGCGACGCGATTCAGAGTGCGTCCGCCGCAGGAAACGCGCAGGTCGAGACTCTGCACGTCATGGATGCGCTGCTGCGCCAGGAAAACGGCGTGGCGCGCTCTCTGATTGAGGCCGCGGGCGGGGACCCGCAGGCCATCGGCGCGGCGGTGCGCAACGCTTTGGTCGCGCTGCCGAGCGCGTCCGGATCCAGCACCTCGCAGCCACAGGCCAGCCGCCAGTTGACCGCTGTCATCGCCCAGGCCGAAAAGGAAATGCAGCAGATGGGCGACGAATACGTCTCCACCGAGCACCTGCTTATCGGCATCGCGGCCAGCAAGCCGAACCAGTCGGCCGAAATCTTGGAGAAGAACGGCGTCACCGCAGCCTCCCTGCGCAAGGCCGTACCCGGCGTGCGTGGCGGCGCGAAGGTCACCAGCCCGGACGCGGAAGGCTCGTACAAGGCCCTGGAGAAGTACTCCACCGACCTGACGGCCGCCGCCAAGGAAGGCAAGCTGGACCCGGTCATCGGCCGTGACCAGGAAATCCGCCGCGTGATTCAGATTCTCTCCCGTCGTACCAAGAACAACCCGGTGCTGATTGGCGAGCCCGGCGTCGGCAAGACCGCCGTCGTGGAAGGCCTGGCCCAGCGTATCGTGGCGGGCGACGTGCCCACCACCCTGCAAGGCAAGAAGCTCATCTCCCTTGACCTGGGCTCCATGGTGGCCGGCTCAAAGTACCGTGGCGAGTTCGAGGAGCGCCTAAAGAGCGTGCTCAATGAAATCAAGAACGCGGATGGTCAGATCATCACCTTCATCGACGAGATTCATACCATCGTCGGCGCGGGTGCGGCCGAAGGCTCGATGGACGCCGGCAATATGCTCAAGCCCATGCTGGCCCGTGGCGAGCTGCGCCTGATCGGCGCGACCACGCTGGACGAGTACCGCGAGAACATCGAAAAGGATCCGGCGCTGGAGCGCAGGTTCCAGCAGGTGTTCGTGGGCGAGCCGAGCGTGGAAGACACCATCGCCATCCTACGTGGTCTGAAGCAGCGTTACGAGGCGCACCATAAGGTGACGATCGGCGATGACGCGTTGGTTGCCGCCGCGACCCTCTCGAACCGTTACATTTCGGGTCGTCAGCTGCCGGACAAGGCCATCGATCTGGTTGATGAGGCCGCCGCCCACCTGCGTATGGAGCTCGACTCCTCGCCTGAGGAGATCGATGAGCTGCAGCGCAAGGTGACCCGTCTTGAGATGGAGGAGATGCAGCTCAAGAAGGCCGAGGACCCCGCGTCCAAGGAGCGTCTGGGCAAGCTGCAAGCCGAACTCGCGGACACCCGTGAGAAGCTCAGCGGTCTCAAGGCGCGTTGGGATGCGGAGCAGGCCGGCCACAACAAGGTCGGCGACCTGCGTGCCAAGCTCGACGACCTGCGCGTGCAGGCTGACAAGTTCACTCGTGAGGGTAACTTGGCCGAGGCCTCGAAGATTCTGTACGGCGAGATTCCGTCCATTCAGAAGGAGCTTGCCGCCGCGGAGAGCGCGGATGCTGAATCTGCTGATGCCGGCGCGGCCAACCCGGCCGATGAGCCGATGGTTCCGGACCGCGTGGATGCCGACTCGGTGGCTGAGATCGTCTCCGACTGGACTGGCATTCCCGTCGGCCGCCTGATGCAGGGCGAAAACGAGAAGCTGCTGCACATGGAGGACTACCTCGGTAAGCGTGTGATCGGCCAGAAGGAAGCCATCGCCGCCGTGTCCGACGCGGTGCGCCGTTCGCGTGCCGGCATCTCCGACCCGAACCGTCCGACCGGATCGTTCCTGTTCCTCGGCCCCACCGGTGTGGGCAAGACCGAGCTGGCCAAGGCGCTCGCCGACTTCCTGTTCGACGACGAGAAGGCCATGATCCGCATCGACATGTCCGAATACATGGAGAAGGCTTCAGTCTCGCGCCTGATTGGCGCGGCGCCGGGCTACGTGGGCTACGAGCAGGGCGGCCAGCTGACCGAGGCCGTGCGCCGTCGCCCGTACTCCGTAGTGCTGTTCGACGAGGTCGAGAAGGCCAACCCGGAGATCTTCGACGTGCTGCTGCAGGTGCTTGACGATGGTCGCCTGACCGATGGCCAGGGCAGGACCGTGGACTTCAAGAACACGATTCTGATTATGACCTCTAACCTCGGCTCGCAGTTCCTCGTGAACGAGGACATGGACGCCGACGCCAAGAAGAAGGCCGTGATGGATGCTGTCCACATGAACTTCAAGCCGGAGTTCCTGAACCGTCTGGACGACATCGTCATGTTCCACCCACTCACGCGTGAGGAGCTTGGCGGCATCGTGGATATCCAGGTGGCTGGCGTGGCTCAGCGTCTGACCGATCGCCGCATCACGCTGGACGTCACCGACTCGGCTCGCGAATGGCTGGCCAACACCGGTTACGACCCGGCCTATGGCGCTCGTCCGCTGCGCCGCCTGGTACAGACCGAAGTCGGCGACCAGCTGGCCCGTATGCTGCTGGCCGGCAGGGTTCACGATGGCGACACCGTGCTCGTCGACCAGACCGGCGGCGAACATCTGGAGCTCTCCGCTTGGGCGAGCGACCAGATCGTCTCCGACGATCCGGACGTGAGCGTGGACAACGTCACCGAAGATAAGTGACAATCACTGGCTCCCCTCTCTGAGCGAAGCTGTCAGCGAAGCTGACTGAGGGGGAGTCCGGGCTGGCGAGCTTCACTATATTGGCTCTCCTCTGAGGAGGAGGGCCTTTTCGCTACCATGGTGCTGAACTTCATACGAGGAGGGCCAGTGACTGGACGATTCGCGCCGACGCCGTCGGGGCGCATGCATATCGGCAACGTGTACGCCATGTTGGGTGCATGGCTTTCGGCCCGCTCGCGTGGCGACCGCATGCTGATGCGTATCGAGGACGTGGACAAGCCGCGTGTGGTCGCCGGTGCGGACCAGCTCATGATGGATGACCTGCATTGGCTCGGCCTCGACTGGGATGGCGAACCGATGTTCCAATCCCAGCGCACTGAACGATATGAATACGCTCTCGAATGCCTGCGCTCGCAAGGTGTGCTGTACCCCTGTTTCTGCTCGCGTGCCGACATTCGCGCCGCCTCGGCCCCCAACGAGGGCGACGGCTTTATGGTGTACCCCGGCACATGCCGCCGCCTGCTGCACGACCATCCCGACGAGGTCCGTGCCCGTCTGTCTCGCGGCGACCAGCATTCCATCCGTATCGCCATGCCGAAACCGGCAGTGGGAGAAAAGCAACGTACAGTGCCTGACGATTCCGCTGCGCTGTCGGGAGCCGTGCCGCCGGAACAGCAGGGCGATGCCGGAATCGTTGATGGTGTCGCATGCTTTAACGACCGTGTCTATAGTCCACAGCACTACGATTTGGCCCGCGAGGTAGGCGATTCCGTGATTCGCCGAGCCGATGGACTGTTCGGCTATCAACTGGTCGTGGTCGTGGATGACCTCGATATGGGTGTTGACGATATCGTGCGCGGCCGTGATCTGCTGCGCTCCACCGCGCTGCAAATGTGGATTCGCCAGTGTCTGTTGGCTGGTGGCTTTGAGCCGGAATGCGGCAACACGGAAAAGCCTCTCGCCGAGCACCCCGAGTATGCGCACCTGCCGCTTATCGACAATGCGGCCGGCCGGCGTTTAGCCAAGCGCGAACGTTCGCTAGATATGGGAGCCTTGCGCGCCCGTGGCGTGACCCCTGAACAGATCATCGGATACTGCGCCTGGCTGCTGCGTCTGCAACCCACTCCAATTCCTTGCAAACCCGCCGATCTGCTGACAGATTTCAGCTGGGAGCCACTGCGCGCCAACCACCCGGATCGCGCACTGAGACCGGATGATCCAACCACTCCACAATGGCTGGCAGAAGCGTTAGGCTAGAGGCAGCCCAACAGGAAGGATTCCAATGTCGTCGAAGCTCTGGAGAAACGTGGCGCTGGCAGGCGTGGCCGCCGCCGGTGCTGCCGTGTGGGCCGTGGCCCCGCGCACGTTCAATGACAAGCGTCGTAATTTCGTGCCCTCCATTCCGGAGGTATGGTATGCCCACCGTGGCTTGCATGATGCGGGTTCTGGTTTGGTCGGCTATACCGATATCGCTGATTATGGTGGGGATAATCCGGTTAGCGCCCAAGCCGATACCACTGAGCGATCCATCGCCGAAAACGATGATTATGTGTCGCTTGCCCGTCGCATGGCTGTCAAGGCCGGCTACGGCAGTGCGGATATGACCGGTCCGATTGCTCCTGAAAACTCGCTGGCCGCATTCGCCGCCGCTTGCGAGGCTGGCTATGGCATCGAACTTGACGTGCAGTTTACGCTCGACGACCAAGTGGTCGTGGTCCATGACGCTGATTTGTTGCGCGTGGCCGGCGATCCGCGCCGCATCGAAGACCTGACTTACGACGAACTCACCCGTATTCCGCTCTTCCCGAACGGCAAGTCAGGCGATTTGAAGGCCGCCCCGCTGCCGGGTGCCGACGCGAACCCGCCGCTGGTGGTCACGCCGTCCGCCGCGCCGAAGGGGTACTACCAGCATGTGCCGCTGTTCTCCGATGTGCTGGACGTGGTGGCCGGCCGGGCTCCGCTGATTGTGGAATACAAGTTCAGCAACAACAGGGCTTGGGATGAGCGTAGCGAAGAGCTCATGGAAAAGGGCCACGCCTTGCTTGAGGCGTATGACGGTCCGTACGTGATCGAATCCTTCCACCCGGGCGCGGTGAATTGGTACAAGGAGCATCACCCTGAGGTGTGCCGCGGTCAGCTGAGCTGGCCGGCGAAGCTGAGCAAGAATGGTGCGGCTGAATGGGCCGCCGGCTTACTGGCGCTCGACTGGCTGTCTCGTCCTGATTTCGTGGCTTATGACTGGACCGGTGGCGCTTCGCCGCAAGTCAAGCTCGCTCGTTCGATGGGTGCGATGCCGGTTTCATGGACCGTGCGCAGCAGCGATGAACTCGCCCAGTGCGCCCCCTACTTCGACCGCCACATCTTCGAAGCGTTCGTCCCCAACGCAGTGTGAGGTTGAGGGCGTTATTGATGTGCCCATGGGGCGGTTACAGGCTCATCGGGCGGTAACTTGCCCATGAGGCGGTTTGAAGAATATGTGAAACCGCGGAATTAAGCCATTTTGGCATACCGCCCCATGAGGATTTTGCCGCCTCATGGGGCAATTGCCGCCCCATGGGGGATTTCCCGCCCCATGAGGTATGGCGTTTTACTTGTGATACGGCTCGCCAGCGTTGATTTTATAAGCGCGATAGATCTGCTCCAGCAGAATCACGCGCATAAGCTGATGCGGGAACGTCATCTTCGAGAAACTCAGCAGAAAATCAGCACGACGCAGAATCGCGTCGTCAAGGCCGATTGAACCGCCGATGACCAGCTGAATATGGCTGGTGCCACGCAATCCAAGGTCGTTGATTTTGGCGGCCAATTCTTCACTGGACAGCTGCTTGCCATTGATGGCAAGGGCAATAACAAACGCGCCGTCCTTCAGATGCTTGGCGATGCGTTCGCCTTCTTTGGCCTTGATCTGTCGGTCAACGCCTTCGGAGGCATGGTCAGGCGTTTTCTCATCTGCCACTTCAATGATGTTGAGCTTGCAGTAGCGCGAAAGTCGCTTGGAATACTCGTCAATGGCGTCGCGAAGGTAACGTTCCTTCACGCGCCCCGGCGCAATAATGTCGATTTGCATAAAAAGCCCATCACATTGGCTCCCCTCAGGGAGGGGAGCCAGGAAAATCAGTCAATTACACCATAGAGACGGTCACCGGCGTCGCCGAGTCCCGGCACGATGTAGCACTTGTCGTTAAGACGTTCGTCGACCGCGCACACCACGACCTTGAAGTCGATGGACGGGTCGATGTGCTCCTCGACGTACTTGATGCCTTCGGGGGCCGCGATGATGTTGATCGCGGTCACGTCCTTGGCACCGCGCTCGGCCAAGTAGTGCGTGGCGGCGACCAGCGTGCCGCCGGTGGCGAGCATCGGGTCGATGAGGAAGCACTGGCGGCCGGACAGGTCCTCGGGCAGACGGTTCGCGTACGTCACCTGCTGGGTGGGGTGCTCCTCGTCGCGCTTCATGCCCAGGAAGCCGACTTCAGCAGTCGGAATCAGGCGGGTCATGCCGTCGAGCATGCCCAAGCCAGCGCGCAGCACCGGCACGATGATCGGGCGCGGGGAGGCGAGCTTCTTGCCGGTCATCGGGGCGACCGGCGTCTCGATCGGCGCGGCCACCACGGACAGGTTGCGGGTGGCCTCGTAGGCCTCAAGCATCACGAGTTCGGAGACGAGCTCGCGGAAGGTGGAGGAGGGGGTGTTCTTGTCGCGCAGCACGGTGAGCTTGTGCTCGACCAGCGGATGATTCAAAACATGGAGTTCCATGATTCCCAGCCTAGTCCAAGTTTGCCGACCTGCCGAATTGGAACGGATAATGGCGTGCGTGAGAACCTTGCTGAAAGGTGTAAAACCGGGAACGCGAAAGGTGTAAAACCGGGAATCAATATGGTGCAAAACAAGGGTTGATTTACACCATATTGATTCTCCTTAGGTTGTTCAGCTCTTATTCTCGTCTGGGAAGGAGCCTGACGTTCGCAGCAAAGGTTCGGCAACGGCTTGAATCACAGATTGCGGCATATGGGACTCCTCAAAATCATGACGTGGGAATGCGCCGCTCGTGCGTTCGAGCGTGTACAGCGCGTTCAGTGCGTCTGCACCGTACGCGCGAATCATTGCATTGGCCCGTTCCTTGGTCAGGTAGTTGATTTGCGCGTTATACAGCACGGTGAAAGCATCACCGAGTGCCGGATCATTGGCATAAGTCAGCCCATTCGCCGCAGTGATGGTGATTGAGGCCGTGATCGGCACTAATGGAACCGACACGGACAGGCTCAACGTCGCTTCATCATAAGTGGTATCTGCTGTAATTGGCTCATCATCCACGGTAACGGTGACGGTGGCCGGCGCTACGCCGCGGAAGATGATGCACCATGACCGGGCTACGGGAAGGGCTGATATATTGCCCGTGGCCGGAGCGATGGTGAATGCCGCCGCATCTGCAGAGTTGGTGCCATTTGGTCCCCAGCCCAATGTCAATGTGGTGGACGCGGCTTTGGAATCGTCCGGCAGCGCTTGGTTGGTGCCGTCATCTTCTTTGACGGTGAATGCTCCATCGGCTCCGGGGAACACCATCACCATGACATGGGAGGGGTTGCTGGTGGAGTTCAGTCCGTTGGCATCTAATGGCTGCATAGGCACGATGCCTCCGGCCTTGGCGAACACTGGAATGCCATGTAAATCACGCCAAGCCTCGAAGCTCCTGCCGCTCTTGTATTTCGATTCATACCGACGGCCGGTGAAGAAATCGAACCAGGTGCCTTGTGGCAGCCAGACGTCTGTCTTGGCAAGCTGCACGTCACGGTCAATGGGAGAAGTGACTGGAGAGACCACCAATTCAGTACCGAAGCGGAACTCATGTCCGATTTCGTAGGCCATGGCGTTGTTCGGGTCCTGCCAATACATCGGTTCAACGAGAGGTCGTCCTGCCGCTGATGCGCGCCAGTTCATCGTGTACAGGTAGGGCAGCATTTCGTGACGCAGACGCAATGCGGCATTCATCGCATGACGGATCTCGGCATGGAAGTTCCATGGTTCTTTACCGTTGAACGGGGAATCCGTGGAGTGCAGTCGGTTGATCGGGCTGAATGTGCCGAGCTGGTACCATCGGGCCTCCAATTCTTCGTCGCGGTAGCCGAACATATGTCCGCCGATGTCGTGGCTCCACCATCCATAGCCAATGTTCGAGGCGGTGGCGGTGAAATAAGGCTGGAATTGGAGCGATTCCCATGTCACCACGGTGTCTCCAGAGAACCCGACCGGATACCGGTGAGAGCCTGGGCCGGCGTATCGGGAGAAGGTCAACGGCCAGCGCCCATTGCGTCCGGAATCCAGATAATGCATATGATTGAGCATCCAGAGCGGGTCGAGGCCCTGCTGTCTGGTCACGCCGCCTTGCTGCCAGTCCAGCCACCAGAAGTCAACGCCTTCATCCTCCAACTTGTGATGCAAGTCGAAGTATGTCTCCATGAATCGTGGACTGGTCACATCGAATTCCACCGGTTCCCCGCTAGCTGGATCTATGCCCATGTGCAGGGCGGCCCGCTCATAACCGTTCTCGAAAGCGCGAATGCCATCGCGCGGGTGTACATTAAGCGTGGTCTTGAGACCGTGCTCATGCAATGAGCGGAGGAACCGCTCGGGGTCGGGAAAGAGCTCACGATTCCATGTGTAACCGGTCCATCCGGAACCATACTGAGGATCGACGTCATCCACCAAATGCCAGTCCATATCGATAACCGCTGTGGTAAAGGGCAGTTTTTCATGTTCGAAACGGTCAATCAACGCCAGATATTCCTGTTCGGTGTATCGATGATAACGGCTCCACCAGTTGCCTAGCGCAAATCGAGGCAGCAGCGGTGTCGGGCCAGTCAGGCGGTAGAAGTCCTGTATGGCCTCGATGTACTGGTTCCCGTAGCCAAAGAAATACAGGTCAGTCTCTGGATTGGTGCGTGGCGTGACCCAAACACCGAACGGGTTGGCCTCTCCATTGATGGCATCAGCATCGGTGATGATATTGGAACTGGAATCATCGATTACGGCCCAGCCGTCACGCGAGAGGATACCGGGTTCCAGCTGGGTTGCTCCGTCGACAGTGTCGAGCGTACGTGCGGTGCCGTGCAGGTTGCCGTCTTGTGCATCTCCGTAGTGCCAGGTGTTCATTTGCGAGTTGGCCACTCCTCTCACCACAATGCTGAGGCCCTCCTTGCTGAACGGCTGCATGTCGTAAGTGAGGCGAAGCGTCGGAGTGTCGACGATGAGTAGCTCGTTGCGTACGGTATGGGTGAACTGTGGGGTGACGTCCCAGTTTCGATTCGCGACCATTTGTGTGGCGTGATCTTCGAATACGCCATCATCCTGCCATTCGAGTCGGATAAGCGACTCGGTGATCACGCCGATGCGCCAGCGGTCACCTTGCAGCACAGTATCCGGTCCCATGCTGGGGTTGATGCGCGGTTGGGGGAATGAAGGCATGGGAGCTCCTCTGCTGATTGTGATGCGATGATGAATAGGGACAATAGATGGACGTCAACGTATGACGAGTTGCGGGGGGAGCAGGAGGTGCATTCGGGCGTCTTCGCCGTGAGTGCGCTGCTGCTGCAGAGAATCAAGAATGGCTTTTGCGATGTCGTTAAGCGGCTGCCGAATACTGGAGAAGTTCAGCGAGCGGGATATTGGGGTGTCATCGAATCCGGTGATGGTTATGTCCCCGTGCGTTTCCATGTATACGCCGGCGGCGATGGTATCGCTGATGCAGACCACGGCGTCGAGGTCTGCATTGGATTGGCTCATGATCTGGAACGCCTGTTGCCCTGAGGCGACGTCATCATCAGTGAATACGGTCAATCGTTCGAGTTGCTCTTCGGAGCAGAGCTTGGCGGCCATCATGGCGTCTCTCCATCCGGAGAGTCGATCATGTCCGGTGCTGGATGGAGGCCTCCACCCAACGAATCCGATGTTGCGGTATCCGTTCAGAATGAGGTGTTGGGTGATTCGGCGTGTGCCGTCTCTCCCGTCCACGTCCACCCAGGAAATAGTCGGATCATTGATGTCGGCGCCCCACGGGCGTCCGAACAGGGAGAAGGTCTGATTGTGCTGCCGTAGCCAATCGGGTCTGGGGTCGTCGAAGGTAACGTCAGTCAGGATGAAGGCGTCCACGTCCGATGTGGCGAGCAGTGATTCGAAATGTGAGATCTCGTCTTCTGCGGTGTCAGTCTTGTACAGCAGAATACGCAGGTCTCTCATATCCGTTTCGGCGGTGAGAGCATGAAGGAAACGATCGAAGATCGGCGAATCGGCGGGGTGGATGCCTAGAGCTACGGTGTCGCTGCGGCTGGTGCGCAGCCTTCTGGCCGACGCATTGGGTTTGTATCCGAGTTTCTGTATGGAATGGTGTACGCGGTTGCGGGTGTCCGGACGAACGCGCTGTGGCGTGTTGATGACGTTGGATACGGTTTGCGCGGAGACTCCGGCGTCTTTCGCCACGTCTTTGATGGTGATGAGTCGCGACTCGTCCATGGTGTGCCTCCTTGCTCGGCGCGCTTGTGTTTGACATATTTTCAACGCTGCGTTACATTATAACCAGAATTTGAACGTTAAAAAATAAGACACGCAGAAAATCAATGCTAAAACGACAGTTACTTGACTTTCTGCATGGAAGAAGATTCGAACGTTAAAATTCTCTGGAGATGAACCAGATCACAAAGTAGTGAAAGGTAAGGAGTATCAAATGAAGCGCGGACGACTGACGGCCTGTACGGCAAGCATCGCGGCGGTGGCAATGTTGGCGGCATGCGGCGGCGGAGGATTTTCGGAGGGCGACGCTACCGCCACCAGTGTGGACGAGCTGACATCGGATTCGTCGAAGCCGATGACAGTAATGATCTGGTCTTCGAGTGACGCCGAAGACAATGCGGTCAAGGACGCTGTGGCGGCATGGTCCAAGAAGAGCGGCCATAAGGCGAGCGTGGTGGTGTCCAGTGATATCGGCCAGCAGTTGTCTCAGGGTTTCGCGTCAGGCTCCCCGGCGGACGTGTTCTATCTTTCCCCTGAGCTGGTGGCGGGTTACGCGGCGAATGGGTCATTGCTGGCTTATGGCGACATGCTGCAGGACAAGAGCGACTATTACAGCAACATTCTGCAATCCTTCACCTATGACGGCAAACTGTACGGCGTTCCCAAAGACGTATCCACATTGCAGCTCGTTATTAATACAGACATGTGGAAGCAGGCCGGATTGACTGACGCTGATTATCCGCAGACGTGGGATGATCTGGAGAATGTGGCGGCGAAGCTTACCACGGCAGACCATGTCGGCTTGACCATGAGCGGAGAATTTGCCCGCATCGGTGTATTCATGGAGCAGGCGGGCGGCGGCCTGGTCAGCGATGATGGTACCAAGGCCATTGCCGATTCTGAAGGCAGTGTTGCCGGTCTGACTGAAGTGCAGAAAATGCTGAAGGATGACGTTGCCAAATTTGCCGACGACCTCAACGCTGGTTGGGGCGGCGAGGCATTCGGCCTCGGCAAAGCGGCGATGTCGATTGAAGGCAACTGGCTGACCGGCAGCATGAAGAAGGATTATCCCAATATCAACTACAAGTTCATTCCGTTGCCGGAAGGCCCCAAGGGCAAGAAGACCCTGTTGTTCACCAATGCATGGGGTATTGCTGCAGACAGCCAAAACCAGAAGGATTCCCTCAACTTGGTTGAATACTTAACGAGCAAGGAGACGGTGATGAGTTTTTCCGAGGCGTTCGGCGTTATGCCCGCAAAGAAGAGTCTGACCGATGAATGGAAGCAGCAGTACCCCGATCTCACGGCATTCGCCGATGCACTTGACTATGCGGTTGGCGTGCCCAACAACAAAGATGTGTCGACCGTAATTAACGATTTCAACTCGCAGGTCGGCGGTCTGCAGGACGCCGATGTGCAATCCATTCTCACCAAAACCCAGAAGAGCCTCGAAGCGATTATGCAATAGACGGTATTCCTGGCGAATCGGCCGTGCGACGGATTCGCCAGGAACATCATCGGAACAAGGATGTCTCATGTTGAACGCAACACATCATTCGTCTGATGAGCGGAATGCCAAAAGTATTCGTAGAACATCGGAAGCCATTTCCGGTTGGCTGTTCTGCCTTCCCATCATCATTATCCTTGGCCTGTTTTTGTTTGTTCCCATCGTGATGGCCCTGTGGGTGAGTTTCTCCGATTGGGCTGGACGAGGCAATCCTTTCTTCGGCAATGTCCATTTCGTGGGGCTGGAGAACTACAGGCAAGTACTGACCACGCCGGGACTCTCTCAGAGCGATTTCGGAACGGCTATGAGAAACAACGCATGGTATACGTTGCTGGTCATCCCGTTGCAGACTATGCTCTCACTCGCCTTGGCGGTGATGTTGAACCGGAAGATTCTTAAGGGCCGAGGCATCTTCCGCACGGCGTTCTACTTCCCCTCGGTTACCAGCTCTGTGGCCATCACTGTGCTGTGGATGTTTCTGTTCAGCGCCACCGGTTCTATTAATGCAGTGCTGGGATGGTTCGGCATCAAGGGGCCGAACTGGTTCAATGATCCCCGTGGCATTGTCCAAGTGATACTTGGCTGGTTCGGTGTGCAGAAAGGACCCGCCTCATTGACTCAGCACGGGTTCTTGGGAATTACTTGGTGGGACTGGCTGGCTGGACCTTCCGTGGCCATGTTCGCCGTCATTTTGATGGCCATTTTTACCACTTCCGGAACTTTCATGCTGATGTTTATCACGGCGTTGCAAGCCATCGGTGATGAGACCGAGGAATCGGCCATTATGGATGGTGCCAACGCTTGGCAGCGATTCTGGAAAATAACGTTGCCCCAACTGAGGCCGACTATTTTCACCGTGATCATTTTGGGTGTGGTGAGTACATGGCAGGTATTTGACCAGATTTACACCGGCACCAAGGGAGATCCGGCAAAAACCACCATTACTCCGGCGTATTTGTCGTATTCCGCAGCGTTTCAAAATCAGAAGTGGGGGCAAGGTGCGGCCATTTCCTTCATCCTGTTCGTGGTCATCATCGTTATGGCGGCCGTGGTTCGCTTCCTGCTACGGGATCGAAATATGTCGAAGCGCAAACGCGCCTACTACGCGGCGATGAAAGAAGAAGCTAGAGCCATGTCCCGGGCTGGACTGACCTCTCCGGCAACATATACGGGTTCTACCGTGCAAGGAGGTACCAATGAGTGAGCAATCAATAGAACCGCGGCGGCGGAGCGATGCCCGTCTGTGGTGGAAAACGATACGACGAAACGGAGTGCTGCTATATGTGGTGCTGATTGCCATTGCGCTGATCTACATTATGCCGTTTATCATCCAGGTGAGTACGTCGTTTAAAACGGATGCGGACGCCTCTGCCAATCCGGTGTCGTTGGTTCCACAGGTGTGGACGAGTGCCGCGTACAGCCGATTGTTCCTACATTCCGATTTCCCTCTATGGTTCAAGAATTCGTTGATTGTGACGATTTTTGTCACCATAGGACGGGTGTTCTTCGATTCGCTGGCCGGATATGCACTGGCCCGTCTGCGGTTTCCCGGCCGTAACCTGATCTACCTCACTCTGGTGGCAGTGATGAGTGTGCCGGGAGTGGCGCTTATGATTCCGAAATTCCTGGTTATCAAGAGTCTGGGCATTTACGACACCTATGCAGGCATGATTTTCCCACTATTGGTGGATGCCGGAGGCGTGTTCATCATGAAGAATTTCTTCGAATCGATTCCGCGCAGCGTTGAAGAACAGGCCATGGTGGACCGTGCTGGCACCTTCCGTATCTTTTGGTCGATTGTGCTGCCCATGGCGCGGCCCTCGATTGTGACCATTGCAATCATGTCGTTCCAGGGATCATGGAATGAGTTGTCGCATTTCATCATTTCGACGCAATCGCCATCTATGGCAACGCTGACCAAAGGCGTGGCGACTCTGGCCAGTGGACAGCTGGGTCAGGGCAATCAGTATCCATTGAAACTCGCGGCAGCGGCAGTGATGACTGTTCCGGTCGCCGTGCTGTTCTTTATTTTCCAAAAACGCATTATGAATGTCACGGACGGCGCGGTCAAGGGATGACCGGCCTTCGATGACGATGATAAAGGAGCATTATGCCTGAAACACAAACATTGCAGCCATGGCTTCACGACAAATTGGTGCTGCTGCATTCCCCCTGCCAGCTATGGTCGAATGCCGATGGCTCCATTGATGGAGGTCCGGTGACGGGACTGTATGTGGGAGACACTCGTCTTGTGTCCACAATTGTCACGGATATTGATGGTGATATACCTGTGTCGATTTCGGTTCGTCGTGATAACGCAAGCACGCGAACGATGGTGTCCGTTCCGCGCGCATTGGAGGGACAGACGGCCGACCCACGGTTCCGGGTGCTTACCACTGAGCAGGTGGTGGAGTCAGGCTTTGAGCAACATGTTGCCATTGAGTCTGGCAGAGATGACGATGTTCGGGTAGCGGTTCGTGTGACGATTGTTCCCGATATGTCGACTATGCAGGAAATCAAAGGTGGAGCACGGTCTGAGACGTTACTGCGTGGCGAGATTCGTGCTGCGGTCGAGACCGATGGTCTGAGAATCGAGGATGGTAAGGGCAACGCATTCACGCTCCACGCGCCGGAAGGACATGTGGTGTGGAACGGAAATGAAGCCGTGCTGTCTTGGTGCATTGATGTTCCGGCGAATGACATGGTGCAGCTTGCTTGGAAGCTTTCAGTGGAGTCCACCCATGCCGCTCCTGTCGCCGCGGCGAGGACTCAATGTGGATGGGATGGACTCCGTGCCGTTGCGGCGGATACCCGCGTCTCCCGGTGGATTAATACGTCGCTGGAAGATTTGGCCGCATTGCGTATGATGATTGCCGATGATCCGAATCATGCTTTTCTTGCGGCTGGAGCGCCATGGTATTTCACCTTGTTCGGCCGCGACTCCCTATGGGCTGCCCGATTCATGCTGCCTTTGGACGTCACATTGGCGTTGGACACCTTGCACGTACTGGCTCGATTCCAGACGACCGCGCACGATGATGAAAGCAATGCAGATCCAGGCAAGATTATGCATGAGTTGCGCGGCGAACAGCTTGTCTCGCAAGGCACCTTTGTCGGTACTTTGAGCCTGCCCCCGCTGTACTACGGCACCATTGATGCCACCGAACTGTGGATTATTTTGCTCGCCGAGGCGTTGCGCTGGGGTGCGCCGGAGCAGGAGATTGAGGCGTTGCTGCCGAACCTTGAGGCCGCACTTGCCTGGCTGCGCGATTGGGGTGATTGCGATGGCGATGGATTCTTGGAATACATCGATCGCACTGGTCATGGCCTGAGCAACCAGGGGTGGAAGGATTCGGGAGACTCCGTACGCTGGAACGATGGACGCATTGCCGACGGCCCGATCGCCTTGTGCGAAGTGCAGGGATATGCTTATCAGGCAGCCATGCTCGGCGCGGATGTGCTGGAGAAATTCGGGCGCCCTGGGGCTGAGGATTGGCGCGCATGGGCCAAGCGGCTGAAGACCCGGTTTAACGAGGTTTTCTGGGTTGATGACGGCAATGGCCGCTATCCGGCGATTGCGCTGGATCGAGACAAGAAGCCGGTTGATTCCTTGACCAGCAATATTGGGCATCTGCTTGGCACGGGCATTCTTGATGAACAGGGTGTGCGCGATGTGGTGGCCCGTTTGGTTGGTGATGACATGCTCAGCGGCTATGGCGTGCGTACCATGAGCACACTGGCTGGTGGGTACTGGCCTGAGAGCTATCATTGCGGCTCTGTGTGGGCTCATGACAGTGCCATCGTGATGAATGGTCTTCGTGCAGAAGGCTATGAGGCGGAGGCGTTGCGTGTGGCCGACGGATTGGTTCGCGCTGCGGATGCCTTCGGCTACCAGATCCCGGAATTGTACTCCGGGGATTCGGGGGAGAACGGCCCCTCTCCGTATCCTGCGGCTTGCCATCCGCAGGCGTGGTCGGCGGCCTCCGCCGTGTCGGTTTTGTCGTTGCTGCTTGGACTGGAGCCTGGCTCTACGAAGCCGACCCCATCCAATTCTCCTTTGGCTCGGGGATTACGGCTGAATCGGAACTGAAATGGAGCATTATTCGGCGGGATTGGGGGTTATGCCGTTGCGCGCCGACCTTAGCGGGGCGGACCATTGACTCGGTCGTGGTTTTGCCCCGCTGAGACGGGCTCAGTGGGGTGGTCTTTCGGTTTAATCGTGGTTTTGCTTTGCTGACAGCGTAGAGAATGATGGGGATGCCGTTGTGATTGCATGAGGCATGCATTTTGAGTGAGGGAAAGAAGAGAAGCGCCGAACCGCGAAAGCGCCTGTCGGCGCAAGGGCCGCTCGCGGCGGCAAAAAATGGAGCCCGGGGCTTAAGCACGGTCCGACGCGGGTACTTAGTATAGCTTGCGATGGGTCTCGCCGCGCCGGGGAAGGGGTGGTGTTGGCCGGTAGCTGATTGTTGGGGTGCGGTTGGTGGGTTTCTCCCTCAGTCACGGGCATCGCCCGTGACAGCTCCCTCATCAGAGGGAGCCTGGAGCAGGGCTACTCCAACCGGCCTCTGCGCCAGAGGTTGGCGCCGTGCTGGAAATCCTTGGTGGTGGCCATGAGGCTGCCGGCGGTGTGTATAAGGCGGGCGGCTTTGGTGCGCACCGCCTTTTCGTCGGCATCCGAGGAGAAGCCGCCGTTGGCCTCGGCCCGGGTCACCATGCGCCGCGCCTCCACGCGCAAGCCCAACGCCACCACATCGGTAAACGCCGCCGCACGCTCAAGCGCCACGGCAAAATCGCCCACAAAAGCACCGGAGAGAATCGAATCGGCCAATCGCACGATGTCATCTTCACTGGGAGCCTGATCCACGCCGGCGATGGCGGAGGCGGTAGTGGCCACCGGCTCACCCAAGCGCCACAGATGCGCGATTGAGTCGCGATTCGATCGCATCCACGTACGCAACATATACAGTCGCCACAGCACACCAGGCAGCGAATCCGGCTCGGCATCGCTCCACAGTTCGGCGATTTCATCCACGCCGACCGTCTCCACCAACGTGAGCACCCGCTCAACAACCGCCGGGTCTTCGCTATGGCGCACACGATCCAGCAATGCGGCAGCGGACAGATGGCTCATCTCGCTCAACGCTTGCGGGTCCATGCCGCCGGCCAATCCATCGGCCACAGCCGGGTCGAGCTGAGCCGGGCGCGAAGGACGTGAAGAACCCATGCGAGCAGGTCCGAATGCCGCTCCGGCCGCACGCAACGAGCCGAAGCCTGGGCCCAGACTGCCGGCGGCACCATTGTGCGCGGCATGAGCTGCGGCGGCAGCGGCCGAGGAGTTGGATGAATCAGGAAATACGGGTCTAGTAGACAAGCGGTTGAACCTTCTGAATATCGATGATTTTGGGACCATGAGGCGTCGGAGTGACGAACAGCGCCACCGCCGTGCCGGTCGGCATGAACGGTGTCCTGGCGATTAGGCGTTTGCTCAGAGACGGCGCAACGCACATGCTGCGCAGGTGTTCGAACATACCACCAATCACCGGCCGGTGCATGCATATCGCTATGGGCTGACGGCGCTCAAGTGCGAACTCGATTTCGCTGAGTAGACACTCCCATGCGGTGTCCGGCGCAGCGGCGTATGCATCTTCGGTGAGCGGATCGAGATGAACCATGTCTCGTCCGGTCTGCCACGCGAACATCTCCAACGTCTCCTGGCAGCGCACCCAAGGCGACGTGGCCAGTCGGTTCGGATTGAAACACGCCAGCTCGCGGTTCAGCGCGTATGCCGCAGCCGCGCCGCGCGGCGTGATCGGACGGTTCTCGTCCGAGCCCTTCCACAGCTTGCGCGCTTCTGCCTTGCCGTGGCGCACGATAATCACCGGCACGGCGTCAAGCGCGCCCTCCTGCACTCGGTCAACGAATAGTGCAAGGATGTCCTTATCGGTGGAATGGCTGAGTTTCTTGCGGGCCTCAGCCGGCGTCAACCACAGGATTTCGTCGATTTCGTCGATGTCCGCCCGATGCACCGGGCCGAACGCATGGGTGCGCCGCAGATTGTCGATGGCGCTGATTGGCGTGGCCATCCAGAACTGGATGTGCTTGGTGTCCGCCGACCGATCCTTGGTATGGCGCTGTTTGCTGCCCTCTTCGGACAGCGGGTACTCGATGTCGCCCAGATAGGGACCGAGCTCCACGGACAGGCCCGATTCCTCGCCGATCTCGCGCACGGCGGCATGCCGGTGTGATTCGTTTGGGTCGACCTTGCCTTTCGGCCAGCTCCAGTCGTCGTATTTCGGGCGATGCACGATGCACAGTTCGATGCGGTTGAGTACGTTGTCCGTTGTGGCTGGGCTGTCGGTCTGTGCCGGGTCCGGGGTGGAAGCCGCGTCCGATGCGCCGGGTGCTGCCGTGGTCTCGCCGTCAGAATCCGTGGTGTTCGCGATGATGGTGCCATCGGTGGCAATATTGGATTTCGCTGATGGAGATGATGCCTGCGTCGGCTCGGCATCATCCTTCCACCGGTACAGAATACCGCCGGCGGCTTCCACGATTCGTCTCATACTGTTCGTACCCATCTCTTGTATTGTAGGTCACGTTGGACCGCTGCTACGTAGTTTTTGCGCGCTGAACAACGATGCCCGGCATCCTCTCGAAAGAGGAGCCGGGCATCGTAACCACCCTCAGTCAGCTTGCGCTGACAGGGAGCATCGAGTGAAATCAGTTATGCGAATTGGGGCGACGCTGGTGCTTGCGAATCAGGTATTCCTGACTATCGACCAGCGGGCGGCCCTCGTCGTCCTTGGTGTGCAGCACATACGTGCCGTCGGGCTGCATGTGCCAGCTCATGGTGGAGTCGGCCATCTGCAGGTCCACGTACTTGATGAGCTCGTCAATCTGCTCCGGGGCGGTGACGCGCACCAGAGCCTCGACGCGGCGGTCAAGGTTACGGTGCATGAGGTCAGCCGAACCGATGTAGACCTCCGGGCCGGAAGCCGGGCCCTCGCCGATCTGCGGGCCGTCCGCATTGCAGAAGGCGTAGATGCGGGAGTGCTCCAGGAAGCGGCCGAGAATCGAACGTACGCGGATGTTCTCGGACAGGCCGGGAACGCCGGGCTTCAGAGCGCAGATGCCGCGTTCGACGATGTCGATCTTCACGCCGGCCTGAGAGGCACGGTACAGGGCGTCGATGGTCTTCTCGTCCACGATGGAGTTGACCTTGATCTTGATCCAGGCCTCCTTGCCGGCGCGTGCGGCGTCCTCCTCGCGGCGGATGCGCTGGATCAGACCGGTGCGCACGGTGCGCGGGGCCACCAGCAGACGGTGGAAGCTGGACTTCGGCGCGTAACCGGAGAGCTGGTTGAACAGACGAGTCAGATCCTGGCCGACCACCGGGTCGCAGGTCAGCAGACCCAGATCGGTGTACAGTCGCGCGGTCTTCGGGTTGTAGTTACCGGTGCCTACGTGGCAGTAGCGGCGTAGACCGTCCGCTTCCTGACGCACGACCTCGATGAGCTTGCAGTGGGTCTTCAAGCCCACGATGCCGTACACCACGTGCACGCCGGCGCGTTCGAGCTTGCGGGCCCACGCGATGTTGGCGTCCTCGTCGAAACGAGCCTTGATCTCCACCAAAGCCAGCACCTGCTTGCCGGCATGAGCGGCGTCGATCAGGGCGTCGATGATTGGCGAGTTGGAGCTGGTGCGGTACAGGGTCTGCTTGATGGCCAGCACCTTCGGGTCCGCGGCGGCCTGCGCAAGGAAGGCCTGCACGGAAGTGGAGAAGGAGTCATAGGGGTGATGCAGCAGGATGTCGCGCTCGCGGATGGCGGCGAAAATATCCTGTGCGCGGGAGGACTCGACCTCGGCGATCTGACGGTTCGTGGTCGGCACGAACGGACGGTTCTTCAGGTCCGGGCGGTCCACGCTGCCGAGCTCAAAGAGCACGGTCAGGTCCAGCGGGCTAGGCAGACGGTATACCTCGTCCTGGCTCACGCCGAGCTGGTCGGCGAGCAGCTGGGAGAGGAAGGGGCTCGTGGTGTCCGTGATCTCCAGACGGATCGGCGGTCCGAAGCGGCGGCGCAGCAGCTCCTTCTCCATGGCGTTGAGCAGGTTCTCGGCGTCATCCTCTTCCACGTCGATGTCCTCGTTACGAGTCACGCGGAAGGAGCGGGCCTCCTTGATGATCATGCCCGGGAACAGGGATTCCAGATGCGCGGCGATGAGCTTTTCCATGGCGATGAAGCCGTAACGCTCGTCCTTGGACTCCTCATCGGTCATGTCGTCCACCGGCACCAGACGTGGCAGGTTGCCCGGGATCTTGACGCGGGCGAAGTGCGACTTGCCGGAGGCCGGGTTCTCCACAATCACGGCCAGGTTGATGGAACCGCCGGAAATGTAGGGGAACGGGTGGGCCGGATCCACGGCGAGCGGCGTCAGGACCGGGAACACCTGCTGGCGGTAGTAGCGCGAGAGGCGCTCCTGCTCGGAGGATGTGAGCTTGTCCCACGTCAGCAGGACGATGCGCTCCTCCTCCAATTCCGGCAGAATGGTGTCGATCGCGTAATGTGCGTGCTCGTCTTGCAGACGGTGTGCGGTCTCGCTGATCGCGCGCAGCTGCTGACGCGGGCTCAGGCCGGCGGCAGACGGCACGGCAATGCCCGAGTCGATACGGCGCTTCAGGCCGGCGACGCGGACCATGAAGAACTCGTCAAGGTTCGAGGCGAAGATCGCGGCGAAGTTGGCGCGCTCGAGCAGGGGCATGTCTTCGTTCTCCGCACATTCGAGCACGCGCTGGTTGAACTTGAGCCAGCTGAGCTCGCGGTCGAAGAAACGGTCCTTGGGCAGCGGTGCCTCGCCTTCCTGATCGACGCGGCGGTCGTTGTTGTCGTTTTCGGCAATATGCTCTGCGATTTGGCTGCGCAGAATTGCCTTCGAAGGTGCGTCAAATATCTGTGCCATAGCTTATATCGTAAGCTTTGGCGTGGCCGGAAAGCGACTGAACGCGCCAGAATTCAACGGGTGTTCATGTTAGTTCGGTGTTGGTTGGTTTTGAGTGTGCTAGCGCCGCTCGCGACACGCCGTGAGCGGCGGTGAAACGAACGAAATCGAACATCGGACGGGTTCGATGTGAACGGTTCAGCTCGTTTTCCGATAGCCAGAAAGTGCGATTGAACAGTTGTGATAAAAAACGCACAACGACTCTCTGCAGGTTGCGAGAAACGGGAGTGATGAATAGATTATGAGGTACAAGAACAACTGAACAGAGCAGAGCTCACAAATAGTGTATGGTCACGAGGACTGTTACGTTGGACGGGCATTGGAAAGACTTACCGTTACAACGATGATGTTGTGCAGAGATTCTGCTCCAGTAGTTGAACTTGTAGAAAAGGCCCGCTCCGGCGGGCCTTTTCGTTTGTGTGTACAGTGGAGGGCATGACGGAAACACAGCGTACGCCAGAGGGGATGTCGTCGAAACCCCGTATCAAGCCGGCCGATGCCGAAGACGGCCGCTCGGTCTCTATCTCTGCGCGTCTCGGACGACTGCAATTCCACTATTCCGGCAAGTTCCGCGTGCTGCAGATTGCCGACATTCAGGATGGGCCGAAAGTCTCCAAAGATACCATCGCCCTGATTGAGGCCAGCCTTGATGCCACACGGCCTGATCTGGTGATTTTCTCCGGCAACCAGATCGCCGGCTACGATCCGGCGTTCGCCGATTCATTCCGTAAACGTCGCTGGTGTGACGAACCTATTGCCGGATCCGCACTGAACCATACCCGAGCGCTGGTGCGCAAGGCCATTGGCCAGTTCACTGAGCCGTTGGCGGCGCGCGGCATCCCGTGGGCTGTGACGTATGGCAACCATGATTTCCAATGCGGGCTAAGCAATGCCGAACTGGACGGTATCTATCGTGAGTTCCCCGGTTGTGTCAACCCGCCAAGCGAGACCTTGCCGAACCAGATTGCATACACCTGTGGAGCGGGTGGCGCTGTGCAGACGCTGTCTGGTGCCACTGGCTCCGGTGCGGGGGTTACTGCGAAGGCTGATACGCTGGGCGTCGTTGATGATGCTGGTGCCGATGCTGTTGTGCCTTCTGCTGTGTCTTCCCCCGCATCCGCAGTGGGTTCCGGTGAACCAGGCACCTTCGCGCTGCCGGTTATGGACGTTGACCATACGCGCAATGTGCTGGGTCTGGTCATTCTTGACTCCGGTGATTACGTGCATGGCGGCGGCTTCGGCACACCATCGCCCGAAGCGCTCGCCTTCCTGAACGCCGTGCCCGACCGTATCGGTGCGAGATCAATGGTGTTCCAACACATGCCGATGCCCGAGTATTACAACGTGCTGAAGCCGGTGGCGGCCAACGCGGCGTTTGCCATGCAGGGCTATCGTTCGCACGCCGATACCTACTACGTGCTGGACGAATTGCAAACCCAGCCCGGCGGATATTTGGGAGAAGGCATATCCTGCCCTGATACGTCAGACGAATTCGAATTGCTGCGCGAGGGGTATTTCGGCATCGTAGCTGGTCATGATCATCGCAACGGTTTCGTCGGCGAACATGAGGGTCTGTTGCTTATCGCTACGCCAACCTGCGGATTCAATACGTACGGACCGGCTCCGGCCAAACGTGCCACGCGATTGATCGAATTTGATATCCGTCACCCTTACGAACCGCGTACGCAATTGCTGGAGTTTGGCGAACTGGTGGGCAAGCCCAGTTCCAAACGCGCCTACACCTATGCGGTGAACCAGGCCGCGCCTGGCGAGGGTGAGGGCGATGATTTGCTGCGCAAGCCGTCGCTATGGAGTCAACTGTCCGGTTTATTCAGGTAACCCGGTTTATTCAGGTAACTGTTCCTGATAGAGGCGGAAAGCGGCGCGAAGTATTCGAGGTTTCGGGGGCCTTCCGCTGTGTTGGACGATTAGTGGCAGAAATCCCGCGTCTCGACGGATACCTCGCGGGATTCCTGCCGTTTCAGGCCGTCAAAACGGCAGAAATCACGTGCCTCTTTCGTTGTGACGCGGGATTTCTGCCGGTTGGGCTATCGGTTGGATTGACTGGTATGTTTCAGCGAACGGCTTTGACCAGTGCTTCGGTGAGGTACTTGCCGGCGGCCATCACCAGCGGCGCATAGCGGCGTCCGGGAGCGGCGCCCATGCGGCCGGTCGGCCCAGAAATCGAGATGGCGGCGATGACCTGGCCGGAGGCGTTGCGGATCGGGGCGGAAATCGAGCACACGCCCTCTTCGCGCTCGTTCACGGACTCGGACCAGCCGCGCTTGCGTACGGCGGCCAGCTTGGTGGCGGTGAACTTGGCGTGACGCAATCCCTGGTGCAGACGGTCGGAATCCTCCCAAGCCAGAAGAATCTGGGCGGCGGAACCGGCTTCCATCGACAGCATGGCACCCACGGGAATGGAATCACGCAGGCCGGAGGTGCGTTCCACAGCGGCGATGCACACGCGCTGATCGCCCTGGCGGCGGTAAATCTGCGCAGACTCGCCAGTGCGATCGAGCAGGGTCTGCAGGATCGGGCCGGCGGCGGTCAGCAGACGATCTTCGCCTGCTGCGGCGGCAAGTTCGGCGAAACGGGAGCCGAGTACGAATCGGCCATGCTGGTCGCGCAGTACGAAACGGTGGCGTTCCAGTGCAATAGCCAAACGATGTGCGGTCGGTCGAGCGAGACCGGTGGCGGCCACAAGCTGTCCCAGCGTGGACGGGCCGGACTCCAGTGCGTCAAGAATCTTTACGGTTTTATCAAGGACGCCAACGCCGGAATGGATTTCCCCATCGTCCTTGGCGGTGGTGTCTTCGACCGGCTCGGACTCGGTCAAGCTGTTGTTCAATGGCTCTTCTTGGGAATCAGTCATAATAAGGGCGATTATGCCATCTCACATAGTGAAATAGCAAATCGGGGAAGTGTCTCACAGGGTGGTCATGAAGTTGAAGCGGCGTTCCTGGACGCCGAAGAGACATCTCTGGAGTGGAACCGAGTCATGCCTAGGTCATGTTCGAGTCGTATCCGAGTCATATTGAGGCCGTCATTTGACCGTATCTCAATATCCGGCATGCTCATGGCCGGGCCCATCGCAAGCACATAGGCTAATACCACGAACAAGGCGCGAACACAATACCTCGCGCGGAATATTTTGGAGGAATCACTATGGGAACGACACTGGCCGAGAAGGTCTGGGCCGATCATCTGGTGCGCAAGGGCGGCGACGGAGCTCCTGATTTGCTGTACATCGATCTGATGCTCATGCATGAGGTCACCAGCCCGCAGGCGTTTGAGGGCCTGCGCTTGGCCGGCCGCAAGCCGCGTCACGTGGATCAGCTCATCGCCACCGAGGATCACAACACGCCGACCGTTGATATCGATCGCCCGAACCCGGACGAGACGAGCGCACTGCAGCTGACGACTTTGGAGAAGAACTGCAAGGAGTTCGGCGTGCGCCTGCACCCGCTGGGCGACGCTGATCAGGGCATCGTCCACGCGTTCGCCCCGATTCTGGGCCTGACCCAGCCGGGCATGACCATCGTGTGCGGTGATTCGCATACGTCGACGCACGGCGCGTTCGGCGCGCTGGCGTTCGGCATCGGTACTTCCGAAGTCGAGCACGTGATGGCCACGCAGACGCTGTCCCTGAAGCCGTTCAAGACCATGGCCATCAACGTCGAGGGCAAGCTGCCCGCGGACGCGACCGCCAAGGACATCATTCTGGCGATTATCGCCAAGATCGGCACCGGCGGCGGCCAGGGTTACGTGATCGAATACCGTGGCGAGGCGATTCGTAACCTCACCATGGACGAACGTATGACCGTGTGCAATATGTCCATCGAGGCCGGTGCGCGTGCCGGCATGATCGCGCCGGACGAGACCACGTTCGAGTACCTGAAGGGCCGTCCGCACGCGCCGGAAGGCGAGCTGTGGGATCAGGCCGCGGCGTACTGGAAGACGCTGAAGACCGATGACGATGCCGTATTCGACAAGGTGGTGGATATTGACGCCACCAAGCTCGGTCCATATGTGACGTGGGGCACCAACCCCGGCCAAGGTCTGCCGATCACCGCCTCCGTGCCGGAGCCGGACAAGATCGCCGACGCCACCAAGCGCGCCGCCGCCGAACGTGCGATTACATACATGGGTTTGAAGCCGGGCATGCCGATCAAGGACATCGCCGTGGACACCGTGTTCATTGGTTCGTGCACCAACGGTCGTATCGACGATTTGCGCCAGGCCGCCGCGATCATGAAGGGCCACCACAAGGCCGAGAACATTCACCGCGTGCTCGTGGTGCCGGCCTCCTCCCGTGTGCGTCTGCAGGCGGAGAAGGAAGGCCTCGATAAGGTGTTCAAGGACTTTGGTGCCGAATGGCGTAATGCCGGCTGCTCGATGTGCCTGGGCATGAACCCCGACAAGCTGGTACCGAATGAGCGCTCGATTTCCACTTCGAACCGTAACTTCGAGGGCCGCCAGGGCAAGGGCTCGCGCACGCATTTGGCGTCGCCGGCCGTAGCCGCCGCCACCGCCATCCGCGGCACAATCTCGTCCCCCGCCGATCTCTGAGTCAATACACATGAGCCCCCTCTGACGAGGGGGGCTGTCAGTCGAAGACTGACTGGGGGAGAGATCCCCGAAAGGAAAATTGTTATGGAAAAACTCACCACACTGACCGGCGTGGGCGTGCCGCTGCGCCGCTCCAACGTCGATACCGACCAGATCATTCCCGCTGTGTTCTTGAAGCGTGTGACCAAGTCCGGCTTCGATGACGCCCTGTTCTACGCATGGCGCCGAGACCCGAACTTCGTGCTCAACAAGCCGGAATGCGCCGGTAAGGGCCAGATCCTAGTCGCCGGCCCCGAATTCGGCATCGGCTCTTCCCGCGAGCACGCCGTGTGGGCGCTGCACGATTACGGTTTCCGCGTGGTCATCGCGCCGAGCTTCGCCGACATCTTCTACGGCAACACCGCCAAAAACGGCGTGCTGGCCGCGATTATGCCGCAGGAGTCCGTCGAGCTCCTGTGGAAGCTGCTGGAAGAAGAGCCTGGTCGCGAGATGACTGTCTCGCTGGAGACTCGCACCGTCACTTGCGGTGACGTGACCCTGCCGTTCGAAGTGAACGATTACGTGCGTTGGCGTCTGATGAACGGCTACGACGACATCGATCTGACGCTGCAGTACGAGGACGACATCGCCGCCTACGAAAAGATGCGCGCCGAAAAGTTCCCCTTCAAGCCCAAGACCATTCCCGCCAAGCACTGGCCCGAAGAAAAAATCGAGTCCGCCCGCGAGCCGGAGGACGCAGACTGGACAGGGCCGTTGGCCGATCGCGGCATTATTTAGCCGCGATCGGCCTGCTGAAAGCCCGGTGGGCTTTCGGCAGGCCCTGTGCCGAGCTGCGACAGCAGCGAGGCCAGCATTGAGCCTCGCCGAAAGGCGAGTCCATAATTGCAGGCCCAGGGCCGTTGGCTCTGTGTCTGATTGAGATTATTGGGTCGCTCGCATCGCATCAAACAAAGGTCTCACTGGTTTGAACCAGTGAGACCTTTTACGTATAGGGTCACTTCACGCAATCGTCTGGTTCCAATGCGGCAACTCGTTTAGCATCCCAAATACTTCCACCAACAACGCCATACGGTCGTTATCCACCGCAGCCACCAACACCGGCGTGGCGGCGCTTTTCCCAACACTCATGAACTCCATCCTAGCGTTCGGAATACTGTGCCTGAATTCGTACACATTTGTGGACATAATCACGGTTCATCCAGTAATGACGGTTAGGCTGAGCATCATGACCATGAATGACATGAATCCGTCGAACGATTCCGATACGGCTCCGGCGCAATCGCTGTCAGCGCAACCGTTGCCACCTCGACCGGCACCGCAGTCTGCGGCACAGTCACAGACGCCGATGCCGCAGACGCCACAGTATGCCCAGCCTGGGCCGAGCATGCAGCCGCAATATGCGGGCCAGCCGGAGGCATGGGCACAACCGCTACCTCCACAAGGTGTTTCACAACCTGTGCCGCAGGCCGCAATACCTGCTGTGCAGCCTGCACAATACGCCGCGCAGCTCGTATACCTGACATATCCCGTCTAACCTACGTATCCTGCCCAGCCGATGTATCCCACGCAGCCAACGTATCCGGCGCAATCCGCCTATTCCACATACCCGGCGCAACAGTCGGCTCCGCAGCCCCTCGCTCATCCGTACTACGCTCAACCAGTGGGCTATGCGCCACAACCCTATTCCGCTGCGCCGCAACCATTCGTGCAAACGGCTCCGGCAATGCCCGTCACAATGCCCAACGCAATGCCTGCCACGATGCCCGCAGCAATGCCCGTGGTCGTGCCGATCGATCCTCGCCGTGCATGGCGCACGTGGCGTCGCAAGGTGGTCAATCGTGTAATGGGACTGACTCTCGCCTATGAAGGCATGATGCTCTTGGGTGCAATGGTCGCCACCATTATCGTCGGCGTAATAACCGCGAGCGATTTGTCCGGCGTGCAGTGGGATGGCATCATCAGCCTGATATCGGTGTTCGTCGCGTTCGGATTTCTGCTGCTCATGCGCCACCGTGACATCTTCACCCGCGAATTCTGGCTTGGTGGCCAGCATCGCGACTCGTACGGGGAGCCCAATCAGCTTGGTCACATCAGCCAATATGGCGGCGGACGCATGCAGCCTCTCTGGGCGTTGATGTTCATCGTGCTGGGCATGGGCGTGCAAGGCATCGTTATGTTGGTGCAGGTCGCTTGTTCCATGCTGGGCATCGATCTTGCCTCTCCCACGTCAGACAGCATCGCCGAATCCAGCGTCACCGTAAGCATGTGGCTGTACGTTGGGCTGGTCGCTCCGATTTGCGAGGAAGTACTGTTCCGCGGCGTACTGATGAAGGAGCTCAAGCCGTTGGGCAAGAACTTCGCCATCGTCACCTCGGCAATGGTGTTCGGCCTGTTCCATGACGACGTAGTGCAAGGCACATTCGCGTTCCTTTTTGGCCTGATTCTGGGATTCGTGGCCATGGAATACTCGTTGGTTTGGTCGATCGCACTGCACATCTTCAACAATGCGATTCTTTCCGGCGCCATCGATACCCTTGCCGGCAACTATCTTGATGGCAACGCATATTTGATATTCTCATTGTCGTTGTCTGTAATCGGCGTGATCGGATCGATCATCATATTCGTGATATACGGTAAAGAGCTGCGCCAATATCACCGTACGAATCGTAGTATTCCAGACACGTACTTTGGCTGGGCAGCTCCGACGTTCATCATCTTTGTGGTAGCCAATGCCGCTTTCGCCATTATTTCGTTTGCCGGCGCGATGATGGGTTGAGTGTGCGTGTGCGCATGCAGGTTGGCTTATCGTTGAAGCATGAGTGATTTTGAGCCGTTTTACGATGTCAGCCGCAGCTACGAAGACAACTATGAGCAAGGGCCGTTCGGCGCGTTTGCCGAGGCGCTGAAGGATAGCAACGGTGCCGATGCCGCCGGAACCACCAGCGAGGGTGCCTCCGAGGGTGCCTCGGCCTCCTTCCTGGGCCAGCCGGTCAACCTGCCTTTCGGCATTCCCGCAGGCCCGCTGCTCAACAGCCGCTTCACCACGGCCGCCTTCCGCATGGGCTTCGATCTGGCGACCTACAAAACCGTGCGTTCGCGCGCCTGGGGCTGCAATCCGTTCCCGAACGTGCTCGCCGTACACCCCAAGGCGGCGGACGGTTCACTGACGCCGGGCAGCGCCGAACTGGACGAGGGCGTGCTCGCCGACACCAATTACGAGACTTCGATCTCCATCTCCAATAGCTTCGGCGTGCCCTCGCAAAGCCCGGATGCCTGGCAGCCGGACATGCGCGCCGCCATCGAGGCCGCCGGCCCCGGTCAAGTGCTGGTCCCGAGCTTCCAAGGCTCGCGTGTGGAGGGCATGAGCGAGGAGGAATACATCGCCGACCATGCCACTACCGCCCGCCTGGTCAAGGAGACCGGTGCCAAGCTTATGGTGATGAACACCAGCTGCCCCAACGAGGGCCACAACCGCCTGCTATGCCACAATCCGCTGCTCGTGGGCCGCATCACCGAGGCCGTGAAGCAGGAGATCGGCGACATCCCGCTGATGGTCAAGCTCGCCTACATCCCCAGCGACGACGACCTTGAACTCATGGTGCGTTCCACCGTGGGCCATGGCACGGTTCAGGGATTCAGCACCATCAATACGATTTCCGCCAAACTGGTCGATGCCAATGGCAATCAGGCCCTGCCCGGTGCAGGCCGCGATCGCTCCGGCGTGTGCGGCAATGCGATTCGTGGCGCCGGCCTCGACATGGTCGCCCGTCTGGCCGCGATCCGCGAGGAGCTCGGTCTTGATTTCAAGATCAATGGCGTGGGCGGCGTGGTCTCGCCCGCCGACTATCAGGCGTACCGTGACGCCGGCGCGGACTCGGTGATGTCTGCCACCGGCGCGATGTGGGATGCCGAACTGGCCCGCAAGATCAAGGCCAGCCGGTAAATCGGCTCCAAAAACAAAAAACAGCCTGTACGGGCCGTGATTCCCAGACGATTCCCAGCCAGTGCCCACGTTGCATTGAAACTGGTGTTGTTATATGTAATCGCGGCCGAGCAAGCTGCATAACTTAACCTCTTTCTTCTTCTCTCCTTTCTCTCCCCGGCGCCCATCACGCCGGGGTTTCTTTTTGCGGTGAGTACAGCCGTCTTATTCGACGGCCGCCTTCATGGCCACGGCGCCGACGTAGTAGACCGGCTTGTCGAAGTTCGGCTGGAACAGGAAGTCCACGTTGGCGAGCTGGTCGATGGTGAAGCCGGCCTGAATCGCCATGGAAATCACGTTTGCCGCGCCGGAGATATCGGCCTTGGAGCAGAACTGGCCGCCCTTGACCTTGCGGGTTTCCGGGTCCCAGGTCAGAATCGACGTGACTGGGGTGGTGGTGAGCATGAAGTCCGGGCGATAATCCTCGGTGAGCGAGGTCTCGCGGACCGTGAGCCCGCGGCGTTCGGCACCCGCGCGGGTCAGGCCGGAGGTGGCGAGTGAGAGGTCGTACAGCTGCACGGCGGACGTGGCCTGTGTGCCCATGTACTTCACGGTCGGCGTCTCGATGTTGCGGCCCACCAGCAGACCCTGGCGCACCGCGTTGGTGGCCAGCGGAATGTAATCGTGCTGACCGGTGGGGTTGTAGAACACGGTGGCGGAGTCGCCGGCGGCGTACACGCCCGGCGCGGACGCCTGCATGTAGTCGTCGACCACGATCGCGCCGTTCGGCAGCATGTCCACCTTGCCCTTGAGCAGGTCGGTGTTCGGCAGGAAGCCGACGGCCAGAATCGCCATTTCGGCCGTGTACTCGCCCTTTTCGGTGACCACGGTGACGGTGTCGTCGTCATTGTCGCGGAACTCGACCACCTTCTGGCCGAGCGCAAGCGTGACGCCGTGCTCCTCGAACGCGGCCGCCACCTGATCGGTGATGGTCTTATCGAAATTATTGGCCAGCGGGCGATCAAGGCCGTCGACCAGCGTGGTCTTGACGCCGGTGACGCTGAACTGCTCGGCGATTTCCGCGCCGATATAGCCCGAACCGATCACCACTGCGGACTTGGCGGTTTTCGCCTTTTCCTTGATGGCGATGGCGTGATCCCAGTTCTTGCACAGCAGCACATGCGGGCTGTCGATGCCGGGGCTCGGCGGGATGACCGGGCGCGAGCCGGTGGTCACGACCAGTTTGTCGAAAGCGAGGGTCTGTTCGGCGGGGTCTCCGGCCTCGTCCAGCGCGCGGTAGGTGAGGGTTCTGGCGTCGAGGTCCACGGACGTCACGTCGGTGCGCATATGCATGGTCGCGCCGGCTTCGGCCAGAGCGGCAGGGGAGGAGTAGAACATTTTCTTCGGGTCGGACACGTGGTCGCCCACCCACAGGGCGATGCCGCAGGAGAGGAAGGACAGCGTACCGTTGCGCTCGAAAACATGGACGGTCCAATCGGGGTGCTCGGCGAGAATCGAGGTGGTGGCGAACGTGCCGGCGTGCGTGCAGCCGATGACGGCGACTGTGGTCATAGATGCTCCTTTGCTTGTGGCCATGGCGTCTGATGCCATTGCCCTGAATCGTAGCGTAGAAGTATGGAGAACACCGTGGCGGCAAATATGAGAAAGGTCACGTTATTGGTTTGATTCGACGGGGGTATGGGGTCCGTTGTGCATAGTGATCAAAGTTCGGCTGGGGGCGCATTTCACGGAGTCGGCACATGGCTTATGGCAAACTGGACGGTAGCATTTTTTGAATCTTGATTGATTGAGGAGAGTGGCGTGGCTGAGAATCCGGATGACGTGTTGCATGTCGAGGGCGGCAAGCCTTTGAATGGCACGATCAAGGTGCGTGGCGCGAAGAACTTCGTGAGCAAGGCGATGGTCGCCGCGCTGCTGGCACCGGGCAAGTCGGTGCTGAAGAACGTGCCGGAGATCCGCGACGTGCATGTGGTGTCCGATTTGCTGCGCCTGCATGGCGTGGACGTGGATGTGGACGGTGCGAACGGCATTGTGACCATCGACGCCTCGCGCGTGCAGCTGGCCGATGTGGCCGACGTGGATACACTGTCCGGTTCGTCGCGCATCCCGATCCTGTTCTCCGGCCCGCTCGTGCACCGTTTGGGTGAGGCGTTCATTCCCGCGTTGGGCGGCTGCGCGATTGGCGGACGTCCGATTGACTTCCATCTGGAGACGCTGCGCAAGCTGGGCGCCACGGTGGACAAGGAACATAAGGACGGCATCCACATCACCGCGCCCAACGGCCTGCACGGCGCGAAGATTCACCTGCCGTACCCGTCCGTGGGCGCCACCGAGCAGACGCTGCTGGCTGCCGTGCTGGCCGAGGGCAAGACCGAACTGTCGGGCGCGGCCACCGAGCCGGAGATCATGGATCTGGTGTGCGTGCTGCAGAAGATGGGCGCGATCATTTCTGTGGACGTTGATCGCACCTTCCGCATTGAAGGCGTCAAGGAGCTGCAAGGCTACACGCACACGTCGCTGACCGACCGTATCGAGGCCGCGTCCTGGGCGTCCGCCGCGCTGGCCACGCACGGTGACATTTTCGTCAAGGGTGCCACCCAGCCGGAGATGATCACGTTCCTGAACGTGTTCCGCAAGGTGGGCGGCAAGTTCGAGGTGACGGACAAGGGTATCCGTTTCTGGCATCCGAGCGGGGACTTGAAGCCCGTGGCGATCGAGACGGACGTGCATCCCGGGTTCATGACCGACTGGCAGCAGCCGCTCGTGGTGGCTCTGACGCAAGCCAATGGCCTGTCGATTGTGCACGAGACCGTGTACGAGAACCGCTTTGGCTTTACCAAGCCGCTGGTCGAGATGGGTGCCACCATCCAGCTGTACCGCGAGTGCTTGGGCTCGCTGCCGTGTCGTTTCCGGCAGCGCAACTACAAGCATTCCGCCGTGATCTTCGGACCGACCCCGCTGACCGGACGCGACATCGACGTGCCGGACCTGCGTGGTGGGTTCAGCCATCTGATCGCGGCCTTGGCCGCGTCAGGCCCCTCGGACGTGCACGGCATCAGCCTGATCGACCGAGGCTACGCCGACTTCCGCGGCAAACTCGAAGCGTTGGGTGCCGACTTCGATTAATTCGGCCGTTCCTCGGCTCCCCTCTCTGAGGGGAGCCACAATTTTGTTCTACAACAGCCCGTCCGCCTCAAGTGCGGCGGCCATGCGGTCGAAGCATTCCTCCAGTAGCGGGTAGGGCATGGCAAAGTTCATGCGTACGCATCCATGCCCGACCTCGCCGCATTCGCGGCCGTCCGTCAACGCCACATTGGCTTTCTTGAAGAAATAGTCGGCCGGGTCGTCAATGCCCAGTGGCGAGAAATCCAACCACGCGATATACGTGCCCTGCGGCTCCACATAGCGCACCTTGGCGAATCTCGTGCGCATCTGCTCGTTGACCAGCGCGATGTTGCGCTCGATGTACGCCATCACGCCCTCGAACCATGCCGCGCCGCCGTCATAGGCCGCAGTGGTGGCGATGGCGCCGATGGTGGCCGTCTGATGTTCGGACCATTCCGCGTTCCTCATCCACAGTTCCAGATCGTCCGGATTGGTGAGAATCACCTGCGCGCACTTGGTGCCGGGAATATTGAACGACTTCGAGGCTGAAGTGGAGGTGAACGCCTGCATGGCCGTCTGCCGGTTGATTGAGGCGAATGGCACATGCGTGTGGCCTTGGTAGACGAACGGCGCGTGAATCTCATCGGAGAATATACGCACGTCGTACTTGGCGGCCAGGTCGGACAATCGCAGCATTTCTTCGCGCGTCAATACCTTGCCGATCGGGTTGTGCGGGTTGCACAGCACGAAGGCATGGCAGCCGTTCGCGAACGCCTGCTCAATGGCGTCGAAATCGAACAGCCATTCATCATTGCGCCCGCTGCTCTCGCCAGCGCCCGCGCACAGCATCGGAATCTCAAGAACCTCCACGCCATACAGACGCGGCACACTTAGGAACGGCATATAGGCCGGAGTCGGTACCACGATGGAGTTACCGGCGCGCACGATCTCGCGCAGGAACACTTCGAACGCCTCCAGCACGTCCGGCACCGGGCGGATGCACGTTGGATCCACCTCCCAGCCGTAGCGGCGTTGCCATGCGGCGCACGAGCGGGCGACCTCCTTCTTCCACGGGTCGGGAATGTAGCCGAGCGCGCCACGTTCGGTGGCCTCTTCGATGGCTTCGGCCACGCACGGTGCCAGACCGTAATCCATCTCGGCGATGAATGCGCCGATGCAGCCGGGGTAACGGGTCCATTTATCCGAACCGACCTGCTCCAGATCCTCGATGGTCGTCACGTCGATGTGATTGGCATCAAAGCAAGAGGCGCCGGCGGTTGCGTTGCTCAAAGTCGTTGACTGGGGAATGTTGTTCATGCTCATAACATGTCATTGTTCCCGGTGCAGAAGGGCTGCTCAACGGTCTGGCTCCCCGAAATCGTGATGGCGCTCGCAAGCTTGCTTATCGCTGTGCGACTACTTGGCACTCAAATATTTGAGTGACGTGCGCTCGAGCTCCTCGAGCAATGAACCAAGCGCGGGGCGATGGTCGCCGGCACGAGTCACGATGCCGACCTCGCGCACCGCAAAATCGTCGGCAATGGGACAGGCCACCAGATCGCCCTGCAAGTTGATATGCGTATCGAGCGCCGGCACCAGCGAGACGCCCATACCAACCTCGACCAGGTTCTGCGTGGCCCAGTAATCATCCGTGCAGTGGCGGATATCCGGCTTGAATCCGGCACGGGTGGCCAGTTTCACCAAATTTGCGCGACAGGTGGGGCAGCCGGCGATCCAATGCTCGTCTTTGGCGGCGGACAGCGGCACGGGTTCGCCGGTCTCCTCGAATCGTTTGGCGATGTCGCTGGAGCGGCGGACCAGCAGTCGCATCGGATCGTAACCCAGCGAATGGAAGGTCAGGTCGTCGCCGATGTGCAGGAAGTTCGGGATGCTGCTGTAGCGGAACACGGCGGCGGCATCGGCCTTGCCTTGGGAAATCAGACCGATTGCCTCCGGCGGCTCCATCTGAATCAGGCTCAGCTCGATGTCCGTGAACATACTGAGCTTGACCACGGTACGGGCCGCGATAGTAGAGCAGATTGACGGTGGGGCCACCAAATGCAGGTGAGCAAACCGATGATGCCGATAATCCTCGACCTCACGGGCCGCCCGCTCCAGCCGATCGGCGATGGCCTCGCCGTGGCGGGCGAGCATCGAACCGGTGGCGGTGAGTTCCACACCATGCGAGGTGCGTTGCACCAGAGTCGAACCGCACTGTGCCTCCAGCTTTTTGATCTGCTGGCTGATGGCCGGCTGCGACCAACCCGTGGCCTTGGCCGTGGCGGAGAACGAACCATACTGTTCGATCTGCCACAACGTGACCAATGATTGGGGGTTGAGCGCGGCCATAGGTACCTCTTTCGTGCCTTTTCGTGCGGTGATTCAATTATGGCCGGGCGGCGGGATGTGGCGTGCGCGCCGATCGTCAGTCCTCGAACTGCTTGGCGAGCGGAACCATCAGCACGGTGAGCACGGCGAACAGGGCGGTGGTGATGAACAGCACGATGGCGACCGGCATTTGGTCGTAGGCCCAGCCGTACACCATCTGGCCGAGCGGCTGGGCACACATGCTCACGGCCGCGGCCATGGACATCACTTTGCCGGTCATCGCCTCGGGCGTGCTGAGCTGGATGGCGGGCACGGCGATGAGATTCGTGAAGCAACTGGCAACCATTGTGCCGCAGGCGAAGACAATAAGCACCACGAGTTTGGTCCATGCGTCGACTGGCAGCAGGAACACAATGCCCTGTGGGACCATGGCCAGCGTAAGCGTCGCCATCAGCCCCGGCATCCAGTGCATCGTGAGTCTGGCGGCGAACAAGCCGGCGATGAATGCGCCCGCCACGCCGGAAACGCCGATCAGGCCGTCGGCGATGCCGTAGACAGTGGCGTCGAAGCCGAGCACTGTACGAATCGTGTACGGGAAGCCGACGCCGGAATAGCCGATAAGCACAAAGTTGAGTGCCGCCGCGAACAACAGCAGTCTGAATACATTCGGCCGGTCCTTGATGAGGAATCGCACGCCTGCCTTGAGGTCTTCAAGTGGGGTGGGCAGCTCCTCGTCGCCGCGATCCGGGGCACCGAGGCGGATGAAGCATTCGAGCGCGGCTGCGCCGGCGAAGCTTGCGATGGCGATGATCATCATGAGACGGATGCCGAACATCGCATACAGCACGCCGCCGAGGAAGCTCGGCAGCAGACTGCTTAGTTGTTGGACCTGATTGATCACGGCCATGCCTTGGCGCATGGTGGCCGGGCCGTACTGCCGGAACATCTGGGGGAGTGCGGCCTGCACAGTCGGGGTTTCGAAGGCGCCGAGCACGGCGAGCAGCACCTGCATGGTGGCGATGGCTACGATATGGAAGCCCGTGGTGGCGAAGACGATGGCGCTCGCCAGCACGAGCACGGCGGAGATAGCGTCGAGCGCCACCATGATGGTGCGGCGGTTGACGCGATCGGCCAGCACGCCTCCGAGACGCCCGCCTCGATCAGCGGCAGGAAGCGTTCGGGCAGATGCTTGCTCCATACCTGCATATTCGCGGCGAACGAAACCGGATCACTCAGCATCGGCATGGCGGCTCGCATGATCTGCACGTGGTCTTGCTCGGTCATCGAATGCCGCCATAGCACGCGGAACTTTTCGAGGGCGGTAAGGTCAGTGCGATTCATGACGGATTCGTTGAAGTCGTCCTGCGCATTGTTGTCTCGGTTGGTGAGCTCTTCGAGGATGTCTTCCTTGGATTTGAAGTGGTGGTAGATCGCGCCTTTGGAGAGGTCGCCGAGCTCGTCCACGATGTTCTGGATGGAGGTGTGCTCATAGCCCTTGGCCATGAACAGCCGTTGTGCGGCGTCGAGGATGCGGGTGCGCGTCACCTCGGGGTGAGCGTTACGTGCCATGGTGGCCTCCCTACTGTGCTTGATGTTGCAGATCACTATAGATACCGACCGACGGTATGTATAGCGGTTTCGGCGAGCCTCCAACGATTCCGGAGATTGTCGCCTACCCTTTTTCGCTTGGTATCTTTCGGCTGTGTGCTTGCCCCCGCCAGCAGGGGCAGCATATAGGCATACCAGGGTGCAAGTGTCGCCGTTCTCAGTATCCTTAGAAGAATGAGTCCTGAAGCCTTAAGTGAACTGATTTCCAGCATTGCCCACAACCTCGTCGCCGCAGGCCAGGCCGGCGCGTTGACCGACGAGCTGATTCCGCCCGTCGACAAGCTCGCCGTGATGCGCCCGAAGGACCGTGCGCATGGAGACTGGGCCTCCAACATCGCCATGCAGCTGGCCAAGAAGGCCGGCATGAAGCCGCGCGATCTGGCCGAGCCGTTCGCCGCCGCGCTCGCTGAAGCCGACGGCATCGCCAAGGTCGAGGTGGCAGGCCCCGGCTTCATCAACATCACGCTTGACTCCGCCTCGGCCGCCGCCGTGGTGGACACCGTACTCGCCGCCGGTGCCGTGACCGACGCCGACAAGCATCTCAACAAGGTCAACGAATACGGCCGCAACGCCCATCTGGGCGGCCAGACCCTGAATCTCGAGTTCGTCTCCGCCAACCCCACCGGTCCGATTCACATCGGCGGTACCCGTTGGGCTGCCGTCGGCGATGCCATGGCCCGCGTGCTCGAGGCCAACGGCGCCAAGGTGGTGCGCGAATACTATTTCAACGACCACGGCGAGCAGATCAACCGCTTCGCCAAGTCGCTGGTCGCCGACTGGGCCGAGGCCAATAACTTGGGCGACGCCGGCTACCAGACCGAAACCCCGTGCGACGGCTACAAGGGTGCCTACATCAACGAGATCGCCGCCCGTGTTCAGGCCGAAGCCGAGTCCGACGGCGTGGACCTGACCGCACTGGCCCACCAGGATCAGGGCCTGAACGATGACGGTGAACCGCTCGGCGAGGCCGATACCGAAGTGCGCGAGGAATTCCGCAAGCGCGCTGTACCGATGATGTTCGACGAGATTCAGAAGTCCATGAAGGACTTCCGCGTGAACTTCGACGTCTGGTTCCATGAAAACAGCCTGTACGCCGACGGCAAGGTCGACGCCGCCATCGAAGAGCTCAAGTCCCGCGGCGACATCTTCGACAAGGACGGCGCCACTTGGTTTGAATCCACCAAGCACGGCGACGACAAGGACCGTGTGATCATCAAGTCCAATGGTGAGTTCGCCTACTTCGCCGCCGACATCGCCTACTACTGGGACAAGCGCCACCGTGCCGAAAACCCGGCCGACGTGGCCATCTACATGCTTGGCGCCGACCACCACGGCTACATCGGCCGCATGATGGCCATGTGCGCGGCCTTCGGTGACGAACCCGGCAAGAACATGCAGATTCTCATCGGCCAGCTGGTCAACGTGATGAAGGACGGCAAGCCCGTGCGCATGTCCAAGCGCGCCGGCAACGTCGTGACCATCGACGACCTGGTCTCCGTGGTCGGCGTGGACGCCGCCCGCTACTCGCTGGCCCGCTCCGATTACAACCAGAACTTCGACATCGACTTGGCCCTGCTCGCCTCGCACACCAACGACAACCCGGTGTACTACGTGCAGTACGCGCACGCCCGCTCCAAGAACGTGGACCGCAACGCAGCCGCCGCCGGCATCAGCTACGAGGGTGCCGACCTGGCCCTGCTCGACACCGAGGCCGACGGCGAAGTGCTCGCCGCCCTCGCCCAATTCCCGAGCGTGCTCGCCACTGCGGCCGACGACCGCCAGCCGCACAAGGTGGCCCGTTACCTCGAAGAACTGGCCGCCACCTATCACAAGTGGTACAACGTAGAGCGCGTGGTGCCGATGGCCCTGACCGATCCGGAAACCCGTGGCGACGACGAGGCTCGCAAGGCCTTGGAGATTGCCAAGAACCCGGAGCCGGCCCGTGCCGCCGCCCGCCTGAAGCTCAATGACGCCGTCCAGCAGGTCATCGCCAACGGCCTCGACCTCCTCGGCGTCACCGCCCCCGAAAAGATGTGATTATGCCTATTTCTCCAATTTGGCCGGCCGCTACGGCTGTGAATGCCGAAGGCTCCATCGAATTTCATGGTCGTACCGCCGAATCGCTGCTTGACGAGTTCGGCTCGCCGCTCTATCTCATCGACACTGATGAAGTAGTCGCACGTGCTAGGCACTTCGTGCGCACTGCCGCCGAAGCATTCAACACCTCCACTACGCACGTGAGCTTTGCCGGCAAGGCGTTCTTGTCCAAAGAAGTCGTGCGATTGGTCACCGAGGCCGGCATGTTTGTGGACACTTGCACGATGGGCGAGATGAAAATCGCCCTCGCCGCTGGCGTTCCCGGACGTCGTCTGGTGCTGCACGGCAACAACAAGTCCGATGAGGAAATCGCGCTGGCCATCGAACAGGGCTTCGCCAAAATCGTGATCGACGAGCCCGACGAGCCGGAGCGCGTTGCTGCCATCGCCCGCAAGCTCGGCAAACGCGCCCGCGTGATGCTGCGCGTCACCGTCGGTGTCCACGCCGGCGGCCACGAGTACATCTCCACTGCTCACGAGGACCAGAAGTTCGGCGTGCCGCTGCTGGCCGCCGGGGCCGACGCCGCTGTGCTCGACGTGCTGAACGACCTCAAAGACGTGACGCCTGCCGCTACCAACGCGCGTATCTCTGCGACGCATTCCCCGGAAAATGGCGCGGAAAAGACCGAGAAATCAGAGCGCGAGCTGCACTACGACGTCAAGTACCCGTACGACCTGAGCCACGAGGAAGTCTCCGACACAGACAAAGCGCTGGCCGCCGCGATGGAAGCCATTGCGGACGGTCCGTCCATCGCCGTGCTCAAGACCATCCTCGCCAACCAGGACGTACTCGAACTGGTCGGAGCCCACTCGCACATCGGCTCCAACATCCACGATGCGGACGCCTTCATTCACGCGGCCAAGCGCATGATGCTGCTGCGCAAGACCCTGTGGGCCACCGACGCCTACATCCTGCCCGAAATCGACCTCGGCGGCGGCTACTCCGTGGCCTACACCGATGGCGAAGATTCAATGGACATTGACGTGGAACTCACTCGCTTGGCGGATGCAGTCAACAGCACCAACCGTGCGCTCGGCATGCCCGCCCCGGCCATCAGCTTCGAGCCCGGCCGCTACATCGTGGCGCCCGCCGGCGTAACCCTGTACCGCGTGGGCACCATCAAGCACGTGCACTTGTCCGATGCCAAAGACAGTGACGGCAACCCGATTGCCGAGCGCGTGTATGTGTCTGTGGATGGCGGCATGTCCGACAACATTCGCCCGGCACTCTACGGTGCCGACTACACCGCGCGTCTGGCGAACCGCACCGGTTCCGCTGAAACGATGCTTGCCCGTGTGTGCGGTATGCATTGCGAATCCGGCGACATCGTGGTTCACGAGGTGCAGTTGCCCGCCGATTTGAAGCGCGGTGACATTCTCGCCGTGCCGGTTACCGGCGCATACGGCCGCACCATGGCCAGCAACTACAACCAGGCGCTGATTCCGGCGGTGGTTGCTGTCAGCGAGTCCGGCGCGCACGTCATGCTCCGCCGCCAGACCGTAGACGACCTACTCAACCTCGACGTCAGCGAGTAATCAGCGTGCAGAGGTGAGCGCCTGACAGTCTGTAATGTGCGGTCAAATCCGTCATAATACGAAAAGGGCCGTCAGCTTGATGAGTACTTTCGGTCTGCTGTCGGAAATAATCCGTAAAATAGGCGTGGGATATAGAAAACTTTTTGGAAGGACCCTGAATTGGCTCACAACAGCGAAACCCCGATTCGCGTAGGCCTGCTTGGTGCCGGCACCGTCGGCTCCCAGACCGCCCGCCTGATTGTCGAGCAGAAGGACGAACTGTCCGCTCGTGTCGGCCGCCCGATCGAACTGACCGGCGTCGCCTGCCTCGACCCGAAGGAAACTGAGAAGTTCCCGTGGATCGACCAGTCCATCGTCACCACCGATACTTTGAGCGTGGCCACCAACTCGGACATCGTCATCGAGCTCATCGGCGGCACCACCGTGGCCCGCAAGTTCGTGCTTGCCGCCATCGAATCCGGTGCTTCCGTGGTCACCGCCAACAAGGCGCTGCTGGCCAAGTACGGCCCGGAGATCTACTCCGCCGCCGAGGCCAAGGGCGTCGACATCTACTTCGAGGCCGCTGTGGGTGGCGCGATTCCGTTCCTGCGCCCGCTGCGCGAGTCCCTGGTCGGCGACAAGGTGACCAGCATGCTCGGCATCGTCAACGGCACCACCAACTACATCCTCGACGAGATGACCACCAAGGGTCTCCAGTTCGACGACGTGCTCAAGGACGCCCAAGCCAAGGGCTACGCCGAAGCCGACCCGACTGGCGACATCGAAGGCTACGATGCTGCCAACAAGGCCGCCATCATGGCCACCCTCGGCTTCCACACCTCCGTGACCATCGACGATGTGTCCGTTGAAGGCATCACCAAGATCACCGCCGACGACATCGCCGCCGCCACCGCCGAACACAAGGTCATCAAGCTGTTCGCCGTGGTCGAGAACGGCGAGGCCGGCGTTTCCGCCCGCGTCTACCCGGCCCTGATCGACGAGAACCACCCGCTGGCCTCCGTGCATGGCTCCTTCAACGCCGTGTTCGTCAAGGCCGAGGCCGCCGACGACCTCATGTTCTACGGCCGTGGCGCCGGCGGCGCTCCGACCGCCTCCGCCGTCGTGGGCGACGTGGTGACCGAAGCCCGCCACATTGCTGCTGGCTGCACCGGCCCGTCCATCCCGCTGTACAAGAATCTGCCGAAGGCTCCGATTACCGCCTCCAAGGCTGCATTCGCCGTGCGCTTCCTGATCCACGACAAGCCGGGCGTGCTGGCCGCCATCGCCGCTGAGTTCGCCAAGAACGGTGTCTCCATCAACGGTGTGAACCAAGATCTGAAGCCCACCATGACCGACCCCGGCTACGACGGCGAGATTCAGCAGTTGCGCATCGTGACCCACCTGACCGACGAGGAAACCCTGCGCAACACCGTCAAGGCCGTGCAGGCGCTCGACTTCGTCACCGGCGACCCGTCCATCCTGCGCGTGCTGGACTGACACCGTCTAGGCTCCCTCTGATGAGGCGGTCGAATGGCTGCCCGTGAGTTGAAAGCTGAATACCCAAGCTCCCCTGACAAGGGGAGCTCCTTTTTAAGGAACAACCATGAACCCAATCTGCAATAGCGTTCACGTGCGCGTGCCCGCCACGTCCGCCAACCTCGGCTCCGGCTTCGATACCGTGGGTCTGGCGCTCGACTACCATGACGAGGTCACTTTCACGCTCAACGACGACCCGAACGACGGCATTGCCCACGTGATCATCCACGGCGAGGGTGCCGACACCCTCCCATGCGACGAAACCCACCTCGTGGTCTCCACCTTCCGCCGTGCCTGTGCCACGTTCGGCCTCGGCCGACTCGGCTTCACGCTGGAAGCGACCAACAACATCCCTCAGGCTCGTGGCATGGGCTCTTCCGCCGAGGCCATTGTGGCCGGCATCGCCGCCGCCGCGGCCTTCGCCCAGACCGGTGACCTCAACCGTCCGGCCGTCTTCGATATGGCCGCCCAGATTGAAGGACACCCGGACAATGTGGCCCCGGCTGTGTTCGGTGGCCTGACCGTCTCTTGGGACTTCGAAACCGCGGAAGGCGTCGGCTCGGTCGCCGTTCCTGGTGGTGAACCGCTGCACGGCGGATTCCACGCCGTCAACTACCCGGTGGACCCGTCCATCACCGCCGCCGTGTTCGTGCCCGACTATGAGCTGTCCACTGAGAAGGCCCGTCAGGCGCTGCCTAGGGAACTGCCATACAAGGACGCCGTCTACAACGTGTCTCGCGTGGGTCTGCTGCCCGCTGCGATGAATCCCGTGGTGCTGGCTCAGGCCGCCCAGCAGGGCAAATCCGGCGTCGCCGCTGTCCCGGCTCAGGATGCCGATACGTGCGCTTGCGCTGGCGGAACCCGTGAATCGGCGTTCGCCGACGAGCTTGCGGCCGCTCAGGCCCAGTCCAACGCGCTGCTGTTCACCGCCACGCAGGACAAACTGCACCAGCCGTATCGCGGTGCCCTGATGCCGCCGTCCACCGAGCTCATTGCGCTCTTCCGCTCCAAGGGCTATGCCACCGCAGTCTCCGGTGCCGGCCCCTGCGTGCTCGTGCTGCATTACGGTAACGCCCGCGAAGCCATCGACCAGATCGCATCGGAGCAGCTTGCTTCCGGCCATTGGCGTGTGCTTCACCTGCCCATCAACACCGCCGGCGTCGAAATCGAGCGTCGCTAAGTCGAGGAGAAGGCTCCCGCTGGCGGGAGCTGGCCGCCGCAGGCGGTCTGAGGGTGGTCCGCCATACCGGCAGAGACCACCCTCAGTCTCACTTCGTTCGACAGCTCCCGCCAGCGGGAGCATAAGGACTTAAGTCATGTCCATTCCGCTAATTCTTGCTTCCAAGTCCAAGCCTCGCCGTGACGTGCTGTATTCGGCGGGTATCTGCCCCACAATTCGCGTCTCGCACGTGGATGAGCCTGCTGCGCTGGAAGCGACCGCCCGTGAAGAAGGCGTCACCGTCGACGATCTGAGCATCAAGCAGCGCGTGATGATTCTGGCCGCGGCCAAGGCCGAGGCCGTTCATCGTGCGTATCGTGATGTGGCCGATACTGCCGCCGCCGCGACCGGTGACCGCGTGATCGCCTACCCGCTCAAGGCCCAGGAGATCAAGGATTCGGAACGCGAAGCTGCCGTCGAAGACTTGCGTGAAGCCGCCGCTGGCAAGCCCATTGACTATTCCAAGGCGGAAATCGCCACCACGCGCGACTTCTCCGGCATCGATATGCCGACCGTCACCGAACCCATCGCCACCGCTATTGCCGGACAGCCGGGACTGACCGAGGCGACAGTCGGCCCGCTGATTCTCGGCTGTGATTCGATGTTCCTCTTGGACGGCGAATGCTACGGCAAGCCGCACAGCGAAGCCGTGGCCCGCGAACGACTGAAGCGCATGAGCGGCGCGACCGGCGAACTGTGGACCGGCCACTGCCTGATCGATTTCGCGACCGGACGTACCGTGCGCGGCGCAAGCCACGCCAAAGTCCATTTCGGCGAATTCGCCGATGCCGACATCGAACGGTACATCGCCACTGGCGAGCCGCTGGAAGTCGCCGGATCGTTCACGCTGGAAGGCTTCGGTGGTGCGTTCATCGACAGCATTGAGGGCGACCCGCACGGCATCATCGGCCTCAGCTTGCCGCTGGCCCGGCATCTGGCCGGCGAACTGGGCATCACGTGGACTGACCTGTGGAATGTCGGCCGTGGTGAACTGGAGCCGGAAAGCAAGGCATCGGGCAACCAGCACGCTGGCATTCTGCCGCCGGTCGAAAACGTACACCAGCCCGGCGATGGCTGGGTGGACTGCGCCTGCGGCCGCAAGCATTGGGGTACCAACGGTGCTTCCGGTATTCTGCTGGCTCGCCGCGACCCGGTGAGTGGCAAGGTGACCCACGTGGTCATGCAACATCGCGCCGCGTGGAGCGCCGAAGGCGGCACGTGGGGTATTCCCGGCGGTGCCACCGCGGACGGCGAATCGCCCATCGAGGGCGCGCTGCGCGAAAGCTATGAGGAAGCCAACATCACTCCCGAAGACATCGAGGTAGTCGGCTCCTACCGCGAGGACCACGGCCCGTGGGCCTACACCACCGTGTTTGCCTTCGAAAAGCCCGGCTACACCGTCGAGCCCAAGGCAAACGACGACGAAAGCATGGAAATCTGCTGGGTCCCGATTGCCGAGGTGCCTAACCGCAAGCTCCTCACCGCCATGAAGACCGACTGGCCCCGCTTCGCCGCCCGCCTGGACAAGCTGGCTGCCGCGCAATAATGCGCTCAGTGTGTAGAAACCAGCCAGCATACTGACGCCATTTCTTTATGCAAATGTGAGTTTGAATGCACATGTTATTACATAGATGCAGGTATATAAAAATGTATTGTCGCGTCGACTGCGTATCTCTAATCCTTGCGGATGAGGGGCGGGCCGATAATCCAGAAAGGTTCATACCACAGCCCGATGGTCGGCTGGGCGTTCGCTCCGTACGCTCGGGAGTATGAATACAGCAGCATCGCAATTGCAGCAGCCTCAGCCGGCGTCGGGACCGGCGGCTCAGCCTCAGCAGTCTCAGCAACCCCAACAGTTCCAGCAGCCGGCATCGCACACCCAGCAGTGGGCCCCGGTCATCGAGGCGCACGACCTGGTCATGGACTACACCGCCAGCATGGCCCGCGCACAGGCCGGGCACGGCGTCACCGGCGTGATGCCAGCCGGCACGGGAGCCGGCTATGCGTCGGCGAATCCCGCTGCGGCCGGACCGGGTGCCATTCAGGCCGGCCAGCCATCCCAGCCAGCCCAGCCCGGCTTCGCCATGCCGACCATGCACACGCTCGCCCTGAACCATGTGAACTTCACGCTCCGGGAGGGCGAGACGGTAGCCGTGATGGGCCCGTCCGGCTCCGGCAAATCCACTTTGCTGCACGCGCTCGCCGGCATCATTAAGCCGACCGCCGGCACCGTCATCTTCCGTGGTGCCGACCTGAGCCGCATGAGCGACGCCGAGCGCACCAAACTGCGCCGCAACGCCTTCGGCTTCGTCTTCCAATCCGGCCAGCTGCTGCCCGAACTGCCGGCGGTCGAAAACATCGCCCTGCCGATGATGCTTGACGGCATGCCCTACCGCACCGCCACCGACACGGCGATCCTGTGGCTGGAACGCATGGGATTGCGCGCGCTCGCCACGCACCGGCCGGGGGAGATGAGCGGCGGCCAGATGCAGCGCATCGCCATCGCCCGCGCCCTTGCCGTCAAACCTGCCGTGGTCTTCGCCGACGAGCCGACCGGCGCACTTGACCAAGCCACCGGCCGCGAGGTCATGGGCATTCTCATGGCCGCCGCGCGAGACAACGGTTCCGCTGTGGTCGTCGTCACCCACGACCCCAACGTCGCCGCGTTCTGCTCGCGCACCGTGACCATGCAGGACGGCCAGCTGGGAGGCGTACGATGAGCACTTTCGCATTGTGGCGATTGTTCCATCGCCCTGGCTCGCGTGGCAGTGCGGGCCATACTTCGGTGTTGGCCATCATTGCTTTTGCCGCAGCCACCACTATTTTTCTCACCGTTTTGGGCGGCGTGCATGGGTTCATGTGGCGCGCCTCCGCCGACCACACCATTGGATGCGCAATCAATCTCGACGCTTGCAAACCCGGAACAGCGGAAATCTGGAAGCAGCGTATCGCCAATCCCCACAGCCTGGATCAATACGCCACGGCATACGTCGTGCTGGCGTTCTTTGCCTGCCTGCTGCTGATCGTGCCGTTCGTGGCGCTTGCCGGTTCCGCCGCGCGATTGGCTGCGTCCCGTCGTGACGCTCGGCTCGCATCCCTGCGCTTGGCAGGCGCGACCACGGGCCAGGTTATTCGCCTTACGGCGCTTGATGCGGCTGGGCAGGCGTTGGCGGGGGTGCTGATTGGCATCGCGGGGTACTGCGTGTTGATCCCCCTAATCATGTTGCTGCATTTCCAGAATCAGACGTTTACGTTCGAGCAACTGTGGGTGGGGCCGATTGCCTTGATCATTACGCTTGTTGGCGTGACCGTGTTGGCGCTGATCTCTTCGCTGGTCACGCTTCGGCGCGTGGCCATCACGCCACTCGGCGTCACTTCACGCGTTGCGACTGCGCTGCCGTCCGGCTGGCGTGTGGTGGTGTTCGCCGTCATTATGGTGATTGCCGTTCTTCTGTTCAAGAATCCGATGGTGCTTGCTCAGGCCGGTGAAGTAGTGATGTACGGCGTGATCATCGGTTTCATGCTGCTGTGCTTCGCGCTGGTGAACCTCGCGGGCTCCTGGGTGGTCACCGCTCGCGCCAAAGCCAAGGCCAAGGGCCCCAAGGACGCGGCCACGATGATCGCCATGCGCCGTATTCTCGACAATCCGAAGCGCGCCTGGCGCAACGTGTCCGGCATCGCGTTGGCCGTGTTCATCGCCGGCATCACCTCGATCTGCGGATTCTTCGGATCGGCCGCCGTGGTCGGTGACGCCAACGACCCGTTCACCGTGTTCATTCGCGACATCGGCACCGGCGGCATTCTGACGCTTGTGTTCGCCGCTGTGCTTGCCGCGGTCAGCTCCGGTGTGATGCAGGCCGGCAGCGTGTACGATCAGGCCGGCGAATATCGCATGTTGGTGTTGGAGGGCACTGATGTCAAGACCTTGAACCGTGCGCGATTCATCGAGGTACTCACCCCGCTCAACATCGTGGTGATCGTGGCCGGCGGCTGTTCCATGCTGCTTATGGCCCCTCTGTTCGCCGCTTCGATGACCGAACCGGCCACGCTGGCCAGCTTCTTCGGCGGGCTTGTGCTGTGCTATGCGCTGGTTTCCATCGGCGCGTTCGCGTCCAATCGTGTGGCGGCCAGCTTGAATCTGGCCGATTATCGGGCTGATGACTGAGGCGGTACGGTACTTTCCCGGATGACGACGCTGGTGGGAAGGATGACGTGCATATCGCCCGGATTGTCATTGCGGTTGTCGATGATCATCTGCACGGCACGTTGTGCGATTTCGCTGAACGGCTGGTGCACGCTGGTCAGGGAAGGCATGAGCTGATCAGCGGGGAAAATGTCGTCAAGCCCCATTACGGACAACTGTTTGGGCAACAGAATCTTATGTTCACGTGCCGCGCGATACGTGCTTACCGCCGACAAGTCGTTGCAGCAGAAAATCGCGGTGGGTCGGTCGGGGAGTTCCAGCAGCCGGCAGGCTGCTTCATAGCTTGTTTCGGCGGGAAAGTAGTCGCCCTGTTCGATATAGGACTCCGGCAGATCCACCCCGGCCTGTTGCAGAGCGGCGGTGAATCCGCTATAGCGCGCGATGCTGGTCTGTAGGTTCGCCGGCCCCCGGATAACGGCGATGCGTCGATGGCCGAGCGACAGCAGGTGTTTGCCGGCCTGGTATCCTGCGGTCCAGTTATCGATGGACACGCTCATCACATCCGAATCGACGGTATCGATTGGGTCGATGATGACCACGGGAATACTGCGTGATTTCAACAAAGACTTCGCTTGAGTGGTCAGACCGCCCATCTGCTGCATGATCACGCCCTGCGGATTGCGGTCGATGATGCCGCGGAAGCAGCTTTCGGTGGCCTCGCCGTGATTCGTCTGCGTCACCGTGATCGCGAGACCGGCCTGCTGTGCCCAGTGCGAGGCGTGTTTGATGAGTTCCATCGTGCCGTTGTGCGCGATGTACTCGACGACGAGTTCGATGGTGGGGGAGAGCTTGGTGCTCACCAGCGGGCGCGAGTAATCATGCTCGCGCAGCACCTGTTCGACCTGACGTCGCGTCTCGTCGGAGATGCCGGGCCGGCCGTTGATCACCTTGGAGACGGTCGAAGGGGAGACACCGGCGATCTTCGCCAGATCACCGACCTTGAGCTTATGCGTGGGATTGTCGTTGGCCATCACCGCTCCTCTCTGCCATTGCCTCTGTTCACCATTATGGCCCATAACGCCGCATTTTTTCGTGGTTTTCCTTACTTCGCGTGTTCTGGGAGAAAAATTTTCGTAATCGGGTTTGCAAATTTCTAAATCAAGGGGTATGCTGAAGGTAATGGTTCACCAAGGCGAAGGAGCCCGAACACATGAGTACCATCACCCAAGTCAAGACGTATGACTTCCGTTTCCCCACCTCCCAGACGCTGTCCGGTTCGGACGCGATGAACCCCGATCCCGACTACTCCTCCGCACTGGTGGAGATCTCCACCAGTGCGGATGACGATATCAAGGGCGTCGGCTTCGTGTTCACCATCGGCCGCGGCAACGATGTGGTCTGCAAGGCCATCGAATCGATGTCGCAGGTGCTGATTGGTCGCAACGTGGAGGAGCTGCTCGACAACATGCGTATCGCATGGGATCTGTTCGTGCATGATTCCCAATTGCGCTGGCTCGGCCCTGAGAAGGGCGTGGAGCATATGGCCATCGGCGCTGTGCTTTCCGCGCTGTGGGACATCAAGGCCAAGCGTGCCGGCAAGCCGTTGTGGCTGCTGTTGGGCGAGATGGAACCCGAGGAACTCGTCTCCACGCTCGACTTCCGCTACATGACCGACGCGCTCACGCCCACCGAAGCCGTTGAGATCCTTCGGGAAGGGCAGAAGGGCAAGGCCGAGCGTATCAAGCACCTGCTCGAGGTCGGCTACCCCGGCTACTCCACCGCCCCCGGCTGGCTCGGCTACTCCGACGAGAAGATGGTCGCGCTCGCCAAGGAGGAGACGCAGGTCAAGGGATTCAAGCAGATCAAGCTCAAGGTCGGCCAGAACATCGACGACGATCTGCGCCGCCTGGCCAAGGCCCGCGAAGCCATCGGCCCCGACGTGCGTCTTGCCGTGGACGCCAACCAGGTGTGGGACGTGCCCACCGCCATCGACTGGATCAACAGGTTCCACGACTTCGATCTGGCTTGGGTGGAGGAGCCAACCAGCCCCGACGACGTGATCGGCCACGCCACCATCGCCCGCGCCATCAACCCCATCAAGGTGGCCACCGGCGAGCAGATGCAGAGCCGCATCCTGTACAAGCAGTATCTGCAGGCGAACGCCTTCGGCATCATGCAGATCGACGCCACCCGCGTGGCCGGTCCGCAGGAGATCGTGCTCGAATACCTGCTCGCGAAGAAGTTCAACAAGCCTGTCTGCCCGCACGCCGGCGGCGTGGGCCTGTGCGAGGCCGTATGTCACTTCGCGATGTTCGATTACGTGGCCGTGTCCGGCACGATGGACGGCCGTATGATCGAATACGTCGATAACCAGCACGAACATTTCGTCCACCCGACCGAGATCAAGGACGGCAACTACGTCGCTCCGACCGCTCCGGGCAACGGCACCGAAATGACGCTGGAAACCGTCGAGAAGTACCTGTATCGCGGCTGACCGCAACTGGAAATTCATAACTGAACAACACAACTCAACACAACAACACACAACCACTCCGGCTGGGGCGCCGAAGCCCCGGCCGGGCGTGACATGGAACACCCATGAAACGCAGAATAAGGATGGACGAAGGAGTTCCCATGGATCTGCATCTCGAAGGCAAAGTCATCATCATCACCGGCGGCTTCAAGGGCATCGGCAAAGGCATCACGCTGCAACTGGCCCAGGAAGGCGCGATTCCGGTGGTGATCAACCGTTCGGACAGCGCGCTCGAGGAGTTCAAGAAGGACATCGAGCAGTACACGACCGAATACGACGTGCATCTGCTTGATCTGAACGACACCGACAAGATCGCCGGCATCGTCGAGGAGACCTACAAGAAGTACGGCCATATCGACGGCATCGTGAACAACGCCGGCAAGAACGACAACAAGGATCTCGAAACCACCACCTGGCGCGAATTCGAGGAATCGATCCACGGCAATCTGACCCACTATTATGAGCTGGTTCACGCGGCCGTGCCGTATCTGAAGGAAAGCCATGGCGCCGTCGTGAACATCTCCTCGAAGACCGCGCTCACCGGTCAGGGCAAGACCAGCGCCTACGCGGCCGCGAAGGGCGCGATCCTGGGACTCACACGCGAATGGGCCGCCGCTCTCGTCAAGGACCGGGTGCGTGTCAACGCCATCGTCGTCTCCGAATGCTGGACCCCGCTGTACGCCGACTGGATCAAGACCTTCGGCGATGAGGCCGCACAGAAGGCGCGCCTGTCGGTGATCACCGACAAAATCCCGCTGGAGCACCGCATGACCACCACCGAGGAGATCGGCAACGAGGCGGCGTTCCTGTTGTCCGACCGTTCCAGCCACACCACCGGCCAGTGGGTGTTCGTCGACGGCGGCTACGTCCACCTCGATCGTGCGCTGAGCTGACAACCAGCCTTTTCCCGAATATTCGCGCGGCAATCCCGGAGCCTTGATAATCGCTCCCTTCCCCCGCACTCGCGTATGCCGCCCGCATCACCCGCGCTCTGGGCCATCCGTTTACCAACATGGCCCAGAGCGGTCCACTTCTCATCAGGCCATATCGGGGGAAACTCGCATCACTAAGGAGTCAATGATGACATCCAAAAATACAACCGGTTCCAAGGCGACAATCGCCATTGTGCTGGTGACCTCACTGTTCTTTATCTGGGGTTTGACCATGAACCTCGTGAATGCGCTGAACTCGCCGTTCGCAAACTACATGGAACTCAGCAGCACCGAGGCGTCATTACTGCAGGTGGCCTACTACGGCGCGTACTTCGTCATGGCCATTCCGGCTGGGTTGATCGCCAAGCGTTTCGGTTATAAAGGCGGCGTCATCTCCGGCCTGTTCCTATTCGCTCTTGGCGCCTTCGTGGTTATCCCGGCCACCAGCATGGCCAGCTATGGCCTGTTCCTGTTCGCCATGTTCGTTATCGCGCTCGGCGCGGCATCGTTGGAAACCAACTGCAATCCGTATATCACCAAGCTGGGTGACGAGAAAGGCGAATCGTTCCGCCTTAACATGGCGCAAAGCTTCAACGGCGTCGGCAATATCGTCGGCCCGCTGATTCTCGGCCAGATTCTTGGCGCCACCATCGCGCCGGGCAAGTCCGGCTTCGAAACCGCCAAGACGCAGTTCCTGAGCGATACCCGCATGATGTACATCGTGATCGGCATTGTGCTGGTCGTGGTGCTCGCCGTGTTCGCGCTGTTCAAGCTGCCCACGCCTCCGGGCGACGAAGAGGAAGCCGCGGGCGGTGCATCCACCGAGAACGGCTCCTTCTTTGGCCTGCTCAAGCGTCCGTACTTCGCATTGGGCGTGCTTGCGGAGTTCATCTTCATCGGCCTGCAGGTGGCCGGCATGGCGGTCTTCTCCGCCTATGCGCTGAAGCACTGGGGCGCGGGCATCACCGCCGGTACCGCCGCGATGATGCTTTCAGGGCTTTCCCTGCTGTTCACCATCGGACGCTTCTCCACCACGCCGTTGATGACCAAGTTTGATCCCGCGAAGATTCTTGGCGTGTACATGACCGTTTCGGCTGTGCTGATGTTCGTGGTGTTCCTTGGTCTGGGCAAGGTTTCCGTCATCGCGTTCATGGTCGCTTACCTGTTCATCTCCATCGGTTACCCGACCATATTCTCGCTGACGTTGAAGGGCATCAAAGGCTCCGCGGCGAAGACCGGTTCCTCGGCACTGGTGATGAGCATTGTCGGCGCCGCGCTTATCCCGCTGCTGCTTGGTGTGGTCCAGGATGCAGCTGGAATCGAAATCGCGGTTCTGGTGATGGTTCCAGGCTTCCTGTACGTGGCATGGTACGCGTTCTGGGGCTCTAAGATCGGTCTGAAGGAGGCCTGACATGACGCTCAACGTAATCGATTCCCACTTCCATATCTGGGATCCGGATGCGCAGGATCTGCCATGGCTAGCAGGGTTGCCCTCACTGCAGCACCGGTACACGGTTGACGACCTCGCCGCGGAATACGCCAAGTTTGGCGTGAATTTCCTCGGCGGCGTATACGTGGAGGTTGACGCGGCCGACCACGAGCTTGAGGACCGGCTGCTGTACGAGAATGCAAGTCCTCTGATCTTGAAGCGCATGTTGCAAGGACGGGTAAACCCTTGGATGCGTGTCCCGATTAATGCCGATGGCATCAGGGAACCGCTGCATGTGGATTCCGAGCCGCGGGGCCGTGCGCTCGAACCCGAATTCATCGCCGGTCTACGCGCGATGGCCGCCAAGGGATTGCCATTCGAGCTGTGCAACCGTGGCCCGGAACTGGGCGACATGGCCAAGGCGTTCGCGCAGGTTCCCGAAGTGACGGTCATCATCGATCATCTCGGCAACGTGCCCGGGCTTGATGAGGAATCGTGCGCCGCGCTCGCAGCGTTGGCCGAACTGCCGAATTCGTATATCAAGGTTTCCGGCGACAACCCGGTGGACCCGGACATCGTGAAATACGTGCGGGACGCATTCGGCCCGAAGAAGGTGCTGTACAGCTCCAACTGGCCGGTTGTGGAACTCAACTCGACCTTTGCCACGCACTTCCAACTCATGCTGGACACGTTCGGCGAGGACGAGGGCTTCTTCGAAAACAACGCCCGCCGCGCTTACAACATCGACTAAACCCAAGCCCCCTCTGATGAGGGGGCTGTCGTCCGCAGGACGACTGGGGAGAGACCGCAAACCCGGTGCCGCACAAGCGGCACCCCTATTCCGTAACGAAAGAAACAATCATGACAAGCAGCGCCGAATTCTCGGGCATCATCTGCCCATCCATCACCATCACCAAGGATGACGGTGACATCGACTATGAACGTTGGGAGCGGCATCTCGATCATCTGATCGAGGCCGGTATCAACGGCGTGCTGGTGTTTGGCAGCATCGGCGAGTTCTATGCCTTCCCTCTGGACGTCAAGAAGCAGGCAGTCGACTTCGTGGCCAAGCATGTCGCCGGGCGCATCAAGGTGTTCGCGGGCGTGGGCGATACCAACTTGAACAATGTGATCGACTTCGCGCAGGCAGCCGAAGCAAGTGGAGTGGATGCGCTCGTGATCGTTTCGCCGTATTACTTCAGCCCTACTGCGGGAGGCGCGAAGGCGTACTTCGGCGCGGTCGCTGAAGCGACGAATCTTCCGGTGATCCTCTATAACTTCCCACCGCGCACCGGCAGCGACTTGACCCCGGAGCTCGTGGCCGAGCTTGCCGCCGCGTACCCGAACATCGTCGGCATCAAGGACACGGTCGACACAATCAGCCACACCCGCAAGGTGATTCGCGCGGTCAAGGCCGTGAATCCACGGTTTGCGGTGTTCTCCGGCTTCGACGAGTACTATCTCGTCAACCGCGTCTCCGGCGGTGATGGCGTGATCTGCGGCATGACCAATGTGGAGCCGGAGACCTTCGTCGCGCTGCACCGTGCGTATGAGGCCGGCGACTATGGCACCGCAATTGAGGCCGCCGAACGCATCAGCCACCTGATGGCGCTGTACGATCAGACCGACCTGTTCATCTCCGCCATCAAGGGCGCGGTCAAGGCCAAGGGACTGAACATTTCCACCCTGATCCGTGAGCCAGCGGTGCAACTCACTGCTCAGCAGTATGAGGCGATTAAGGCGATTCTCAAGTAGCGTATATCTCAGGCTTCCGCGGAATCCTACGGTGGATTTCGCGGAAGTTTTTTGGTTATTCGCTGTTTGTGGTGGGTGATGGTCAGGTGGTGGTGACGGCTTTGAGGTCGAGTTTGCCGCAGGTCAGGTAGATCATGGTGGCGAAGTAGTCCATGTTGCGGAAGCCTCGTGCCCGTCGTTTGACGTTCTGGATGACGCTGTTGACGCCCTCGAGGACGGCGTTGGTGTACGGGTGCTCGAAGTAGGCGACGATCTCGGTGAAGTGGCGTCGGATCATGCGGGCGAAGTCCTTCATCGGCTCGAGGCGGGAGTGCATCATCCACGAGCACAGGCGGTGCAGGCGCACCCACGCCTCGGACGGGGTGGGGCTGTCTGCGTAGACGTCCTGCAGGACCTCGCGCATCCGGCAGGCGCGGCCGGTCTTGAGCCGTTGCCTCGTGAGGTTGCGTTTGGTCTCCAGCTGCAGTTCGGTCAGGCTTTCCTCGTTCCTGAGCCACAGGTACTTGGTCCGTTTGAGTAGTGGGTTGGAGCGTCCCTCCGTCTTCCTGACCTTGTCGACGGCCTCGTTGGCGTGCTTGACCACGTGGAACTTGTCGATGATCCTCCGCGCGTTGGGCAGGTGCTCGCGGATGCCCTTTTGGAACCCGAGACTCATGTCGCAGGTGACCAGACGCACATACTCCGGGACCCCGTTGTGGTCCATGAAATCCCGCGCGAACCGTTCGACCGTGGCTGAGTCCTTGCCGGGGGTCACGTTGATCACGTCGTGCTCGACGAGGTCGGCGACCACGGTGATGTAGTTGTGGCCTTTGCGGCTGGTCTCGTCGATGCCGATGGCCTCCACGCCCATGTAGTCCAGCAGGGCGCGCGCCTCGTCCACGTAGTGGGCGATGAATCGCCACAGGCGGGTGTCGGTCTCGTCCAATTGCTCGGCGAGCGTGCCGGCGGGAAGGTGGCGGGCCATCTCCACCGCCCACGCCTCGAACAGGAGCGTGAACCCGCTGCCCGGCCTCGCCCACGGGACGGGAACCGTCCTCACCCCATGCACGGGACAGGAGACCCTCGGCACACCGGCGTGGATGAACGCCTTGTACCGGAAGAAGTCCGGATGCCGCCACGTGCGCTCACGGGTGTCATGCACCGGGCAGACGGTCTCGCCGCACCCCGGCTCGGGACAACAGAAGCGCGAGCCTGCCTCGAAACCGATCGCGATGTGCAGCTCCTGCCTGCCGTCCCCCACATTCCTGAAATCCACGGACCCGACCTTCCAAGGAGACTGCAACTGCAATGCGGCGGTGAACAGGTGAGAGGTATCCATGCCCCCAACCTACCCGACCGGCACCATTTATCATGTTCACTTTTGCAAGATATGAGGTATCCATGCCCCCAACCTACCCGACCGGCACCACCAGACAGACCCACCACCCACCACGAACAGCGAAAGGCCAGTTTTTTTACGGTGATTACAGTTGCCGGATCAGCTCAGCAGCGCCGCGATGATCGCGATAAACACCGGGCTGGTCATGGTGCTCATCAGAATGCCGTCGCGCGCGAAGGTGAGGCCCACGTTGTAACGGGCCGCGTAGTTGTACACGTTCTGGCCGGTGGGCAGGGCGGCAAGCACCACGCAGGCGTACAGCTCGGAGCCGCGGAAGCCCATCACGAAGTAGGCGAGCAGGAACGCGATAATCGGCATGATGATGTTCTTGAGGACCGCGACCGTGAGGATGGCCGGGCGATCGCCCTTCTGCTGCAGCGGCTTGGTGCCGTGCAGGGACATGCCGAACGCCATCAGGATCATTGGCACAGCCGAATCGCCGATCATGTCGATCGGGTCGAAAATGAATTTCGGCACTGGGAACCAGCCGCTTTTAGCGGAAATCGCAGAGACCACAATGCCCAGTAGCGAGCCGATAAGCAGCGGCTGATGCAGTGGCTGCTTGGCGATCTCCTTGATGGAGACCTTGCCCTTGGTGGTCACGTCCAGCACTGTCAGGCCCACCGGTGTGAAGATGGCCTGCTGCATGACCAGAATCGGTGCCACAAGAGCCGGATTGCCCAGAATGTAGGTGGCGATTGGCAGGCCGATGTTATTGGAATTGAGGTACAGCGAATTCAGGGCACCGATGGTGGCGTCCGGGGCGTTCAGATGGAAGAACATGCGGTTGAGCACCAAAAACACCACGCCTACCAGCACGGCGGAGAAGAACGCCACGATAATCGAGGGGTGGAAGATGTCGAAGATCGGCTCCTTGGAGAGAATCGCGAACATCAGGCACGGGCTCGATACGAAGAAGGAGAACCGGTTGAGCACCATCTGAGCGGACGGCCCGCCGATTCGCATTCGTGCGGCAACATATCCCACCGCGATTACGATGCCGATAACGCAGAAGCCTTGCATGGCGCTGATTAGACCTGGCATAATCCTCCCTTTCGCCACCCCAGTGTGGCACATAAAAATGTATTCGGCCGCAAAATCTCATGTAGTGAGTGTGCTGGGCCCGCCGCCCACGCGGTACGCTGTTCACATGACGCTTGAATTGAACCGCACCGCATCCACTGCCGAGCAGCTGAACAGCCTGCTCACCCAGATCATGGAGAACTTCTCCGTGTCCGACCACGAAGGCCCCCTCACCGACGAGGTCGAGGCCTTCCTTAACGAGCAAGAGCACCTGGCCGTCCGCCGTCACGGTGACACAGTGGTGGCCAGCACCGACTTCGGCAAGCCGAGCCGTGTGATCTTGGCCGGGCACCTCGATACTGTGCCGGTCATCGACAATTTCCCACCAAAGTGGCTGAAGCCCGGCGATTCGCTGATTCGCGAAGAAATCGCCCACGCTCATCCCGAAGACCGCGTGCTGTGGGGCCGCGGTGCCACCGATATGAAGGCCTCCGACGCGGTGATGCTCTACCTCGCCGCCACGCTCGACGGCCGCACGCCGGAAACCACCCCGAAAGTCGACCTCACCTACGTCTTCTACGACCATGAGGAAGTCGTCGCCGAAAAGAATGGCCTACGCAAAGTCGTCGAGGCCCATCCCGATTGGATCACCGGCGATTTCGCCATCATCGGCGAGCCCACCAACAGCGGCATCGAGGGCGGTTGCAACGGTACGATTCGCTTCGACGTCGTGACCCACGGCGTGGCCGCGCACTCCGCCCGTGCGTGGATGGGGGAGAACGCCATCCACAAGGCGGCCGACATCCTGAACCGACTCAACGCCTACGAGCCGGCCACCGTGAACGTGGACGGGCTTGACTATCGCGAGGGCCTCAACGCCACGCTGATCTCCGGCGGCAAAGGCACGAACGTCATTCCGGATGAATGCCGCGTACACGTCAACTACCGCTTCGCCCCGGACAAGTCGCTGACCGAGGCCAAGGCTCTGATGATGGGCGCGGACGCCGGTGCCGAACTCGGCAATGGCGAGCATGTGGCCACCGGCGGCGTGTTCGAGGGCTACGGCATCGAAATGAAGGACGAAAGCCCCTCCGCGCGCCCGGGCCTGAACGCCCCGCTCGCCCAGGATCTGGTCCGACTGGTTAAGGAGCGCACTGGCCGCGACCCGCTGGCCAAGCTCGGCTGGACCGACGTGGCACGCTTCTCTCAGCTCGGTATTCCGGCCGTCAACCTCGGTGCCGGCGACCCGCTGCTGGCTCACAAGCACGACGAGCAGGTGCCCGAATCCGACCTGACCGCCATGGCCGCAATTCTTACCGATTGGCTGGTCTGACACCTCTCTAGCTCCCCTCTCTGAGGGGAGCTGTCACCGCAGGGAGGGGAGCCGATAGAACGTCAGCCTCGCCGGGCCACGCCCGCACAAAATATGTGGCATACTAAAGGATGGTGGTTCTGCATAACCATTAGCGTGCGAGATGGCGTCGATCCCCTTGCGGCTCTCGAGAATGAGACAACGCAAGCGCCGGTGTCCGCCACCCGCAGGACAGACTTGAGACGAAGTTGCCTTTACGCGGCGCGTTTTCGCGCGGCCACGGTGAGAGCGTGGTGTGAGCCAAGCGTATAGGCCTGGAAATAGGCGTCGTGATGCAGCGCGCCGCGAGGAGCATTGTGCCCACTGACAACCGTGAAGGTTTCGTCAACGACGGAACCGATAATTCAACCGTATCCAATGCTGATTCGGCTGCAGCCGTGAACGCTGCGCCTGCCGCCGCCTCCCAGCCCGCCGAACCTGTTCGCCGTCGTCGTGGCGGCCGTCGCGTGGTCCGCGGCGCCGGTGCCGCCGGCGCTTCTCTGGAACTGCAAGTGCAGGAACGCACCCCGCTGTTCGAAGTCCCCGCGCTTCCCGATGCCAGCACTGCGGCCGATTCCAAGTCAGCCGATTCCAGCGATTCCGATGAATCCAGCGATTCCCAGGATTCCGCCGAACGCCCAACCCGCCGCCGTACGCGCCGCGTTTCCACGGCCGACGATGCCGCCGAAACGCCGCGTCGCGCCCGCCGTACGTCCGCCGCATCCTCCAGCGATACCGATGATGACGACGAGACTTCGCACCGTTCGCGCCGCGCCGCTCCCACAGTGGCCGACTCGGATAGCGAGGATGATCGTCCTCGTCGTTCGCGCCGCACTGTCAGTGCCGATGATTTCGATTTCGATGACGCCCCACGTTCCCGCCGCCGTTCGGTTGTGGACGATGACGATTACGACGAGGACCGCCCGGTTCGCCGCCGCTCTCGCTCCCGCCAGTCCGACGATGATGACTACGAGGACCACCCGGTTCGCTCCCGCTCTCGCCGTGCGTCTATGGATATGGATGATGATGACGAGGACCGTCCGGTTCGCCGTCGTTCTCGCCGTGCAGTTGCTGATACGCACGAGGACACCCCGGATGAGCGCCTGTTCGACGCGGTCGAATCCCTGCCCTCTGGCCACGAGACCGTGCGCCGCGGCAAGCCGATGACGTCCCTGCTCTTCCAGGAACCGGTACTGCCCGCCGCTGTGGATGCGCACGATACCGCTGACACTCATGATGACGATGTTGACGTCGACGAACGTCCGTCTCGTCGCTCCCGCCGCTCGCGCAGCCACGATGATGACGACGCGCAGCCGCGCAGCCGCCGCCGTGACGACCGTGACGATCGTGGCCGCAATGCCGCCGACCGTGATGCTTCCCGTGACGCCGCGTCCGGCGATACCAACGCCGATCACGACGATTTCGACGCCGATGACACCTCCGACTCCCGTCGTTCGCGCCGCTCCCGCCGCCTGAACGCTCAGGAGCGTCGTGCAGCCGCCGAAGTCGAGCAGATTGAGGAAGACCTCGAGCTGGACGATATCGCCTACTCGCCGATTGCCGAAGAGGAGGGCGACGAAGAATCCGACGCCACCCGCACCCGTTCGCGCCGTCGCCGCCGTCGCGGCTCACGCGGCGAAACCGGTGCCAACGGCGAGCACGATACCGCCGAGAACGATGCCGAAGATACGCGTTCCCGCCGTCGTGACGATCGCGATGATCATGACCGTGATCGCGATGAGGACGATGAGGAGCAGACCGTTACTCGCCGTCGCCGTCGCCGCCGTGGCGGCAAGAACGGCGAGGGCACCGACGACCAGAGTCAGAACAGCGAACAGCCGCTGGTCCGCCGCTCCCGCAAGCAGCAATACATCGACGAGATCACTGATGTGGAGGGCTCCACTCGTCTCGAGGCCAAGAAGCAGCGCCGCCGTGACAACCGCCGTGAGCGCAGCCGCCAGAGCCAGCTCATGGAACAGGACTTCCTCGCACGCCGCGAGAACGTGGACCGCCTGATGGTGGTGCGTGAGAAGGAACACCACACCCAGATTTCCGTGGTGGAAGACAATGTTCTGGTCGAGCATTACGTCTCCGACATTCAGGAAGTACAGACCGTCGGCAACATCTACCTTGGCCGCGTGCAGAACGTGCTGCCCAGCATGGAGGCCGCATTCGTGGATATCGGCCAGGCCCGCAACGGCGTGCTCTACGCCGGCGAGGTCAACTGGGATGCCGCTCGTCTCGAAGGCCAGCCGCGCCGCATCGAGCTGGCGTTCAAGTCCGGCGACCCGGTGCTCGTGCAGGTCACTAAGGACCCGATCGGCCACAAGGGTGCCCGCCTGACCTCTCAGGTCACGCTCGCCGGCCGCTTCCTGGTGCTCGTGCCATCCGGCGGCATGACCGGCGTGAGCCGCAAGCTTTCGGAGCGCGAACGCAGCCGTCTGAAGAACATCGTCTCCAAGATCGCCCCGAAAGACATGGGCGTGATTATCCGTACCGCAGCCGAGGGCGCATCCGAAGACGCCATCGTCAAGGATCTCGAATCACTGGTCCGCCAGTGGGAGCGCATCAACGCCAAGCGCGAGGAATTCTGGCACGGCAAGCGCCCGAAGCTCCTGCAGGGCGAGCCCGACGTGGCCATCCGCGTGGTGCGCGACATCTTCAACGACGACTTCAGCAAGCTCATCGTGGAAGGCGACAAGGTCTACGACCGTATCGAGGAATACCTTGACACCATGGCCCCCGACTTGAAGGACAAGCTGGAGAAGTGGGACCCGGCCGAGCATGAAGGCAAGGACGTGTTCGACAAGTGGTCCATCGACTCCCAGCTGCGTAAGGGCATGGAGCGTCAGGTCTACCTGCCGTCCGGCGGCTCGATTGTCATCGATCGCACCGAAGCCATGACCACCATTGACGTGAACACCGGCCGCTTTATCGGCAAGGGTAAGTCCTTGGAAGAAACGGTGACGCGCTGCAACTTGGAAGCGTCTGAAGAGATCGCCCGCCAGCTGCGCCTGCGCGATATCGGCGGCATGGTGATGATCGACTATGTGGATATGGTCATGCCCGCCAACCGCGATCTGGTGCTGCGCCGCTTGGTCGAATGCTTGGCACGCGACCGCACCAAGCATCAGGTGGCCGAAGTCACCTCGCTTGGTTTGGTGCAGATGACCCGCAAGCGCATCGGCCAGGGTCTGGTCGAGGCGTTCTCCGAGGAATGCCCGACCTGCAAGGGCCGTGGTTTCATCCTGCATGATCAGCCGACCGTTTCGGCCGACTACGACGATCCCTACGCGCTTCGCGGTGGCGACCCGTTCGTCAAAACCAACAAGCACGGTCGCGGCACCGCTCCCGCTCCCGAACCGGCTGGTTCCAGCGCCGACGTCAAAGCCAAACTGGCTCAGATTGCCGCCGCTGCCGTCGCTGCCAACAACACGGCGGAAGAGTAAGCGGAAGAGTAACAGGTGTGTCGTGCTTGACACGCGGGCAAAAATCATTTGATTTAGTCCGCATGGTGGTGTAGATTCGAAACTCGGTGTCTGACCGCAGGCTCGGTGCGTGTTAGGCAAGGTAGCTTTCCAAAACATAAAAGGAACGATAATGTACGCGATTGTGAAGGCCGGTGGCCATCAGGAAAAGGTCGAGGTTGGCGACGTCATCCTCGTGAACCGTCTCGACGCCAAGAAGGGCGATACCGTGGAATTCCCGGTCTCCCTCGTTGTCGATGGTGACAAGGTCACCCTTGCCGCCGCCGATCTGGCCAAGGTGTCCGTCAAGGCTGAGGTTGTGAACGACGAAGCCAAGGGCCCGAAGATTGACATCCAGAAGTACAAGAACAAGACTGGTGTTGCTCGCCGTAAGGGTCATCGCCAGAAGCTGACTATCGTCAAGATCACGGCGATCGCCTGAGTTATAGAAAGGACCATGAATCATGGCACATAAGAAGGGTGCGTCCAGCTCTCGCAACGGTCGCGATTCTAACCCGCAATACCTCGGCGTGAAGAAGTTCGGCGGCGAAGCCGTCGTGGCCGGCAACATCATCGTTCGCCAGCGTGGCACCAACTTCCACCCGGGCCACAACGTCGGCATGGGCAAGGATCACACGCTGTTCGCCCTCACCGATGGCTCCGTGAAGTTCGGTGTGCGTCGCGACCGCAAGGTTGTCGACGTCATCGCCTGAGCGATATAGCGTCAAGCTTTTTTTCAAGCCGCGCCCGTAAGGACGCGGCTTTTTTGTAAGGTAATCAATATGAGTGATTTTGTGGATCGAGTAACCGTCCATGTCAAGGGCGGCGATGGGGGCAACGGTTCGGCCGGCATCCGTCGTGAGAAATACAAGCCGTTGGCCGGCCCAAACGGCGGCAATGGCGGCGACGGCGGTTCTGTGGTGTTCGTGGCCGACCGTAACGCCACCAGCCTGCTCGACTATCGTTTCATGCCGCATCGTGTCGCCGGCAGCGGCACCATGGGTTTGGGCGACAATAAGGACGGCTCTAAGGGCGAGGACCTGATTCTGCCCGTGCCCTGCGGCACCGTCGTCTTTGAGGCGCGCGGCGAGCAAGGCAAAGCCGAGCATCCCGGCGCACAGCTCGCCGACCTGCGCCACGAGGGCGACCGCTGCGTCGTCGCCCAAGGCGGTGCCGGCGGCCTCGGCAACATCGCCCTGGCCAACAAGACCCGCCGCGCCCCCGGCTTCGCCCTGCTCGGCGAACTCGGCGAGGAGCGCGACGTAATTCTGGAACTGAAGTCCATCGCCGACGTGGCGCTGGTCGGTTTCCCCTCGGCCGGAAAGTCGTCCCTGATTGCGGCGATGAGCTCCGCCAAGCCGAAGATCGCCGACTACCCATTCACCACGCTGGTGCCGAATCTCGGCGTCGTCATCGCCGGTGACTCTCGATACACCATCGCCGACGTGCCGGGCCTGATCCCGGGCGCTTCCGAAGGCAAGGGCCTGGGACTGGAGTTCCTGCGCCATATCGAACGTACCGAAATCATCGCCCACGTGATCGATTGCGCCACGCTTGAACCGGACCGCGACCCGATGTCCGACTACCACGCGCTGGAAAACGAGTTGGCGCTCTACGCCGATAAGCTCGAACTGCCGCTGGGCGCCATTCCGATTCCCGAACGCCCGCGCATCGTGATCCTGAACAAGATCGATGTGCCCGAGGCCAAGGAATTGGCCGAGTTCGTGCGTCCGGAGTTCGAGAAACTCGGGCTGAAGGTCTTTGAGATCTCCACTGCCTCTCATGAGGGGCTGAAGGAGCTCAACTTCGCGTTGTCTGCGCTGGTGCATGAGATGCGTGAGGAAGTGGCCAATCGCGAGCAGGCCGAAGAGGAGGCTCGCGTGGTCATCAAGCCATTGGAGACCAAGGGCCGCCGTCCGCGTCGCGCTGACGAGGGTGGCAGTGCGCTTGAGTTCACGGTCGAGCGCCGCGAACTCGGCAATGGCGAAGTGTTCTTCGAGGTGCGTGGCGTCAAGCCGGAGCGCTGGGTCATGCAGACCAACTTCGACAACGACGAGGCCGTGGGCTACCTGGCTGACCGCTTGGCCAAGCTGGGCGTGGAGGACGAGCTGCGCCGCAAGGGTGCTCACCCCGGCGACGAAGTGCGCATCGGTCGCGGTGCCCGCATGGTCGAATTCGATTGGGATCCGACCATCTCCGCTGGTGCCGAAATGCTCGACGGCTCCAACCTCGGTGCCCGAGGCAAGGATCTGCGTCTCGAGGAGCAGGACCCGCGCACGCACCGCCGCTCCAACGCCGAACGTCGTGCCCAATACCACGAGATGATGGACGCCCGTGCCGCCGTGCGCGACGCGATGATGGCCGAACGCAAGGCCGGCCACTGGGCCGACCCGACCGTTGACGACGATCGCCATGACGAAACCAGCCTGTTCGGCCACGGTGAGTCCAGCGAAGATGGTGAAACCGAGGAATAAATGAGCACTCCGAGTCAGGCCGAGGTACGGCGCATGATCGCCGCAGCCGGAACCATTGTCGTGAAAGTCGGCTCCAGCTCGCTGACCCAGCCGAGCGGTCACCTCGACCCGGACAAGCTCGACGCGTTGGCCGCGGCCTTGGCTCAGGTCCGATTGATGGGCGGACGCGTGGTGCTGGTCTCGTCCGGTGCTATCGCCGCCGGTTTCGGGCCTCTGGGCTTTGACTCACGGCCGGTGGACGTGGCCACTCAGCAGGCCACCGCAGCCGTCGGCCAAGGGCTACTGATGGCCCGCTACGAGACTGCGTTCGGTCGATTCGGTATTCGCGTCGGCCAGATTCTGATCACTGCCGAAGACACGATTCGGGCCACCCAGTACCGCAATGTGGAACGCACGCTGGACCGTCTGCTCGACCTCGGCGTGGTGCCGATTATCAACGAAAACGATTCGTTGGCCTCGAACGAGATTCGTTTCGGCGATAACGATCGACTCTCCGCCTTGGTGGCCAATCTGGTGCGGGCCGAAGTCTTGGTGCTATTGACCGACGTGGACGCGCTGTACACTGCACCGCCCTCGCAGCCCGGCTCCCGCCGTGTGGAATATGTGCCCAACGTGATTGATGCGCTGGGCGACATCCAGGTCTCCGGCTCCGGCTCCAAGGTCGGCACCGGCGGCATGGTCACCAAACTCGAGGCCGCACGCGTGGCGGCCGTCTCGGGCATCCCCACGGTACTCACCTGCGCCTCGAACGCGGGCCCTGCGATGATGGGCGATCCGGTGGGCACCGTGTTCGCACCGGTTAAGGCCCGCGGCTCATCACGCCGTTTGTGGATTGGTTTTGCCGCCGACCCGCGCGGCACGATTGTGGTCGATGCGGGTGCCGGCCAGGCGATTCGCGGCGGGCGTGCCTCGCTGCTGGCGGCCGGCGCGCTCGAAGTGCACGGCGATTTTTCCGCCGGCGATCCGGTCTGGATCGATGCCGAAAGCGGCGAACACCTGGCCCGAGGCCTCGCCGGCTTCGATTCCGAAGAAATTCCGCAGATGCTCGGGCGTAACACCGCCCAACTCAAGCGTTTCCTCGGCCCCCAGTACGCCCACCCACTGGTTCATCGCGACAATCTTGTACTCGTGTGACTGATGGAATCTGTCACACGACAGATTCCATCACCATAGTGCGGCTCTGGCGATTTTTCGTGCTGTAGGTTTAACATGGGAGCCATGACTATGGCGCAATGGCAGACTCTTTCCGACCGTATCAACACTGTGGCACCGAGCGCTACGCTCGCCGTCGATTCCAAGGCCAAGGCCATGAAGGCCGCCGGACTTGACGTTATCGGCTTCGGCGCAGGTGAACCGAATTTCCCGACCCCCGCAAACGTGGTCAAGGCTGCGGCAGATGCCTGCCTTGACCCGAAGAACTACAAGTACACGCCTACGCCGGGCCTGCCCGAGCTGCGCGAAGCGATTGCGGCTAAGGTGCTGCGCGATTCCGGCTACGAGGTCAATGCCGATCAGGTCGTGGTGACCAACGGCGGCAAGCAGGCCGTGTATGAATCCTTCCAGATCTTGCTCAACGATGGCGACGAGGTCATCATTCCCGCTCCGTACTGGACCAGCTACCCCGAGGCTGTGAAGCTTGCCGGTGGTGTGCCGGTCGAAGTATTCGCCGGTGCCGACGTGAACTTCGAGCCCTCGCTTGAGGCGCTGGAAGCGGCCCGTACCGAGCATACGAAGGCAATCATCGTCAACTCCCCGAACAACCCGACCGGAGCCGTCTGGAAGCCGGAAACCGTGGAAGCGATCGGTCGTTGGGCCGTCGAGCACCACATTTGGGTTATCTCCGACGAGATCTACGAGCACCTGAACTATGACGATGCGCACACCACCTACATCGGTGCCGCCGTGCCGGAATGCCGCGGGCAGTTGCTGGTGCTGAACGGCGTGGCCAAGACCTATGCGATGCCGGGCTGGCGTGTCGGCTGGATGGTCGCTCCGCTTGAGGTGGCCAAGGCCGCCACCAAGCTGCAGGGGCATATGACCTCCAATGTGGCCAACATCTCCCAGCGTGCTGCTTTGGCTGCTGTGGCCGGCCCGCTGGATGAGGTGCACGAGATGCGTAAGGCCTTCGACGCGCGCCGCCGTGCGATTGTGACCGCCTTGAACGATATCGAGGGCGTCAACTGCCCGACTCCGACCGGCGCGTTCTACGCTTTTGCGGACATCACCGCTTTGCTTGGCAAGCCGCTGGGTCCCAAAGGCACAGTGTCCGATACGTCCGCTGACTTTGCCGCCGCACTGTTGGATGAGGCCCACGTGGCCGCCGTCCCCGGCGAGGCCTTCGGTGCTCCCGGTTACCTGCGTTTCTCCTACGCACTGGCCGACGAAGACCTAGCCGAAGGCATGCGTCGATTCAAGGAATGGGCTAACTGAGAAGAGTCGCGTGCTATGCGCGCGACACGCGATTTGCGATAATCCACCGGAGCCGTTATTATAACGACTTGGCGGTTTCGCCGTGGCGAAGCGTTCTCTACGGAACGCGCGCCGAGGTGGATTTTCACCTAGGGAAGTGGCGCAATTGGTAGCGCAACGGTCTCCAAAACCGTAGGTTGTGGGTTCGAGTCCCGCCTTCCCTGCCAAGTTTCTAATAATCAAGCAGCTGACGCGAGGTACGGAATGGCTAAGACGAGCAAGAGTGAAAAGGCAGTCAAGCCGAATGTCTTCATGCGTATCGGTCTGTTCATCAAGCAGATCATCGACGAGCTTCGCAAGGTCGTGACCCCTACCGCCAAGGAACTGTTCTTCTGGTCTCTGGCCGTATTCATCTTCGTGCTGCTGCTGATGGCCCTCGTGACTGGCATGGACTTCGGTCTAGGCAAGGCCACGCTGTGGGTGTTCGGCTGATCCGCACAACCTAAGGTGAATAACAACGCATGAGTGATGAACTGAATCTCGAGAACCTCGACGCCGTCCCGGCTGAGGAGCCTGTTGTCGAGGCTTTCGAAGCTGCTGCCGATGAGGCAGCTGCCCCGGTCGAACCAGTCGCTGACCTTTCCGCAGAATCTGACGCATCCGTCGACAATGCAGATGTTGAGTCCGACGCTCCGGCGGCGACTGAATCCGCTCCCGTTGCTTCCACTCAGACCGAGACCGTTTCTCTGGATGAGGACGAGGAAGAAGTCAACGAATCCGAGCAGGCCGAGGAGACCGATGCCGGTCAGCAGGCCGTTGACGAATTCTCCAAGTCCCTGCGTTCCCTTGATGGCAAGTGGTACGTGCTGCACACCTACTCCGGCTACGAGAAGCGCGTGAAGACCAACATCGAGTCCCGCGTCGCCTCCTTCGGCATGGAAGACCAGATCTTCCAGGTCGAGGTGCCGATGGAAGAAGTCGAGAAGCACACCGAAAAGGGCAAGAAGGTCATCACCCGCGTGCGTGTTCCTGGCTACGTGCTGATTCGTATGTGGCCGGATGAGAACGCCCGCCGTATCGTTCGTGAGACCGAAGGCGTGACCGGCTTCGTTGGCCCGACCAAGGATCCGGCGCCGCTCTCCCGCAAGGAAGTCGTGGCGATGATGGCTCCGATGATTGCTTCCGAGGCACTCAAGGCCGCCGGCGACAAGCCCGCCGCCGCCAAGAAGCGCAAGGTCGAAGTCTCCTACGCCGTTGGCGATCAGGTCACCGTCACCGATGGGCCTTTCGCCACCATGGCCGCCGTTGTTTCCGACGTGGAGCCCACCACTCAGAAGCTCACCGTGCTCGTGTCCATCTTCGGCCGTGATACGCCGGTGGAGCTTGGCTTCCACCAGGTTCAGAAGCTAGATTAACCCCCAAACTTTGCAGAGCCCGACCATCGTGGTCGGGCTTTTTGTGTTGTCCGGGTGGATTTGCATAATAGGGGAGCTTGTGTCTGGAGAGGAGACTCGCTAGCACAGCACAGCAATATAAGTTGCGGGAGGAGACCGACCACAGGCCGATTGCCTACAGCATGCACGGATAAATAATGAATCAAGACCGAGCATGATGGCAGACAGCCGAACCTGAGGACGGCGACCATTCGAACCGCGTTATAGAAAGAAGAACCATAATATGGCTCCCAAGAAGAAAGTCTCGGCGCTGATCAAGCTCCAGATCCAGGCTGGCAAGGCCAACCCGGCCCCGCCGCTGGGCCCGGCTCTGGGTTCGCATGGCGTGAACATCATGGACTTCTGCAAGGCATACAATGCCCAGACGCAGGACAAGATGGGTCAGGTCATCCCTGTCGAGATTACCGTTTACGAAGATCGTTCCTTCACCTTCGTGCTCAAGACCCCGCCGGCTGCAGCTCTGCTGAAGAAGGCCGCTGGCGTTGAGAAGGGCACCGAGAACCCGCTGACCCACAAGGTCGGCTCTGTCACCAAGGCGCAGGTTCGCGAAATCGCCGAGATCAAGATGGAAGATCTGTCTGCTCGCGATATCGAGGCCGGCATGAAGATCATCGAGGGCACCGCTCGCTCGATGGGCATCACGGTTACGGACTGATAAGGAGAAGGACAGATGGTAAAGCGTTCCAAGAAGTACCGCGAAGCCGCTGAGCGCGTCGATCGCAACAACCTCTACACCGCCAACGAGGCCATCGCTCTGCTCAAGAGCATGCCCTCCTACAACTTCGACCAGACCGTCGAGGCTGTGTTCCGTCTGAGCGTTGACCCGCGTAAGGCTGACCAGCTCGTGCGCGGTACTGTCAACCTGCCTCACGGCACTGGTAAGACCGCCAAGGTCCTCGTGTTCGCCCGCGGCCCGAAGGCCACCGAGGCTACCGAGGCTGGCGCCGACATCGTCGGTGATGACGACCTGATCGCAAAGGTTCAGGGCGGCTTCCTCGACTTCGACGCCGTGGTTGCTACTCCGGACATGATGGGCAAGGTCGGCCGTCTGGGCCGTGTGCTCGGTCCGCGTGGCCTGATGCCGAACCCCAAGACCGGCACCGTGACCATGGATGTCACCAAGGCTGTCAAGGACATCAAGGGCGGCAAGATCGAGTTCCGTGTCGACAAGAACGGCAACCTGAGCTTCCTCATCGGCAAGATGAGCTTCGATGAGTCCGCTCTGGACGAGAACTTCAAGGCTGTGGCCGACGAAGTCAAGCGTCTGAAGCCGTCCACCGTGAAGGGCCGTTACCTGACCAGGGCAACCATCACCTCCACGATGAACCCGGGCGTTCCGGTTGACCCGAACACCCTGGCCTGAGGCTAGCGAGCTTCAATAGCTACTGAAAGGGACTTCCCGTAAAGGGAAGTCCCTTTTTACATACGCGATGACCGGTTGCGAGAAGGTGAACCTGGATGGTCACGCAATCGAATTCTTGCGACACGCCGGTGAACACATGAATTTGTTACGCAGCGGCAATGCAAAACGGATTATTCTGGTATCAGAACAGCGCAAATAGGCTGTTTGCGACACGCCGGGGGAACCGTGTGATTGCAACGATTCCTGAGGTTTTTGCGCGCTTCGATTTGCGCGAGTCCGCGAATGCGTGTAGGTTGTTTCCTTGCTGCCGCTCGGCGAGTGGTTCTCCTTCTGGAGGGCTGCGAGGTGGGTGAGTGGTGGTGGTTTGAGAACTCAAGAGCGTGTTTGTACTACTTCTTTATAGTCAATGATTGCCAGTTCATCGTCAGCCTTGTCTTTTGTGGCGGGGTGCCCCGGGAGGGGTTGAATGATGGTGGGGTTTTTTGAGGGCGTCCTTCCTTAAGGACGTGCTCGTCAATTTTTGTTTTGAGAGTCATCTGTTCGGATGTTTTTCATGAAGTTTTTTTGTGGAGGGTTCGATTCTGGCTCAGGATGAACGCTGGCGGCGTGCTTAACACATGCAAGTCGAACGGGATCCATCGGGCTTTGCTTGGTGGTGAGAGTGGCGAACGGGTGAGTAATGCGTGACCGACCTGCCCCATGCACCGGAATAGCTCCTGGAAACGGGTGGTAATGCCGGATGTTCCAGTTGATCGCATGGTCTTCTGGGAAAGCTTTCGCGGTATGGGATGGGGTCGCGTCCTATCAGCTTGACGGCGGGGTAACGGCCCACCGTGGCTTCGACGGGTAGCCGGCCTGAGAGGGCGACCGGCCACATTGGGACTGAGATACGGCCCAGACTCCTACGGGAGGCAGCAGTGGGGAATATTGCACAATGGGCGCAAGCCTGATGCAGCGACGCCGCGTGAGGGATGGAGGCCTTCGGGTTGTAAACCTCTTTTATCGGGGAGCAAGCGTGAGTGAGTTTACCCGTTGAATAAGCACCGGCTAACTACGTGCCAGCAGCCGCGGTAATACGTAGGGTGCAAGCGTTATCCGGAATTATTGGGCGTAAAGGGCTCGTAGGCGGTTCGTCGCGTCCGGTGTGAAAGTCCATCGCTTAACGGTGGATCCGCGCCGGGTACGGGCGGGCTTGAGTGCGGTAGGGGAGACTGGAATTCCCGGTGTAACGGTGGAATGTGTAGATATCGGGAAGAACACCAATGGCGAAGGCAGGTCTCTGGGCCGTTACTGACGCTGAGGAGCGAAAGCGTGGGGAGCGAACAGGATTAGATACCCTGGTAGTCCACGCCGTAAACGGTGGATGCTGGATGTGGGGCCCGTTCCACGGGTTCCGTGTCGGAGCTAACGCGTTAAGCATCCCGCCTGGGGAGTACGGCCGCAAGGCTAAAACTCAAAGAAATTGACGGGGGCCCGCACAAGCGGCGGAGCATGCGGATTAATTCGATGCAACGCGAAGAACCTTACCTGGGCTTGACATGTTCCCGACGATCCCAGAGATGGGGTTTCCCTTCGGGGCGGGTTCACAGGTGGTGCATGGTCGTCGTCAGCTCGTGTCGTGAGATGTTGGGTTAAGTCCCGCAACGAGCGCAACCCTCGCCCCGTGTTGCCAGCGGATTGTGCCGGGAACTCGCGGGGGACCGCCGGGGTTAACTCGGAGGAAGGTGGGGATGACGTCAGATCATCATGCCCCTTACGTCCAGGGCTTCACGCATGCTACAATGGCCGGTACAACGGGATGCGACGCGGCGACGCGGAGCGGATCCCTGAAAACCGGTCTCAGTTCGGATCGCAGTCTGCAACTCGACTGCGTGAAGGCGGAGTCGCTAGTAATCGCGAATCAGCAACGTCGCGGTGAATGCGTTCCCGGGCCTTGTACACACCGCCCGTCAAGTCATGAAAGTGGGCAGCACCCGAAGCCGGTGGCCTAACCCCTTGTGGGATGGAGCCGTCTAAGGTGAGGCTCGTGATTGGGACTAAGTCGTAACAAGGTAGCCGTACCGGAAGGTGCGGCTGGATCACCTCCTTTCTACGGAGAATTCAGTCGGATGTTCGTCCGACGGTGTGCGCCCCGCGCGTCGCATGGTGCGGCGGTGGCGGGGTTGCTGGTGTGGAAGATGTCGTTGGCTTTGCCCTGCCGGTCGTGCGGTGGGTGCCGGAGTGGTGCGGATGCGCTTTTGGGCTCCCGGATCGCCACCCCAGGCTTTTTTGCCTGGCGCGATTCGGTGCCCGTCGTGCCCGAGGGCCGGCCGTGTGCCGGTGCGGCGGCGTGGCGGTGCGTGGTGGCTTGAGAACTGGATAGTGGACGCGAGCAAAGCAAGGGTTTTCTGGATCCTTGTTTTGCTGTTGATTTCGAATCGAACTCTGTTGTTCGTTTCGATCGTTTTGTGATCATTTTTAGTGTGATGATTTGTCGTCTGGGAATTTGCTGGAGGAATCTTGCGGCGCATGCATGTTGCGTGTGTGTTGCTTGCAAGGGCGTATGGTGGATGCCTTGGCAGACAGGACCGATGAAGGACGTTTGAGGCTGCGATATGCCTCGGGGAGCCGCCGACAGGGCTTTGATCCGAGGATTTCCGAATGGGGGAACCCACCGACCGTCATGGGTCGGTACCGGCTTCGGCCGGGGGGTACGCAGGGAAGTGAAACATCTCAGTACCTGCAGGAAAGGATATTCCGTGAGTAGTGGCGAGCGAAAGCGGATGATGGCCAAACCTTGCGCGTGTGATACCCGTCGGGGGTTGCGCGCGGGGTGTTGCGGGATCGCGTGCGCCGGCTCCGACGGGCCGGCCGGCAGTTGCAGAAAACCATGTGTCAGGGGAACCGGGTTGAATACCGGGCCGCAGAGGGTGAGGGCCCCGTACCTGAACGCGCATGGTCTGCCGATCGCGTCTCCCAAGTAGCACGGGTCCCGTGGAACCCCGTGCGAATCCGCCCAGACCGTTGGGTAAGCCTGAATATTCCTGTCTGACCGATAGCGAACGAGTACCGTGAGGGAAAGGTGAAAAGTACCCCGGGAGGGGAGTGAAACAGTCTCTGAAACCGTGCGCCTACAATCCGTCGGAGCCCTTTTGTGGGGTGACGGCGTGCCTATCGAAAAATGAGTCTGCGAGTCAGTGGCATGTGGCGAGCATAACCCGTGTGGGGTATGCGTAGCGAAGGCGAGTCTTAAAAGGCGTTTAAAGTCGCGTGTCCTGGACCCGAAGCGGGATGATCTAGCCCTGAGCAGGTTGAAGCGCGGGTAAGACCGTGTGGAGGACCGAACCCACCTGGGTTGAAAACCGGGGGGATGACTTGGGGCTAGGGGTGAAAGGCCAATCAAATTCCGTGATAGCTGGTTCTCTCCGAAATGCATTTGGGTGCAGCGTCGGGTCATTACGTCCCGGGGGTAGAGCTACTGGATGCTTGCGGGCCCGTATCGGGTACCAACAGCAACCAAACTCCGAATACCGGTGACGCGTATCCCGGCAGTGAGTCGGCGGGGGATAAGCTTCGTCGTCGAAAGGGAAACAGCCCAGACCGTCGTCTAAGGTCCCGAAGCGTGTGCTAAGTGGGAAAGGATGTGGAGTCGCATAGACAGCCAGGAGGTTGGCTCAGAAGCAGCCATCCTTGAAAGAGTGCGTAACAGCTCACTGGTCTAGTGGTTCCGCGCCGACAATGTAGCGGGGCTCAAGCACACCACCGAAGACGCGGCAGTGTTTTGTACTGGGTAGGAGAGCGTCCCATGAGGGGCGAAGCGGCCGTGTGAACGCGCCGTGGACTTCATGGGAGTGAGAATGCAGACATGAGTAGCGAGAGACGGGTGAAGATCCCGTCCGCTGGATGACCAAGGGTTCCAGGGCCACGTTCATCGTCCCTGGGTGAGTCGGGTCCTAAGGCGAGGCCGACAGGCGTAGTCGAATGGATGAACGGGTCGATATTCCCGTACCGGCTTTCAGCCGCCAAAACCGAGGCAGTGAGTACTAACCTCCGGCCGCGGGCTTACCTCCACTTCGGTGGTGGGATGCCTTCGGGCGTTGGGACCGTAGCTGTAGTAGGTCAGCGCAGGAGTGACGCAGAGGGGTAGCCGGCCGCGGAGGTGGTCTTCCGTGGTCAAGCACGCAGGGCGTGGGACAGGCAAATCCGTCCCGCGTGTGCCCGAGGTGCGATGATGGGGGCCGTTCGGCCCGATATCCGGTGATCCCGGCTGCCGAGAAAAGCTTCGGCGTCAGGCTCAAAGCCGCCCGTACCCCAAACCGACACTGGTGGTCAGGTAGAGAATACCAAAGCGATCGAGCGAATCCTGGTCAAGGAACTCGGCAAATCACTCCCGTTCCTTCGGTTTAAGGGAGACCCCCGATGGTGAACCGCCTCGCGCGGGGAGCTTTTGGGGGTGGCACAGACCAGGGGGTAGCGACTGTTTACCAAAAACACAGGTGCATGCGAAGGCGCAAGCCGCTGTATATGCACTGACGCCTGCCCGGTGCCGGAAGGTTAAGAGGATCCGTCAGCCTTTGGCGAAGCGGTGAATTCAAGCCCCGGTAAACGGCGGTGGTAACTATAACCATCCTAAGGTAGCGAAATTCCTTGTCGGGTAAGTTCCGACCTGCACGAATGGCGTAACGACTTCCCCACTGTCTCGACCAGGAGCTCGGCGAAATTGCAGTACGAGTAAAGATGCTCGTTAAGCGCAGAAGGACGAAAAGACCCCGGGACCTTTACTATACCTTGGTATTGGCATTCGGTGTGGATTGTGTAGCATAGGCGGGAGGCCGAGAGGCGCGGTCGCCAGATCGCGTGGAGCCGCAAGGTGAAATACCGCTCTGTTCGCATTGGATGTCTAACCTCGAACGGTCATCCTGTTCAGGGACAGTGCCTGGCGGGTAGTTTAACTGGGGCGGTTGCCTCCCAAAGAGTAACGGAGGCGCCCAAAGGTCCGCTCAGCCCGGTTGGCAATCGGGTGGCGAGTGCAAGTGCACAAGCGGGCTTGACTGCGAGGACGACGGTCCGAGCAGGGACGAAAGTCGGGACTAGTGATCCGGTGCCGGTGTACGGACGCGGCATCGCTCAACGGATAAAAGGTACCCCGGGGATAACAGGCTGATCATTCCCAAGAGTCCATATCGACGGGATGGTTTGGCACCTCGATGTCGGCTCGTCGCATCCTGGGGCTGGAGCAGGTCCCAAGGGTTCGGCTGTTCGCCGATTAAAGCGGCACGCGAGCTGGGTTCAGAACGTCGTGAGACAGTTTGGTCTCTATCCTCTGCGCTCGTTGGAATGCTGAGGAGGCCTGCCCATAGTACGAGAGGACCTGGGTGGACGAACCTCTGGTATGCCGGTTGTCACGCCAGTGGCACGGCCGGTTGGCTACGTTCGGGAGGGATAACCGCTGAAAGCATCTAAGCGGGAAGCCTGCTCCAAGATAAGCATTCCGTGCAGCCTCGAGCTGCTGTAGTCCCCATGCAGAACACGTGGTCGATAGGCCGGACGTGGAAGCCCCGCGAGGGGTGGAGCCGACCGGTACTAACGGACGAAAGGCAACACTGACATTCCGACCCCTGGCGGTTGGACCGCATCTTCCTCCTGCAAACGACACCAGACGGCAATGAGCATTGTCTGGCCACAAGACGAAACATCGACATATTCGCGTCCGCTATCCGGTTCCCAGGCCGCCACAGGCCGGCAGACCCCAGCGTCTGGCCGTATAAGAGAAGATTTGCGGCGGCCATGGCCCAGGTGAGACGCCCGGTCCCATTCCGAACCCGGAAGCTAAGGCCTGGCACGGCGATGGTACTGCACCCGACAGGGTGTGGGAGAGTAGCACGCCGCCGCACCACACGTACAGGAAGCCCCTTGGAGCACACGCCCCAAGGGGCT
>NZ_JBHEEA010000014.1:0-79799 GCF_041900695.1 Bifidobacterium sp. 2450
GTGGTGGTGGTTTGAGAACTCAAGAGCGTGTTTGTACTACTTCTTTATAGTCAATGATTGCCAGTTCATCGTCAGCCTTGTCTTTTGTGGCGGGGTGCCCCGGGAGGGGTTGAATGATGGTGGGGTTTTTTGAGGGCGTCCTTCCTTAAGGACGTGCTCGTCAATTTTTGTTTTGAGAGTCATCTGTTCGGATGTTTTTCATGAAGTTTTTTTGTGGAGGGTTCGATTCTGGCTCAGGATGAACGCTGGCGGCGTGCTTAACACATGCAAGTCGAACGGGATCCATCGGGCTTTGCTTGGTGGTGAGAGTGGCGAACGGGTGAGTAATGCGTGACCGACCTGCCCCATGCACCGGAATAGCTCCTGGAAACGGGTGGTAATGCCGGATGTTCCAGTTGATCGCATGGTCTTCTGGGAAAGCTTTCGCGGTATGGGATGGGGTCGCGTCCTATCAGCTTGACGGCGGGGTAACGGCCCACCGTGGCTTCGACGGGTAGCCGGCCTGAGAGGGCGACCGGCCACATTGGGACTGAGATACGGCCCAGACTCCTACGGGAGGCAGCAGTGGGGAATATTGCACAATGGGCGCAAGCCTGATGCAGCGACGCCGCGTGAGGGATGGAGGCCTTCGGGTTGTAAACCTCTTTTATCGGGGAGCAAGCGTGAGTGAGTTTACCCGTTGAATAAGCACCGGCTAACTACGTGCCAGCAGCCGCGGTAATACGTAGGGTGCAAGCGTTATCCGGAATTATTGGGCGTAAAGGGCTCGTAGGCGGTTCGTCGCGTCCGGTGTGAAAGTCCATCGCTTAACGGTGGATCCGCGCCGGGTACGGGCGGGCTTGAGTGCGGTAGGGGAGACTGGAATTCCCGGTGTAACGGTGGAATGTGTAGATATCGGGAAGAACACCAATGGCGAAGGCAGGTCTCTGGGCCGTTACTGACGCTGAGGAGCGAAAGCGTGGGGAGCGAACAGGATTAGATACCCTGGTAGTCCACGCCGTAAACGGTGGATGCTGGATGTGGGGCCCGTTCCACGGGTTCCGTGTCGGAGCTAACGCGTTAAGCATCCCGCCTGGGGAGTACGGCCGCAAGGCTAAAACTCAAAGAAATTGACGGGGGCCCGCACAAGCGGCGGAGCATGCGGATTAATTCGATGCAACGCGAAGAACCTTACCTGGGCTTGACATGTTCCCGACGATCCCAGAGATGGGGTTTCCCTTCGGGGCGGGTTCACAGGTGGTGCATGGTCGTCGTCAGCTCGTGTCGTGAGATGTTGGGTTAAGTCCCGCAACGAGCGCAACCCTCGCCCCGTGTTGCCAGCGGATTGTGCCGGGAACTCGCGGGGGACCGCCGGGGTTAACTCGGAGGAAGGTGGGGATGACGTCAGATCATCATGCCCCTTACGTCCAGGGCTTCACGCATGCTACAATGGCCGGTACAACGGGATGCGACGCGGCGACGCGGAGCGGATCCCTGAAAACCGGTCTCAGTTCGGATCGCAGTCTGCAACTCGACTGCGTGAAGGCGGAGTCGCTAGTAATCGCGAATCAGCAACGTCGCGGTGAATGCGTTCCCGGGCCTTGTACACACCGCCCGTCAAGTCATGAAAGTGGGCAGCACCCGAAGCCGGTGGCCTAACCCCTTGTGGGATGGAGCCGTCTAAGGTGAGGCTCGTGATTGGGACTAAGTCGTAACAAGGTAGCCGTACCGGAAGGTGCGGCTGGATCACCTCCTTTCTACGGAGAATTCAGTCGGATGTTCGTCCGACGGTGTGCGCCCCGCGCGTCGCATGGTGCGGCGGTGGCGGGGTTGCTGGTGTGGAAGATGTCGTTGGCTTTGCCCTGCCGGTCGTGCGGTGGGTGCCGGAGTGGTGCGGATGCGCTTTTGGGCTCCCGGATCGCCACCCCAGGCTTTTTTGCCTGGCGCGATTCGGTGCCCGTCGTGCCCGAGGGCCGGCCGTGTGCCGGTGCGGCGGCGTGGCGGTGCGTGGTGGCTTGAGAACTGGATAGTGGACGCGAGCAAAGCAAGGGTTTTCTGGATCCTTGTTTTGCTGTTGATTTCGAATCGAACTCTGTTGTTCGTTTCGATCGTTTTGTGATCATTTTTAGTGTGATGATTTGTCGTCTGGGAATTTGCTGGAGGAATCTTGCGGCGCATGCATGTTGCGTGTGTGTTGCTTGCAAGGGCGTATGGTGGATGCCTTGGCAGACAGGACCGATGAAGGACGTTTGAGGCTGCGATATGCCTCGGGGAGCCGCCGACAGGGCTTTGATCCGAGGATTTCCGAATGGGGGAACCCACCGACCGTCATGGGTCGGTACCGGCTTCGGCCGGGGGGTACGCAGGGAAGTGAAACATCTCAGTACCTGCAGGAAAGGATATTCCGTGAGTAGTGGCGAGCGAAAGCGGATGATGGCCAAACCTTGCGCGTGTGATACCCGTCGGGGGTTGCGCGCGGGGTGTTGCGGGATCGCGTGCGCCGGCTCCGACGGGCCGGCCGGCAGTTGCAGAAAACCATGTGTCAGGGGAACCGGGTTGAATACCGGGCCGCAGAGGGTGAGGGCCCCGTACCTGAACGCGCATGGTCTGCCGATCGCGTCTCCCAAGTAGCACGGGTCCCGTGGAACCCCGTGCGAATCCGCCCAGACCGTTGGGTAAGCCTGAATATTCCTGTCTGACCGATAGCGAACGAGTACCGTGAGGGAAAGGTGAAAAGTACCCCGGGAGGGGAGTGAAACAGTCTCTGAAACCGTGCGCCTACAATCCGTCGGAGCCCTTTTGTGGGGTGACGGCGTGCCTATCGAAAAATGAGTCTGCGAGTCAGTGGCATGTGGCGAGCATAACCCGTGTGGGGTATGCGTAGCGAAGGCGAGTCTTAAAAGGCGTTTAAAGTCGCGTGTCCTGGACCCGAAGCGGGATGATCTAGCCCTGAGCAGGTTGAAGCGCGGGTAAGACCGTGTGGAGGACCGAACCCACCTGGGTTGAAAACCGGGGGGATGACTTGGGGCTAGGGGTGAAAGGCCAATCAAATTCCGTGATAGCTGGTTCTCTCCGAAATGCATTTGGGTGCAGCGTCGGGTCATTACGTCCCGGGGGTAGAGCTACTGGATGCTTGCGGGCCCGTATCGGGTACCAACAGCAACCAAACTCCGAATACCGGTGACGCGTATCCCGGCAGTGAGTCGGCGGGGGATAAGCTTCGTCGTCGAAAGGGAAACAGCCCAGACCGTCGTCTAAGGTCCCGAAGCGTGTGCTAAGTGGGAAAGGATGTGGAGTCGCATAGACAGCCAGGAGGTTGGCTCAGAAGCAGCCATCCTTGAAAGAGTGCGTAACAGCTCACTGGTCTAGTGGTTCCGCGCCGACAATGTAGCGGGGCTCAAGCACACCACCGAAGACGCGGCAGTGTTTTGTACTGGGTAGGAGAGCGTCCCATGAGGGGCGAAGCGGCCGTGTGAACGCGCCGTGGACTTCATGGGAGTGAGAATGCAGACATGAGTAGCGAGAGACGGGTGAAGATCCCGTCCGCTGGATGACCAAGGGTTCCAGGGCCACGTTCATCGTCCCTGGGTGAGTCGGGTCCTAAGGCGAGGCCGACAGGCGTAGTCGAATGGATGAACGGGTCGATATTCCCGTACCGGCTTTCAGCCGCCAAAACCGAGGCAGTGAGTACTAACCTCCGGCCGCGGGCTTACCTCCACTTCGGTGGTGGGATGCCTTCGGGCGTTGGGACCGTAGCTGTAGTAGGTCAGCGCAGGAGTGACGCAGAGGGGTAGCCGGCCGCGGAGGTGGTCTTCCGTGGTCAAGCACGCAGGGCGTGGGACAGGCAAATCCGTCCCGCGTGTGCCCGAGGTGCGATGATGGGGGCCGTTCGGCCCGATATCCGGTGATCCCGGCTGCCGAGAAAAGCTTCGGCGTCAGGCTCAAAGCCGCCCGTACCCCAAACCGACACTGGTGGTCAGGTAGAGAATACCAAAGCGATCGAGCGAATCCTGGTCAAGGAACTCGGCAAATCACTCCCGTTCCTTCGGTTTAAGGGAGACCCCCGATGGTGAACCGCCTCGCGCGGGGAGCTTTTGGGGGTGGCACAGACCAGGGGGTAGCGACTGTTTACCAAAAACACAGGTGCATGCGAAGGCGCAAGCCGCTGTATATGCACTGACGCCTGCCCGGTGCCGGAAGGTTAAGAGGATCCGTCAGCCTTTGGCGAAGCGGTGAATTCAAGCCCCGGTAAACGGCGGTGGTAACTATAACCATCCTAAGGTAGCGAAATTCCTTGTCGGGTAAGTTCCGACCTGCACGAATGGCGTAACGACTTCCCCACTGTCTCGACCAGGAGCTCGGCGAAATTGCAGTACGAGTAAAGATGCTCGTTAAGCGCAGAAGGACGAAAAGACCCCGGGACCTTTACTATACCTTGGTATTGGCATTCGGTGTGGATTGTGTAGCATAGGCGGGAGGCCGAGAGGCGCGGTCGCCAGATCGCGTGGAGCCGCAAGGTGAAATACCGCTCTGTTCGCATTGGATGTCTAACCTCGAACGGTCATCCTGTTCAGGGACAGTGCCTGGCGGGTAGTTTAACTGGGGCGGTTGCCTCCCAAAGAGTAACGGAGGCGCCCAAAGGTCCGCTCAGCCCGGTTGGCAATCGGGTGGCGAGTGCAAGTGCACAAGCGGGCTTGACTGCGAGGACGACGGTCCGAGCAGGGACGAAAGTCGGGACTAGTGATCCGGTGCCGGTGTACGGACGCGGCATCGCTCAACGGATAAAAGGTACCCCGGGGATAACAGGCTGATCATTCCCAAGAGTCCATATCGACGGGATGGTTTGGCACCTCGATGTCGGCTCGTCGCATCCTGGGGCTGGAGCAGGTCCCAAGGGTTCGGCTGTTCGCCGATTAAAGCGGCACGCGAGCTGGGTTCAGAACGTCGTGAGACAGTTTGGTCTCTATCCTCTGCGCTCGTTGGAATGCTGAGGAGGCCTGCCCATAGTACGAGAGGACCTGGGTGGACGAACCTCTGGTATGCCGGTTGTCACGCCAGTGGCACGGCCGGTTGGCTACGTTCGGGAGGGATAACCGCTGAAAGCATCTAAGCGGGAAGCCTGCTCCAAGATAAGCATTCCGTGCAGCCTCGAGCTGCTGTAGTCCCCATGCAGAACACGTGGTCGATAGGCCGGACGTGGAAGCCCCGCGAGGGGTGGAGCCGACCGGTACTAACGGACGAAAGGCAACACTGACATTCCGACCCCTGGCGGTTGGACCGCATCTTCCTCCTGCAAACGACACCAGACGGCAATGAGCATTGTCTGGCCACAAGACGAAACATCGACATATTCGCGTCCGCTATCCGGTTCCCAGGCCGCCACAGGCCGGCAGACCCCAGCGTCTGGCCGTATAAGAGAAGATTTGCGGCGGCCATGGCCCAGGTGAGACGCCCGGTCCCATTCCGAACCCGGAAGCTAAGGCCTGGCACGGCGATGGTACTGCACCCGACAGGGTGTGGGAGAGTAGCACGCCGCCGCACCACACGTACAGGAAGCCCCTTGGAGCACACGCCCCAAGGGGCTTCCTCGCATACCCGAAACGCTTACGACCCAAACCCACACACCCCCACAAAAACACCGGGGGCTTTTCGCACTCATGAGACCCACGTCCGGGACCTTTCCCGGCCGGCCCCGCCGCCGGGGCCGAAGAGAGACGGCGCGGCGCGTTCCCATTTCCGCAGGAAATCCGGAAAACGGCACGTCCGTGACCGTGGAATCCCGACGCCCGGGCCTCCCCCCGGTCCGCCGCGCGGACGGGGCGGGTTCTAGTGATCGTTGCAACATCTGATCGACCGACAGGAGGATCGGATGGGCAGGTGGGCGTTCGAGGGTGTGGAGTACGCGACGCGTGGTGAGATGTGCGCGGCGAGGCGGCGCCGCTACGCCGAGCTGCCGGAGGCGGGCATGAACTTCACGCAGGCCGCCCGCGCCGTGGGCGTGTCCAAACGCACCGGCAAGGCGTGGCGCAACGGCAGGACACGATCGAACGGCAGGAACGAGAAACCGTCGGCGGACTGGTATCGTTCCGCCGTGGACATTCCCCAGAAGATCAGTTCGAGGCATCTGGACCAGGACGAGCGCATCAGCATCGCCGACTGGCGGAAGGCCGGCATGGGCGTGCGCGGGATCGCGCGCAGGCTCAATCGTCCCGCGTCGACCGTCAGCCGCGAGCCGGCGCGCAACGCGAATCCCGCGGCCGGCATGCACGAGCCGTACCGGGCCCGGCAGATGAGCGCGGACCGGCTCAGACGACCCAAGCCCGCGAAGATCCATACGGTGCCCGGCCTGCCCGCATACATTCGCGCAGGATTGCGGGCGCATTGGAGTCCCGAGCAGATTGCGGGGCGCCTGCGCGCCGATTTCCCGGATAATGATGCTATGCATGTGTGCGCGGAGACGATCCGCCAGGCCATCTACGCCCAGGCCAAGGGCGAACTGAAAAAGGACGTCATCAAGACCCTGAGGAGCGGGCGCGCCCAACGCCGGCCGCACGGGCAGACGGACTCGCGCAAGCCCCGTTTCCGCGAACCCATGATCATGATCAGCGAGCGGCCCGCCGAAGTCGGGGACCGGGCAATACCCAGTCATTGGGAAGGCGACCTGATCCGCGGCGCGGCCAGCAAAAGCGCGATCGGCACGCTCGTGGAACGCCCGACACGGTTCACGATCCTCCTGCACCTGCCCGACGGGCACGACGCCGGGCACGTCCAGCAGGCCGTCATCCGCAAGATGCGGTCGCTGCCGAAACTCCTGAGGAACTCGCTGACCTGGGACCGGGGATCCGAACTCGCCCCGCACCGGCGTGTGACGACCGCATTGGATATGCAGGTCTACTTCTGCGACCCGCACTCGCCCTGGCAGAGAGGCACGAACGAGAACACCAACGGGCTCCTGCGCCAATGCTTCCCCAAGGGCACCGACCTGGGCGGATACACGGAGGACTACCTCGACGCGGTCGCCGTCGAACTCAACGACCGGCCCCGCAAAACACTCGGCTACAGGAAACCAAGCGAGAAAATACTCGAACTCATCAACACAGCATGATACGATCGCACCAATCCAAGACCGCCATCAAGAGCGGCAAAACACACAGGTGCTGCAACCACCACTAAAATCCGTCGACGGCTCCCCTCCAGAGGGGAGCCAGAAACTGGCTTGGTTATGGGGTCGCTCTACACTGGCTTCTGCTATGCATTACTTCACCCCTAAACGTTGCGCTACGTCGAATAAAATCATGTATCACGATAAGGCGCAGGCTCAGCGTGCCGCTGATCAAAGCCTGATCGAGCGCGGAGTCGAGCTATGGGTGTACCGTTGCGAATTTTGCGGATGCTGGCACCTCACGCATCGCGATCCGCAATCCAGTTACCGACATGTACCGCTGAACCAGCAACTCAAGCCACACAGTCGTAAAAAGGGCTACAAGCCACGTAGACGTTAGCGTCAGAAGCTCCACAGGCCTCGCCAACGCCGTGTCTGAGACAGGTTACGGTCCAAACACGCCAGGTCGTAGGCTGCTAAGCGTTCAGGGCGCTCGGACACACTCCGTCCAACACTTACATCACCTTGGTGTTTTCAAGGTTGCGGATAACCCAATCGTTGAAGCGAATTACCGGCTTGCGCAACATAAGTCCCAACAGCAATGAGGGGACAAGGAACAGTGCCAGTTTGCCCATGGAAACCCAGTATTCCATGCGGAATGAGCCTGCCATGGCCGAATGCATCGCATCCACCGCATAGGGGAACAGTAGCCATTTAGAAACGACCTGGAAGAACGTCGGCAGTGTTTCAATGGGGAATGTGCCGCCGGAACCGGCTACCTGCATAACCAGCAGTACTACGGCAATGGCTTTGCCGATATCACCGAACGACAGGGTCAGCGTATACACAATATTCGAGAACACCAGTGCAGACAACCACCCGACCATCAAGAACTGAATCGGATGCTCACACTGCACGCCGAGATAGAACATATCGCCCAGGCACACCAGCGTACCTTGCAGCAAAGCAAGGAAACCGAAAATCATGTATCGGCCGAAATATTCGTGGTGCAAGCGTAAACCGAACTGCCGCGCATTGCCGGGAGACTCGGCACGCGGCTTCTTCAGCACATCCAACGCGGCGGCCGGTCCGGCAATCCGCCCGGCAATCATGGCCTCGCGAAGCCCCACTTCCGAACCGAGCGGCAGATCATTGCCCAACCCTAAGATACGAGCCTTCTCATGGTCGGAAATCGATACTTTCAACATGGCGACCAGAATGATCGCACCGACCCAAATAGACAGAATCGTGTAGAACGGAGCCATCGCGGAACCATAGTTGGCAACGGGATAGAGCGCAATGCGGTCGACCGCTACGGGTGCCGCCAGCATGGAAGCAATGGCATCGGGCTTCGCAGAAGAAATCATAGACAGGTCGATGGCGCCGCCACTGGTGATAGAGGTGAGTTGGGAAGACAAGTTGTCGAGTTTCTTTGCTGAACGGGTCAAAGCGCTAGCTGCGTCAGTCAAGGCCGACTGGATGTCTGTCAGGCTGTCTGAAACGCCGCCAGAAAGGCCTGAAACGCTGCTGACGGTCGACGCAAGCCCGTCGATTACGGAACTTGCCTGCGTGGCCACTTCGCCCATGGACGAGGTCAGATTGTTCAGTTGCGGTTTCAGCGTGCTCTTGTACGTGTCTGAAGCCTGAGTAATCGATTGTTTGGCGGCGGCGATTTGTGATTTCAGATCTCGACGCGCTGTATCGGCATCGGCAGTACCGTTGGCTATGTGCGTGGCCGCATCGCCTAGCGCGGTGGCGGCTTGCTGCATGCTCTGCTGCGCCTTTGTGGCTTGGTCTGCAGCCGCGTTCAGTTGAGCGGCAACGGTATCTCCACCCATGGGCAGCGAAGCCACTTGTTTGGCGAGATCTCGTAAAGCGGCGGCATACTTTCCAAAGCTGTCGGCCTGAGCCTCCACTTTGGATTGCATATCGGTCAGCTTGTTTGATATCTGCGAGGATTGTGAGCCCACATCGGCAAAAGCGGCATCGATCTGCTTGGCAATGGTGTCGTAGGATGAACCGGCCTGCTGCAATGCCGTACCGACGCCATCGGTGGCTCCGGACAATGCCTTGTCGAGGCTGGAGACGCCGTTGCGGGTCTGTTTCAACGCCTTTTTGGTTGTGGCCGCAGCTGAGCCTGTTGACCCCAGCAGCTTATCGGTGGAATCAATGATGCTGTTGGCGGCCCCGAGCAGATTGGCATAGGAATCCATCTGCGACGCAGTGCCGGTCAAACGAGACGACATGGTGGCAATATGACTGGTGGCGTTGTCGACGTACTGCTCCATTTGCGGGCTTTGCGCGTAATCGGCCACGTTGGAAACCAAATCCAGCGCCACGCTCGCCAAGGTCTTCACGAATGTCTGGTCGATGGTCGTGGCCACGGTGGTAGCACCCTGGTCGGTGATATGCGGAGCGATCGGATTGATTTTCTCATTGAGATAGTATTCGAGCTTGGCGTGCTTGATCTTCGGTGAAAACAGCGTCATCATATCGGAGCTGAAGCTCTTTGGAATAATCAGCGCGGCATAGTATTCGCCTGAGTTCACGCCATCGATGGCCTTAGCACGATCCACAAACTGCCAGTCAAGGTCATGATTGGCCCTGAGCGTATTGGTCACGGTTTCGCCGACGTTGATGGTGATCGGCATCAGATCGGACTTATAGCCCTTATCCACGTTCGTCACAGCGACCTTCAAGGCCTTGGTGTTGCCGTACGGGTCCCAGCTGGCGGCGATGTTGTACCAGGCGTACAGTGCCGGCACAATCGCCAATCCCATAGCCACGATTACGGCGATCACATTGCGGGTGGCTTGGCGCACGTCACGTACGAATATTTTCCAGATAAGCTTCATCGTGCGCCTCCCTGCCCAGACTGCCCGGACTGACCGGGTTGCTCAGGCTGCCCGGATTGACCGGACTGCTCGGACTGTGCGGTGTGCGCAGTCGGCTCGGCGGCCTGATCGCCGAACAGTGTGAGTCGTTCAGTGGTTTCGCCGATATCCGGATCGCTGTCCATCGCCGCTTCGTGACGTCCGTGGCCGTGGAAACGCCGCCACACATATCCGTTGAGCATCACATTGCGGAACTCGTCGGCACTCATGGCACTGACGCCAAGCTGCATGGCGTAGGTTTCGCGTGCATATTCAACCACAATGAGATAGGCGTCGATAAGAATAATCGACAGAATCCAAGAGGTCAGCATGGCGATTTTCTCTTGGGTGACGAACAGCAGCACCAGGAATACGAACGGGAGTACGGTCAGCAATGTCAGACCGGCAACGATCATCTTTGGGTACCGTGCGAAGAACCGGTGCGCGCGATGAGCGATGATATCGCGCAGTTCCTTGCTGTCGGACACCGTGCGGAATACGGAGTTCAAGCTCACCTGTTCGTTCACCATGCTGTTGTGCTCGGTGATCATCAGGTCAGTATCTCCCAAACGACGGTCGAACAGCGCGTTCAGGTTCATCGCATACCGGCGTACGACAAGTCCTACGAAGAGTGCCGCCGGCAGATACCAGAACAGGTGCAGCATGTCGAGCCAGTAATGGTTCGCGTACAGGCCGGTAATCGGGCCGCGCATCGCGTTGATGCCGTAGGTAAAGGGCAGCCACGGGTGCAGTTCGCGGAAGAAGTTCGGCATCATTTCAATCGGATACAGGCCGGAGGCACCGGGTATCTGCACAATGACCAGAATTACGGCGATGGCTTTGCCGATATGGCGGAACGCCACGGCCAGTGCGTAAATAATGTTGATGTAGACGAACGAACAGAAGATTCCGGCCAAGATGAACAGCAGCGGATGCTCGCATTGGATGCCGAGCACCAGATCGCCAATGGTGGCGATGACGGCTTGCAGGAATCCGATGGTGACCAGCAGCAGCCAGCGGCCAAGATATGCTTGCGTAGCGGTGATACGGCGAATGCCCTTGCGGTCGACCTCAAGCTTGTAGATGGCAATCAGCACGAAACCGCCTACCCACAGTGCCAGATTCGTGTAGAACGGGGTGACTGCGGACCCGTAATTGTCGGTGGCGTACACGACTTTCGTGGTCAGGGTGACGGGATTGCCCATGAATTCGCCGAATCCCTTGTCATCCAGATGCAGCGTATCCCGGATTTTCTGGTAAGCGGCGGAACTATCGAGCGTGGCGATATCGGTGCGTACGGTGGCGACATCGTTGGCCACATGGCGCAGCGAATCCTGCGTGCTGCTGATGGTGGTTTTCGTTTGGTTCAGTGTATTGGCAAGCTGGTCGAACAGCCCGTCGGCCTGATCCAAGGTGCCGGATAACGAAGTCAACGTGCCATCCAGTGTGCCGTTCAGGGCGGCGAAACTGTTCAATGATGAGGTGAGCGACGGCATTACGGTGCCGGTCAGCGAGCCGCGCGCGGTATTCAGCGCCGCGATGCCGCCGGTGGTGGTGTTGGTCATGGCTCCGGAAAGATTCGTGGTGGCGTCTTTACCGGAGTTGATGAACTGTGTGGTGTCGGTATGGAAGGTGTTGAGCTGTGTCTGCTGTTTGCTGATCAATGAGTCGAGCGCATCGATTTGTTTCCAGATGTTCTGGCCGACCGGGTCGGTGGTGTCTTTGCCGATGCCGGCTTTGGTCAGCGCGTCTTTCAGATCGCTGATTGACGTTTGGGTGGCATTCAGTGGGGCCGAAAGTGTGTTGGTGATGGTGTCGACGGAGTTCTGCGCGCTGTTGAAGGAGGCGGTGATGCTGCCGGCGGCGTTGTTGACGTGAACGGCCAGTCCGGAGAGTTGTGCTGAACTGGTGTCGAGCGCGCCGACCAGTGTGGTGGAGAAGGCTTGTGACCCGGCCTGTGTTTCCGCCAACAGTGTGCCGGACTGGCGGGAGGCCTTCTGCGCGGCCGCGACGGTCTGCTTGAGTGAGACGGTGGTCTGTTTGGCGTCGGCGAGAATCGTGTCTGATTGGGCCAGCGTGTCCTGTAAGTCGGTGAGTGAATCCTGAACGGTGTTCAGCGTGGACATCACCGTATTGAGATCATCGATCGTATCGTGCTGGACTTTGCCGGTGGTTTGGTCGAGATCGCCTCCCGCTTCGGAAACGGCCGAGGCAACGGTGGTGGCTACCGTGGTGACGAAGGCGGAGTTGATCTGCTCGTCGATGGTGGTGGCACCGGTGTCGGTGATTTTCGGTGCGATCGCGTTCTTCTTCTCGTTGACGTAATACTTGATTTTCGGCTGTTTGGAGGTTCCGGTCACTGATTCGACCAGGCTGGCGCTGAAATCCTTGGGCAACACGATGGCTGCATAGTATTTGCCGGTCTCCACGCCGTGTACGGCCTGTTCCTCATTGTCTACGAAGCGCCAGCCGAGTTCGTCGTTCTGCTTGAGTTTCTTGACGACCTGCCGGCCCGCATCGAGATGGCCGACCAGATCGTTGGTGGTGCCTTGGTCTTCATTGGCTACGGCCACTTGCAGATTGCCGGTGGCTGAATAGGGATCCCAGTTGGCGAGAATGTTGAACCATGCGTACAGCGAGGGCAGTATCGCTACGCCGAGCGTCACCACAACGGCAACGGGATTGCGTAAGATACGTCTGCAATCGCGCAGGAAGACTTGCCAAACCGTCCGCATCCAGTCCCTCTTTTCCGGTTCGTAGTCATTGCGGCCACACGCAGTCTATTCCCACCACTGGTGCGGATACTGCTGGTTTGGCGGGTTTTCTTGCAAAACTGGCCGTTGGTTGTCCGCATAATGGGACTGATATGTGGACGTTTGTTGATGGTGCGACACCGGCGGGGATGGTTGTGCAATTTTGCCGGTATCCGGTGATGAAATGTTGAGGTGTTGGGACTGAGTCGTCGCAGTGCTGAGACTGAGACGACTCAGTGACGAGCCCATCCGAGCCTATCTCGTTGGTCCTGGTCTCACTGATCCAGACGGAAGCCCTGAGCGGCGGCCTTGTCGAGCAGTGTCTGATGGCTGACATCCTGCCGACTGATCGTGGCGACCTGATCGCTGAAGGCGTCCACCGGACGGTCGGCTTGGCGCAGATCGTAGTACCGGTGAACTTCCTCGTCGAAGGCGGACAGCTGGTCGAGTACGCCATCGGCGTCAGCCGGGTAGGTGTTCTCGAAGAACTGCATCGTGTGCGGCATGCGCGGCTTGACGGTCGGGTTCTGATCGGGCTTGCCGATGGCCAGACCCAGCACCGGATACGTGTATTCCGGCAGATTCAGCACGTCGATAAGGCCGGGGATGTTGTTGAGTAGAGAGCCGAGAATCACGCAGCCCAGTCCCAGCGAATAGGCGGCGGTCTCCATGGCGTGCAGGGCCAGCACGGCGTCGTTCTGAGCTTGGGTGAAGCGATAGCTGTACTTGAGGTGGAATTCGTCGGAAGCGGGATCGATACCCTTGCGTTCGGCGATGCGTGCGTTGCGGTGCTCGTCGATGACGAACACGTACAGCAGCGGCGCGGTGGCGATATACGGCTGATGGCCGAATTCGGCGAGCTTGGCTTTGATGGCCGGGTCGGTGATGCGGATGGCGGACCAGTCGTTAAGGAACTGGCTGGACGCGGTATGTTGGGCGACGGTTTCGAGCGTGGCACGGATATCGTCGTCGATGGCCTCGCCCTTGAACTTACGGATGGAGCGGCGGCCCAGAAGAGCCTCGATTGTTGCGTTGGTAACCATGGCTTTATTGTCGCACGGCAGACGCCGGACGCCACGGTGGATTACCTCACAGTGAAATGCCGATATTGTGTGGCGGAACTGTGCTGGACTGATGGTTCCTGCCGATTGGCTGATGGTTCCTTGACGAAATTCCAGCGATGAGCCATCAGCCAACCAACAGAAACCATCATCCAACCTGGGGGTTAGCGGCTGGACTTGCGATGGCGGTGGTCGACGAACGCCTTGGAGCCCCGGTCCGACAGCTGCGAAACCACTGCGCCGAGTGCGGCCGAAACGGCGGCGAATGCCAGGCTCATTGCCAGACCTTGCGGCGCGTCTGCCGCCAGTCCCTTGCGCAGATTGCGTTTGCTCGTGCCCTTGTCCCATATCATCTGGAATGCTTTGCCGGCAACCAAGCCTGCCAGCGCTGGGACTGCCGACTTGATGAGCTTGTCGCCCAGAGAATCAGGGTCGTTGAGCCGGTCCTCGCGCAGCCTGTTGACCTTCTCGTCGATGCGGTGCAGGCTGTCGACCGCACGGTCGGCGCTGGAGGGGAAGTCGGTGTTCGTTTCGTCGCTCATGACTCTCAGTCTAATAGCATCTCAATCATCTCAGCGCAAAAGATGGGCGTTAATGGTGGAGTCATGAACGAGCGCAGGCTAGAGTGGAGGCATGAGCGAACAGAACGTGAACGGCACCGTTGCCGTCGAGAACTCTCGTGGCGGCAACGGATTTTTGGTGTTGTTGCGCCACGGCCAGACCGTGTGGAGCGAATCCGGGCAGCATACTGGGCGCACGAACATCCCGTTGACCGCGGTCGGCGAGCAGCAGGCAGCGGATGCCGGAAGGCGCCTGCGCGAAGCTTTCCCCGAAGGATTCAGCCAGGGCTGTGTGTTTTCCAGTCCGCTGAAGCGGGCGTGCCAAACCGCTGAATTGGCTGGTTTTGCGGACTGCGGTGTGTTGGACAGCATCGCTGAATGGGATTACGGCCGAGCCGAGGGGCGTACGCGCCAGCAGGTGAGTGAGGCCAGCGGTTTTGAATGGGATGTGTGGCGTGACGGGCCGCGCTCGCTGACGCCCATGCTGGAGGGCGATTGGGTCGAGACCTTGCCTTCGGGCGAGCAGGTGCCGGTCCATGCCGGGCCTGGCGAGACGCTGGAAGAAGCAGCGGCACGCGCCAAGAGCGCCATCGATGAGATTACGCCGCTGCTGAAAGACGGCCATAATGTGCTGTTGGTGGCTCATGCGCACATCCTGCGCATCCTCACCTCGCAATGGCTGGGCGTGGACCCGCATTTCGCGCGGTTGCTGCGTTTGGATACGGCACACTACTCGGTGCTCAGCGTCTATAAGGGAGATAACGTCATCGAACGGTGGAACGCCTAGCCCCGGTTGCGCTGTGATTACGCTGGCCTGCCCGCTACTGCGGGCGGACCTTTATTGTTTGTGATGGGAATTGCGGTATGTCGATAAATGATTTGCAAACGATAGCGTCGGCGTGTTGTTTTTGATGGGTATAAGTGGCAATCGATTGCCATGAAAGATATGTTAGCGCTCTCATAATTGCGAACGCTTGCATTGCGATAATGAGGCAAAAATGACTGAACTAATGGGATATCTGTTGACAATGGCCTGAAAATGATGATTTATGACGCGCCGATATTGCTATCGTTTGCAAAAAGAAGCAAACCGTTGCACAATAGTGCATGTCGATAGTCGTAAGGGTGCGTGCTAGCGTACCTGTCCTGACCGGGGACGGCCGGGGTCGACGATGAAAGAGAAAGGTTCGATGATGAATCGTACAGTCAAGTCAGCAGTCGCGATGGCGGCTATTGCTGCGATGTCCCTCGGCACTTTGGCGGCCTGCGGAAGCTCGACCTCCGGCGATGACGCCAAGGGCAAGGTCTACTACCTGAACTTCAAGCCGGAAGCGGCTGATCAGTGGGCTGCTCTGGCCAAGGAATACACCAAGGAAAAGGGCGTTGAGGTCAAGGTGCAGACCGCGGCCTCCGGTACCTACGAGCAGACCCTGAAGTCCGAAATCGCCAAAACCGAAGCCCCGACCTTGTTCCAGGTCAACGGCCCGGTCGGCTACCAGAACTGGAAGAGGTACACCGCCGACATGTCCAATACGGATGTGTACAAGGAGCTCACCAACCAGGATGTGGCCCTGAAGGATGGCGACAAGGTGGTCGGCGTGCCGTACGTGATGGAAACCTACGGCCTGATCTACAACAAGGACATCCTCAACAAGTACTTCGCGCTGGATGGCGCCAAGGCCACGTCCATGGACGAAATCGACAACTTCGACACCCTGAAGGCCGTGGCTGACGACATACAGGCCCGCAAGGACGAGCTCGGCATCAAGGGCGCGTTCACCTCCGCCGGCTTCGACTCCAGCTCCGACTGGCGCTTCAAGACCCACTTGGCCAATCTGCCGCTTTACTACGAGTTCAAGGACGACAACGTCACCGAGCAGCCGGCCAAGATCAAGGGCACCTACCTGCCGAACTACAAGAAGATCTTCGACCTGTACATCACCGACTCCACCACCGAACCCACCCAGCTGAGCGCCAAGACCGGAGATGATGCGAACTCCGAGTTCGCGCTCGGCGGGGCCGCCTTCTACCAGAACGGCACCTGGGCCTGGGCCGACCTGCAGAAGGCCGGCATGACCGCCGATCAGGTAGGCATGATGCCGATCTACATCGGCGTCAAGGGCGAGGAGAAGCAGGGTCTGACCACCGGTTCCGAGAACTACTGGTGCATCAATGACAAGGCCTCCGACGCCGACAAGAAGGCCACCGAGGACTTCCTGTCTTGGGTGATCACCTCTGATGCCGGCAAGAAGGCCCTCTCTCAGGACATGGGCTTCACCACCCCGTTCAAGACCTTCGATGACGTCAAAAGCGACAACCCGCTGACCGAGGCCGCCGTGGAAGACCAGGAGTCCGGCAAGACCCAGGTTTCTTGGAACTTCACCATGATGCCGTCCGAGGAATGGAAGAACAAGGTCGGCCAGGCGCTGCTCGAGTACGCGCAGGGCACCGGCAAGTGGGATGCCGTCAAGACCGCCTTCGTGGACGGTTGGGCTTCCGAATACGAGGCCTCGCACTGAGTCTCATAGAGTCCCTTGGCCGATAAGTAACAATCCGCGGCGCCCCTGCCATTTCCTTCTCCAGGGGCGCCGCTTTGTATTGCTGAGTCTCGCACAAAATCGACCGCCACAGAAAAAGTGTGAGGCACGCACCCGCTCAATCGCACACTGTGAGTCCATGAATCGGCGATTTTTCGCCATTCTTCACAATGTGCGATTGAGCGTTATTGTGCGGTTGCCTCACACTTTTTCTATGGTGGCGTTTTGTTGTGTGAGCCTACTTAACGCGGGAGGTGGAGGAGCGGACCTTCAGCTGGGCCGGGAACACGATGTAGGGTTGCTCAATCGGCTTTTCGTCAATGAGATCGAGCGTCATGCGGGCTGCCACGCGGGCCATTTCCACCGGATCCTGGCGGATGGTGGTCAGGCCGATATCGCCGGTGTAGAAACTATCGTCGTAACCGATCAACGAGACGTCGCCGGGCACGGAGAATCCATTGCGCTCCAGCTGGAACATAAGCGGCAAAGCAATGCCATCCTCCTGGCATGCGATGGCGGTGGGCATCTCGTCTTGACTCATGAGTTGGTTGACTACGTCGCTGATTTCATAACGTCCATCGTCATCGACCTTGCAGACGATAACCTGCGGCTCGATGCCTTCCCTGCGGCAGCAGGCGGTGAATGAGTCGAATCGGCTTTGCACGGAGAAGCTCAGCGACACCTCGCGATTGGTGCTGATGTAGGTGATGCGGCGATGTCCGAGATTGATAAGATGGCGGGCGGCCAGCGTGGAGCCCTGCACATCGTCGATATTGACGGCGGCGGTAAAGCCGCGGGCTTCGGGCTCGACTGAATTGATGCCGACGATCGGCACGCCGACCGAAGCCAGTTGCGCGATTTCGTTGTTGTCGATATCGAAAGACGCCACAATCACGGCATCGGCGTTACGGCGTACCGGCAACATCTCGAAGAATTCCTTGCGCTCCTCGATGCTGGAAATCTGGAATACCGAAATATCGTAGCCCTGCGTGTGCAGCACCTCGTTGAGCCCCTCGATGACCGAGGCGGTGAACCACAGGCGGATATGGCCGCTCATCAGTACTGCGATGCGCAGGGAGCGGCCGGATTTCAGGGCCGCAGCCGAGCGGGAGAGTGAGAAATTGAGTTTGTCGGCGATGGCGAGCACGCGCTCGCGGGTCTTGGCCGACACCAGATCCGGTCTGGTGAAGGAACGTGAGACGGTGGAGATGGAGACGCCGGCCTCGCGGGCGACATCCTGAGTGCTCGTAGCCATTGCAGCCCCCTTGCGTTGAATGGAAAATCGCAATACACATGCACAACTGACTCCAATGTACATGCTGATTGATTGATTGGCGGCGATGACAACGATTGTATTACAAACGTTTGCAAAGTGTCTATGACGGCGTTAGATTGGCTTTATATAGCCATTATCTTAGTTGAAAGAGGATTGCTGGAGTCGGAGTATGCTCGAGCTTGAAACGCTGAAAATGACAACGTTTGACATATAATGATTCGACGTTTACTGTGAACATAGGCTTGAACGAGAACAGGCCGTGCATGCGGTTCTCGATCGGCAGGCTCGCATTGAGTTGAACTCCGCAGCCGGCGCACGATGCAGTGTCGCAACGCAGCGGACTCAAGGAGGAGGAAAAGTCATGATCAGCATGGCTGGCAAGGCGATACGCAGATGGTGGGCGCTGTTCGCGCTCCCCACATTCGCCGCATTCATCATCGGGTTCTTGGTGCCTTTCATCATGGGCGTCTACTTAAGCCTCTGCGAATTCACCACCGTTACCGACGGTGAATGGGTGGGGCTTAAGAACTATGGCAAAGCGCTGAAGGACAAGGAATTCCTGCACGCGCTCGGCTTCTCCACCGCGTTCACCATCGTGACCACCATCGTGATCAACGTGATCGCCTTCACCATCGCTTACATGCTGACCAAGGCGATTAAGGGCTCCACGCTGTTCCGCTCGGTATTCTTCATGCCGAACCTTATCGGCGGCATCATCCTGGGCTACATCTGGCTGCTGCTCCTGAACGGCGTGCTGGCCCACTGGGGACGCGCCCTGACCTATAAGGCGTCCTACGGGTTCTGGGGCTTGGTCATCCTGGTGTGCTGGCAGCAGATCGGCTACATGATGATCATCTACATCGCCGGCCTGCAGGCCCTGCCCACCGACGTGCTGGAGGCTGCGGCCGTGGACGGCGCCAACGGACGGCAGACCATGTTCCGCATCATCATCCCGCTGATGATGCCATCCATCACCGTGTGCTCCTTCCTGACCGTGACCAACGGTTTCAAGCTCTACGATCAGAACCTCGCATTGACCAACGGTGCGCCGAGCAACATGTCTGAAGGTCTGGCGCTGAACATCACCCGCACCTTCTACGGCCGTATGGGTTGGGAAGGCGTCGGCCAGGCGAAGGCCGTGCTGTTCTTCATCCTGGTTGCGGTCATCGCCCTGATTCAGAACAAGCTCACCACGAGCAAGGAGGTGGCAGCCTGATGAACGAGAACAAGCCTGTGAAGCATGGCGCATTGTGGGCCGTGCTGTTTGCCGTCGTCTCCCTGTTCTGGATTTTCCCGATCGTCCTGGTGCTGATCAACTCCTTCAAGCAGAAGGCGTACATCTCCAAGAACGCCTTCTCCCTGCCGACCGGCAAAGCGTTTGTAGGACTTGAGAACTATGTGCGCGGCATCGAGACCACGCAGTTCTTCGCTTCCTTCGGCTGGACGCTGCTTATCACTGTCGGCTCGGTGGTGCTGATTCTGGTGTGCACCTCAATGTGCGCATGGTGGATCGTGCGCGTGAACAACTGGGCTGCGAAGCTGCTCTACACCCTGTTCCTGTTCAACATGATCGTGCCGTTCCAGATGGTGATGTTCACCCTTTCCAAGATCGCCGACATGCTGAAGCTCAATACTCCGTGGGGCCTGTGCATCGTGTACCTCGGCTTCGGTGCCGGCCTGGCCGTGTTCATCTTCACCGGCGTGATCAAAGGCATCCCGCAGGAACTTGAGGAATCCGCCATGATTGATGGCGCGTCCGTACCACGCATCTTCTTCCAGATCGTAGTGCCGATTATGAAGCCGTCGATCGTCTCGGTGGCCATCCTCGAAGCCATGTGGATCTGGAACGACTACCTGCTGCCGTACCTGACGCTCGACCTCGGCAAGTACAAGACCATCTCGGTCGCCGTGCAATACCTCAAGGGCGGCTACGGTTCCGTAGATATGGGCGCCATGATGGCCTGCCTGGTGCTGGCAATCATCCCCATCATCGTCTTCTACTTGGTATGCCAGAAGTATATAGTCTCTGGTGTCATGGCGGGCGCGGTCAAGGGGTGAGCCCGACAATCTGGCTCCCCTCCCTGAGGGGAGCCAAAAGCTGTACAAGGAGTAGTTGATGAACTGGCTGGCACCGGACTCGAAATTCATGCGCGCGTGGAGCAATCTTGTTGACGGCGTATGGATCAACATTCTGATGCTGGTCACTTCGATTCCGATCATCACCATCGGTGCGGCCCTGACTGCCGGCCATGATGCTTGCCGCCGCTCCATCGAGGGCGAGGGCAAAGGCGTAACCGCCAACTACTTCAAGTCATTCAAAACCAACTTCATCAAAGCCACGCTGCTGTGGCTGCCGTTCTTGGTGGCGCTGATTGCACTGGTCTGGTCATGGATCGTCCTGCAGATCGCGCCGCTGCTCATCATCAAATTCGCGCTGACCATCCTCTGGCTTATCGGTTTCGAATGGGTGTTCGCGCTTCAGGCACGCTTCGAGAACACCGTGGCCGGCACCTTGAAGAACACCTTCATCTTCGGCATCTCCCACATCGCGATGACCGTGGCCCTGGTCATCGTGGATGCCGTGTTCGTGGCGCTGCTGGTGGCCAGCTGGTTCCACATGCCCGGTGGACTGTTCCTGCTGGTGATCCTTGGTTACGGCACCATGCTGATGCTCCATATCCCCGTCACCGAGCGCGTCTTCAAGCCATATCTCGCCGATCCTGCGGATTCTCCCGAGAGCATGCAACGCTAAGCAGCTATCAGACAGTCAACGACACTGGGGCGCTGGCCTACGCAATACTGGGCGGTATCCCGCGTTACCTAGAGGAATTTGACCCATAAATTCCATTTGTGAATAGCTTTCACTGAGTACTCCTCAGTGAAAGCTATTCACAAATGAGACTCTACTTCTTCGCCTGAGTGAGCTGGTAGGCCGCAAAGAGAATGGCGAGCCAGATCACGCCGGCGATAACGGCGACGCGGTAGCTGGCGGAGAAGCACATGAGCACCACCACCAGTGCCAAGAACGCCAACACCACCCACGGGGTCACCTTAGCGAACGGCAGCTTGAAGTGAATCGCGTCGAGCGCTTCCTTGCCGGACTTGCCGGCCAGCTCGGAATCCTCGGGAGCGCCGCCCGCGGCGACCACCTTACGGAACTTCATTTCGGTGAACATGATCATCGTCCAGTTGATGATGCCGGCGATGGTGGCAATCGACATCAGATAGTTGAACGCGAACTCAGGCCACACGAACACCACGACCACGGCGATGGCGGTGATCACGGCGGACGTCAGCACGCCGGCCACCGGCACGCCCTTAGCATTGAGCTTGCCCAGATACGCGGGCGCATTGCCTTGCTTGGCCAGCGAATACAGCATGCGGGAGTTGGCGTACAGGCCGGAGTTGTAGACGCTCATCACAGCGGTCAGGCACACGAAGTTGAGGGTGCCGGCGGCCGCGTGGATGCCCACGGAATCGAAGATTTGCACGAACGGGCTGGGAACATCGTCTCCGCCGATGGTGTTCCACGGTATTACGGCCATGATTACGCCGAGCGCGCCAATGTAGAACACGAGAATTCGCCAGATAATGTCATTGGTGGCGCGGGGAATCGTACGACGAGGGTCCTCGGTTTCGCCGGCGGTGATGCCGATGAGCTCGGTGCCGCCGAAGCTGAACATCACCACGACAAGCGCCATCAACAGGCCGGTCCAGGTGCCGTCCTTAGTCTGCTCCATGAGACCGTTCGGGAAGAAGCCCCCTTCCAAGGTGAACCAGTTGGCAAAGCTCGCTTTGATGCCGGATGTGGTGGGCAGAGCGAAGATGATGACGGCCAGGCCGCCGATAATCATGGCGATCACGGCCACAATCTTGATAATGGCGAACCAGAACTCGAACTCACCGAACTTGGAGACGCCCAGCAGGTTGGCGGCGCAGATAATCACCAAGAACACGGCCGCCGACACCCATGTCGGAATCGCCGGGAACCAGTAGTTCACAAACGAACCCACCACTGACAGCTCCACCATCGAGACGAGGATGTAGTTGAACCAGTAGTTCCAACCGGAGATGAAGCCGGCGCGCTTGGACCAGTAGCGAGTGGCGTAGTAGCTGAACGCGCCCGCCTTCGGATCCTCAACGGACATTTCGCTCAGCGCGCGCACGATCATGAAGATTGCGAAGCCGCCGACCAAGTAGGCGAGCAGAATCGAGGGGCCGGCCAGCGCGATGGATTCGCTGGAACCATAGAACAGGCCGGTTCCGATGGCGCCGCCCAATGCAATCAGCTGGATATGACGGTTCTTCAGTGACTTGCGCAGCGTGGCCGGCACCGGCACATCGTCGGTTTCGCGCGGCTTCTTAGGCGCATCAGTAGTACTCATTGTGCCCTTCTCTCACATTTCTTGGGTTTTGGCGCACGCGGGGCTTGCCGCGATGCGCAACGTTCGTTATTCTATGCCGCCGTATCGTCTCAGAAATGGTCAATCGTCTATTTGTGCGCTATTGCAAGCGCGGGCGTGGGCGCGGCCGGTGAGCAGGCGAAGCTATAGCGAGCGATGCTTATGAAACCGCACGCTTCACTGAGTTCACTGAATTCACCGTGCTCACTGCGTGGCAGGCATACACATGGTGAAGATGGTGTGGGACACCGATTCGGGAGAGGCCGCGAGATCGGTGGCGAGCCAATATTGCAAAAGCCCAATGCTGCCGGACACGGCGAATCGCATACGCATCTGCACCTCGGCTGGGCAACCCGCCGAAGATTGCAACTGTTCGCCTACGCCGCGCTGGCTGTAAATCAATCCCAGCAGCTGCTGCTGGAAACCGATATCCGCTTTCGGGCTCATCAGCACTTGGAGATGATTGCGATTGTCGGCAATGTACTGGCAGATGCGCTCAATAACATGCTCGATGCCGGCAGAATCTGGCTGGGCGAGTAGCTGTTCGAGTGCGGTGGTGACCCAGGCCATGGTTTCGTCTTCAATGTCGTGCAGCAGTTCCTCGATGCTCGCATAATGCGCGTAAAACGTGGAACGATTCACATCGGCCCGCTCGCACAACGCTTTAACGGTGATGGAGCCGAGCGGCTGATCACGCAGCAACTCGATAAGCGCGTCTTGCATGGCGAGCCGCGTGTATCGGGTGCGGCGGCTTTCCGTCAATTCCTTGGCCATGGCCTTCTCCCCAAGTTCCGACAACTCACAATCCAACTGTTGGTTGCAGAACCGACACAGTGTTGTTTTACTTGAGTATAGCAAGGGAACGCAGGTGGCATTGCAAATGGAACAGGCCGTGGTGGGAACTGTTGGAGGTGCGTGATGGCGTATATCGAATTCGATCATGTGGTCAAGGAATACCCCTCCGGCAGCAGTGTGATTCGGGCGCTCGATGAGGCGAGCTTTACCGCCGACCAAGGTGAGTTAAGTGTCATCCTCGGCCAGTCGGGCGCAGGCAAGACCACGGCGTTGAACATTCTGGGCGGCATGGATACCGCGACTTCAGGCCGCGTCATTGTGGGCGATCGCGACATCACCGGATTGCGCAAGCGCGATTTGGTGACCTACCGGCGCAACGACATCGGCTTCGTTTTCCAGTTCTACAATCTTGTGCCGAACCTTACCGCGCTGGAAAACGTGGAGCTTGCCTCACAGATTTGCCCAGACCATTTCGACCCGGTGGAAACCCTGTACAAGGTCGGGTTGGGGGAGCGCATGGGGAACTTCCCAGCGCAACTGTCCGGCGGCGAACAACAGCGTGTATCCATCGCCCGCGCGATTGCCAAAAAGCCGAAGCTGCTGTTGTGTGACGAGCCGACCGGTGCGCTCGATTACGAGACCGGTAAGGAAGTACTGCAGCTGCTGCAGGATATTTGCCAAACGCAAGGCATGACCGTGATGATCATCACGCATAATTCCGCGCTTGCACCGATGGCTCATAAAGTGATTCGCTTCCGCTCCGGCAAGGTGGCCAGCGAGGAGGTCAACGCAACGCCGCAGCCCATCGCCGATATCGAATGGTAGGTGATTGGCGATGCTCGCTGCAAGACACTCTGTGAAACGCCCCGTGAAACAACTTGTGAAACAACCCGTGAAACATTCTGTGAAACGGCGGAACCTCGACGATAGCGGCGGTCGAGGAGCGGGCGTTTCTGCGGTATTTGCCAGAGATACGTTGCGTTGCTGGCTGCGCAGCTGGAAGAGGTTCGTCTCGATCGCCGTCATTACGCTGCTTGGCGTGGCCGTGCTGACCGGCATCTACGCCGGATGCCGCGATGCTTTTCTGGCGGCCGGTCGTTTTTACGATCAGCAGGGACTGCATGACCTGCAGGTGCTATCCACATACGGCCTGACCGATGATGATGCAGCGGCACTGCGCCGAATCGACGGTGTGCAAACCGTGCAGCCCGAACGTTCTCAGACGGTGACCACATTGGTGGACGGCACCAAGAAAACCGTGACCATGCAGGAAATCGGTACCGAGGGGCTTGATCAGCCGTACCTGCAACAAGGCAAACTGCCGAACAAGGCCGGCGAAGTGGCGGTTACGCAGCAATTCCTGAACGATAGCGGACTCAAGATTGGCGGCACCATTACTGTGACGCCACAAGACGCCTCTTCATCCGTCATATCGGTAGCGGCCACGGAGACTGACGATGCCAATGATGATTCCAATGACGATTCCAATAATGCCGATACGGTAGGTGTCGCCGCCAATGCCTCGGCATCCGATGCGAAGTCCGACGCCAATACGGACGCCGCCGAGCAATCCCCGCAGTTCCCCACGAAACTCACCATCACCGGTGTCGTGCTCGACCCGCGCGACCTCAGCAATCCAGACGGTTATTCGGGCATGACCTCCTTCCGGTCCACCTCATCCGAGGACTATACGTTCTTTGCACCCAGCGACGGCGTGACCGGCAATATATACACTGCGATATCGATTGCCGTCACCGGTGCGTCCGATTTTGACACGTTTTCCGATGCCTATGATGAAGCCGTCAAAACCGTGGCCGACCGTATCGAACATCAGATACAGACCACACGCCAGAAAGCCCGTCGTCAACAGATCGTCTCCAGCGCGCAGCGCAAACTGGACGATGCCAAAGACGAGGCCAACGAGCAGCTGGACGAAGCCCAGAAGCAGATCGACGACAACTGGGCCGAGCTGGAAGCCAACGAAACGACATTGCAAGATAGCCGTACCGAATTGGAGAACAACAGGACAACCATTACCGATGGCGAACGGCAGCTCGCCGATGGACGTGCGCAGATTGCATCGGCCCGTCAACAGATCGCGCAAGGTCGCCAGCAGATAGCCGAAGCGCGCACCCAGCTCGAATCAGGCAAAACGCAGCTCACCTCGGCTCGCAAACAGCTCGATGCGGCGCAAACGGAACTGACCGCCAATCGCACGAAAATCGAACAGGGCATTACCCAAATCGACCAAGGCGTGGCGCAAATTGATCAGATGCTGCCCCTGATTCAACAGGCCAACAATCTACTGGCGCAACTTGACCCGAATATCGACTTCAACTCACCCACATGGCAGGCCATCAAGCAACTGCTCGCGTGCCTTGGCATTACCGTGCCTGAAGTGCCGTCAATCAGCGATCTGCGGCAACAGCTGACCGCCAAGCAAACGGAACTGCAAACGCAGCGAGACAGTCTGGCCCAGCAGAAAGCCGATTTGCAGCGCACATTAAACGAAACCATTGCCCCCGCACAATCCACCTTGGACCAGCAGAACGCGCAACTGACCGCCAAGGAACAGGAAGCGGCTGCAGGAGAGGCACAGCTCAATACCAAATCCGCGGAACTCGAAGCGAATGCCGCAACCCTCGAAACCCAGTCGGCGCAACTTGAAGCGCAGGCCGCCCAACTGGCCAGCGGCAAGCAGCAGCTTGAAGAAGGCGAGCGGCAGCTGAAAGAAGGCGAACAACAGCTCGCGGACGGCAAGGCGAAACTGGATGATGCGCAGTCTGCACTCGATGCGAAGCGAAGCGAAGCGGAAAGCGAATTCGCCAAGCAGCAACGGCGCATCGACGATGTGGCCAACGCACGTTGGTATGTGCAGACGCGCGCTTCGATCGACGGATTCAGCGCGCTCAAATCAGATGTCAGTTCCATCGAATCCATCGGCCGCGCATTCCCGATTGTGTTCCTGCTGGTCGCCGTGCTCATGAGCCTGACCACCATGACCCGCATGGTCGAGGAAGATCGCGGACTTATCGGCACCTACCTTGGACTCGGCTATGGCGGACTCGCCGTGTCCAGCCGGTATCTGCTGTTCGCGTTGCTCGCCTGCTTGGTCGGCGGCGGCATCGGTCTGCTGGTCGGATTCCTCGGCATCCCGGCATTCCTGCTGGTGGTGATTGAGGGACTGTATATATTGCCCGGTGTGCGGCTTGAATACGACTGGCTGTACGGCTCGGCCGGCATCGTGCTGTTCGTGGTCGGTGTGGGCGTGGTCACCGCGCTCGCCTGCCGCGAGGAGATACGGCACACGCCCGCCGCGCTGATGCGGCCGAAGGCGCCGAAGGCGGGCGCTCGCATATTGTTGGAGCGGATTCGCCCGGTATGGAGCCGGCTGAACTTCCTCGGCAAAGTCACTGCGCGCAATATCTTCCGATTCAAGTCGCGTTTGATTATGACCGTGGGCGGCGTGGCTGGTTGCACAGCGCTGATTATCTGCGGATTTGCGATTAACGACACCGTCGACACGACTGGCGTCAAGCAATATGGGCAGATCTACCAGTATGACTTGATGGTGGTGGCCAATGACGATGACGCCGCCGCGATGCGCAAGCAGGTGGCAAAAGATGGCCAGGCCACCGAAACGCTGAATCTGCGCGTGGATAGCGGCGAGATGAGCAATGCAGCGCAGGAAAGCGAAACCGTGCAGCTGATGACCGTGCCCAACGATTCGCTGAATATCTTGAACGATATGGTCACGTTGGAACAAACCGGCGATGATGAATGGTTCGGACTGCCCAATATCTTCGGCAAAGCGGGTGGCGGCACTGTAGCGCTGGACGATAGTGGCGTGATTGTGTCGCAGTCCGCCGCCAACTCGCTGAATATTCATGCCGGCGACACCGTCACGCTGGGCAATGGCGGCAGCAGCCGGGCCAAGGTGCAGGTCGCGGCCGTGACGCGCAATCTTATTGGCTCTGATGTGTACATCAGTGAGCGACTGTACGACCAGAAGTTTGCGGCCGACGGTGTGACGTCTTCGGCTTCGGGAGATGGCACTGCCTCGACCTTGACGTGGAACGCGATGCTCGCCAAGCTGAAAGGTTCCGAGACCGAACAGGCCGAATATGCGGATCGGTTGGGCGAGGAATCGTCGGTGCTCAAGGCCGTGAGCTGTGCGCATCTAGCCGCCACGTTTAAGTTCGATTTGATGGGTGCCGTGGTGGCGCTGATTGTGGGGCTCGCCGGCGGCCTGGCGCTGGTGGTGCTGTTTACGTTGGCCAATACGAACGTGTCCGAACGCATCCGCGAGATGGCCACACTGAAGGTGCTGGGCTTCTATGACCGCGAGGTGCACAACTACGTGAACCGCGAGATGATGATATTGACCGGTATGGGTGTGGTGGTTGGTCTGCCGCTTGGCAGGTGGATAGACGGATTACTGACTGCTGCGTTGAATATGCCGTCGCTGTATTTCGAAGTGGAAGTGCGCTGGTACAGCTATGCGATTGCCGTGGTGGCGACGCTGGCGTTCGCGCTGCTGGTGCAGCTGTTCACCAACCCAGTGCTCGATCGCGTAGACCCGGTCAGCTCGCTCAAGTCCGTGGAATAGAGGTAGAAGTTCAATTTGGTGTTGGTGGATTGAACTTTTTGGCGGAATATTTACAGTATCATCGCATGTATTCTTGAGCTGAGCGGTTTTCGTGACATATTTCGGTGATACAGTCTGAACTTGTTTTGAACGAGTATCGCGTCTGGTGCGTAACAATCGGGCGGCAGAGAAGAGAAATGAAATCAGTATGGCCGATACGAATGTGAATGGTGGTACACAGCAGGCTACGGGCAAACTTAGGTCTGTCGAAAGCCTGGACCAGACCAACGAGATGGAGCGTGGCCTGAGCAACCGCCACGTACAGTTCATCGCCATTGGCGGCACCATCGGCACCGGCCTGTTCCTGGGCTCGGGCAAGTCGATCTCGCTAACCGGCCCCTCGATCATTTTCGTGTACATTCTGGTCGGTGTCATCATGTTCTTCCTGATGCGCGCCATCGGCGAAATGATGTACCGTGACCCCAGCCAGCACACCTTCATCAACTTCGTCACCCGCTACCTGGGCAACGGATGGGGGCACTTCGCCGGCTGGACGTACTGGGCCGCGCTCGTGCTGCTCGGCATGACTGAGATCACGGCCGTCTCCACATACTTCATCACCTTCTTCGACACGTTCGGCATCGACCTGACCCATTGGAAATGGCTGATCGAACTGTGCTTCCTCGTGGTGCTGGTCTCCATCAACCTGATTGCCGTCAAGGTGTTCGGCGAGGTGGAATTCTGGTTCTCGATGATTAAGATCACGCTGATTTGCGCGATGATCGCCACCGCCGTGGCCATGATCGTGATCGGCTACCATTACCCAGCCGTGCAGATTCATGGCGTGGACCACGTGAGCCCGGCCGGCCACGCCGGATTCGACAACCTGTTCGCCAACTTCTCGTTCGCGCCGAACGGCTGGATGGCCTTCCTCATGAGCTTCCAGATGGTGTTCTTCGCCTACGAAATGATTGAATTCGTGGGCGTCACCGTCTCCGAGACCAAGAACCCGCGCAAGGTGCTGCCCAAGGCCATCAACGAGATTATCGTGCGCGTGCTCATCTTCTATGTGGGCGCACTGGCGGCCATCATGTGCATTGTGCCGTGGACCTCGTTCAAGCCGAACAAGGACGGCTCCTTCGCCTCCCCGTTCATTATGGTGTTCCAGTACGCCGGGCTGAATTGGGCGTCTGCGCTGGTGTTTTTCGTGGTGATTACCGCCGCATCTTCCGCGCTGAACTCGCTGCTGTACTCGGCTGGCCGCCACCTGTACCAGCTGGCCGAGGAGTCGCCGAGCCCGACGCTCAACAAAATCGGTCAGGTGTCCGACCGCAAGGTGCCGGCTCGTGCGATTCTGGTGTCCGCGGTGCTGATTCTGCTTTCGCCGATTGTCAACGCTATCCCCGGCGTGTCCGGAGCGTTCGTGCTGTTCTCGTCCGCCAGCTCCGCAGTGTTCCTGTTTATCTACATTCTGACGCTGGTGGCACACCGCAAGTACCGTCGCTCCGCTGATTTCATTCCGGACGGTTTCGTCATGCCCGCTTGGAAGGTGCTCAATACGGTGGCAATCGTGTTCTTCGTGTTCATCTACCTGACGTTGTTCCTTGCGGACGATACGCGCAATTCCGCGATTGCCGGCCTGGTGTGGCTTGTGGGCTTCGGTGGATTCTCGATGCTGCGCGAACGCTACCGTAGCCGCGATTTGAAGGCCTCGCTGGAACACAAGGAGTGATTGAACGGGCTGATTGGCTGGCGGCTATTAGTTGGTGGCTGGTGGCTGGTGGCTGTTGGCGGCTGGCTGGCTAGCGGCCGATAGTCAATGACTGGGCTGATCGTCAGCCAATCGGCTGCCTATAGGTCTCATTGATACATTCGGTCATCCAATTAGTACATTTGCGCGGACAATTAGTACATTCGATCATCAAATTAGTACATTAGTGCGCAAGTATTAGTACAATTAGCCGCCTGATTAGTACATTAGGACATAAAACAATGTCCTAATTAGATGCTAAAATACGATAAGTGCCATGTCCTAATGTATGAATTATCGCTATGAAGGGCGGAATGCGATGACGCAGGATGAACTTATGCAAGTGCTGCAGGCCGGTGAATCATCCATGGTCGAGTTCAAGCGCTGCAGTGAATTGCCTCATGCGGATACTTTTGAGACTGTATGTTCATTCGCCAATCGTTCTGGTGGCAGCATTTATCTTGGCGTTGACGATGACGGTCAAGTGCTCGGCGTCGATTCTAAGCGCGTTAGTGAGGTAGAGCGCAACGTTGTCAACGTAGTGTCTAATCGTAAAATGTTCGAACCGGCTCCAATGGTGGAAACGGAACATATCGAGTACGACGAACGGATTGTTGTTCGTATTTGGGTAGCTCCGAGTTCTTCGGTTGTACGGTTCAAGGGCGCAGTGTTTGATCGTATTGCTGATGTGGATACGCGTATCGAAAGAGATATCCAGATTAGTCAAATGTATATTCGCAAGCAGAACTACTATTCCGAACGGCGGATTTTCCGTTACGTGACTCCGTTTGATTTGCGTCCTGAGCTGATTGCGCGAATGCGGCAGCTGGCGGTTGCTCAGCGAGCTGGGCACCCTTGGGGAACTATGTCCGACGAAGAACTGTTCCGCAGCGCCAAGCTATACGATCGTGATTACACGACCGGCGAAGAGGGCTTTAATCTTGCTGCAGTGCTGCTCTTGGGCAAGGATGAAGTCATTTCCTCGGTTTGCCCAGCGTATATTACTGATGCCGTGGTTCGGCGAGACAATATTGACCGATACGATGACCGACTTATGGTGCGGACCAACTTGCTCGATTCGTACGAGCAACTCCGTGAATTTACTGAGCGGAATCTGCCTGACCGCTTTGTGTTAAAGGGCGATAAGCGAGTGAGCCCGCGTACGATGACCGCCCGTGAGTTGGTGGCAAACAGCCTCATGCATCGGGAGTATTCCAGTCCGGTGGTGGCGCGTGTCACCATTGATAATGAATCCATCCGGACGGTTAATGCTTCGCGCTCGTTCTTTGAAGGTCGAATGAAGCTGGGCGAGTTCACGCCAATGCCAAAGAATCCGATTATCGCTAATGTGTTTGTGCAGACTGGCATAGCCGAGCAGCTGGGTAGCGGACTACGGAATCTGATAAGAGCGTCCCGGCAATATACTGAGCGAGAGCCTGAGTTCCGCGATGGTGACATATTCGAGGCGACGATTCCTATTGTTCCTGCGCTGAAGACCGTGGATGGTAAGAAAGCAGATGCAACCGCATCGGGTGAGATTGATTCGCGGACAGCGATGCTGTCGGCGATGAATCAACGCTTGACAGAGGTCGACTATGTGACTGTACCTGAACTCGCCAAGACAACAGAGCTCGATAACAGAACAGTCCGCAAATTCCTAAACGGTTTAGTTGCGCAAGGAAAGATGATTGCTGAAGGCAACACGCGTGGTCGGCGTTATCGGAAGGGATAGCGGGCGCGATATCTCGATGCAGTGGGATTCACTTAAGGGCTACGGCAAATATGATTCGTAGCGATTGGGCCAGCGCAATTCGAATGGCTCATGACTTTTAGATGACGCCCCAAAGTGAATATCTATGCGGCTTTCAGAATCTCAAAGAGCTTGGAGTGTGTGCGTTGTGCATTTCTGGAATAGCTTCTAGTAGTGAATTGTTTACGGTGTGTGAGATATTCTTGGGATGTTTGCGGCGCTCTGCCGTGTAGCGAATGGAAATGGATGGTGCTCTTATGGGATTTGAGCAGGAAGCAGTTAGTGAACTGTATGCCAGCGTGTGGGGTAATCGTTCGACAATGCAGAGGGAATTCACTCGTGGAGCCCATGGTGAGCAGTTCGTGCTCCGGGAGCTGTCCATGAAGGGGACGCAAACGCCATCGCAATTGGCGTCGGCGCTGCGAGCAAGCTCCGGACGTATCTCCACCGTGCTGTCGTCTCTGGAGAAGAAGGGCTGGGTCACGCGTGACATTGACCCCAAAGATCGGCGCATCATTCGCGTGAATCTTACTGATTCCGGGCGCGAGCAGTCTCATCGGATGATAGAGGAAATGCGTTCCGCGATTTGCTGGATTTTCTCGCAAATGGGGGAGCGGCGCACGCGCGAATTCGTTGACCTGGTGTCTGAGTTCACCACATATATGTCGATTTGCCATCCGGGGCAGCCTCGGCCGACTGCTGAACAGGTGCGTGAGGCATTCGTGGAGCGGGACAAGCGCGTGGCTGAACACATGGCAGCTAAGCGCGCGGAGAACTAATCGGCAAGGCTAATTGAGGACGCTCACAGCGAACATACAGAAGTGCGCGTAATATCTCACAGTGTAAGTAATCATACAATGGAAACTATTAAGACATCGTGAACCGATAATCGCTGATAACCCAGCCAACTTAAGAACCAATCGTCAATAACCAATAACCAACCCAACCAACACAAGGGGAAACCAATGTTTCGCATCATGAAATACCTCTCCAAAGCGGAGATCGGTCAGATGCTCATCGCCCTGGTGACCATCGTCGGGCAGGTCTACTTCGACCTGAAACTGCCCGACTATATGTCAGATATCACCACCTTGGTCGAGACGCCGGGCAGCGAAATGAGGGACATCTGGATTGCCGGCGGCAAGATGCTGCTCATCTCGCTCGGATCCGTGGCGTGTGCCATCATCACCGGCTACATCGCTGCGCGCGTGGCCGCCTCGTTCACCCAGCGTCTGCGCTCGCTCGAATTTCGCAAGGTCGAGTCCTTCGGCCCGGCCGAGATGAGCAAGTTCTCCACGGCCAGCCTCATCACCCGCTCCACCAACGACGTCACGCAGGTGCAGATGTTCATCACCATAGGCCTGCAGCTCATCGTCAAATCGCCGATTATGGCAGTATGGGCCGTGTGCAAGATCGCCGGTGAAGGCTTCGAATGGACGCTTGCCACCGGCATCTCCGTGGTGATTCTGCTGGTGTCCATCACCGTCATGATGGCCATGGTCATGCCGAAGTTCAAGGCCATGCAGTAGCTCACCGACAACATCAACCTCGTGGCCCGCGAGAACCTCACCGGCCTGCGCGTGGTGCGCGCCTACAATGTCGAGGACTACCAGGAAGCCAAATTCACCAAGGCCAACAAGGACCTCACCGAGACCCAGCTGTTCACCAACCGCGTCATGGCGTTCATGATGCCGTTGATGAACACCGTCCTGAACGGCCTGATGCTCGCCGTCTACTGGATCGGCGCTTACCTCATCGACGCCGCCGGGCTCAAGGACAAGCTCACCGTGTTCTCCAACATGGTCGTGTTCTCTAACTACTCCGTGCAGGTCATCATGAGCTTCCTGCTCATGAGCATGGTGTTCGTGCTCTGGCCGCGCGCCGACGTGTCCGCGCAGCGCATCATGGAGGTGCTCGACACTGAGCCAATCGTCGAGAACGGCACCAAAACCGCCGCCGACGTGGCCAAAACCGGCCAGAGGGGCACCGTGGAATTCCGCAACGTCAGCTTCACCTACCCGGATTCGCGCGAGGCGATGCTGGAAGGCATCAACTTCACCGCCGAGCAGGGCCAGATGGTGGCGTTCATCGGCTCCACCGGCTCCGGCAAGTCGTCTCTTATCAATCTCGTGCCGCGCTTCTATGACACCAGCCAAGGCCAGGTGTTGGTCGACGGCGTGGACGTACGCGACTACGACCTGAAGGCCCTGCGCGACAAGATCGGCTACGTGCCGCAGCAGTCCGTGCTGTTCAAGGGCACCGTGGCCTCCAACGTGAGCTACGGCGATCGGCCGGGCGAATCGGCGGACGTCGAGATGGCCGATACCTCCACCCCGGCCGGGCGCAAGCGCGAGGCCGCGTTGATCGCCGCTGGCAAGGCTGCGGAAGGTGCCGATATGCCGGCCGAGCAGCTGAATCGCATCAAGGCCGCGGCCGATGTGGCCCAGGCCAGCGAATTCGTGGAGCGTATGGACGGCGGGTATTCCGCCGCGATCGCTCAGGGCGGATCGAACGTGTCCGGCGGCCAGAAGCAGCGTCTGTCGATTGCGCGCGCGGTGTACCGTCATCCGGAAATCCTGATTTTCGACGACTCGTTCTCCGCGCTCGACTTCAAGACCGACCGCGAAGTGCGCGACGCGCTCGCCCGCGAGGCCAAGGATTCCACCAAGCTCATCGTGGCCCAGCGCATTGGCACCATCATGAACGCCGATCGCATCGTCGTGCTCGACGACGGCAAGGTCGTGGGTCAGGGCACGCACAAGGAACTGCTCGACAACTGCGACGTGTACCGCCAGATCGCCGAATCCCAGCTCAGCCAGTCGGAGCTTACGGCGTAGGGGGCGGCAGCAGTAGCTCCCCATGTCAGGGGCTGTTCCCAGGCGAAGGCGAGCTGATAAGCGAGCGAATAAAACAGCACAGCTGACTGAGGGGTAGTCGCGTACGGCTTCTCTCCCTCCGGCGCTTCGCGCCACCTCCCTCATCAGAGGGAGGTCAATACGGACTTTTAAGGAGTAACACAAATGCCAAGAGGACCAATGGGCGGTGGGCGCACCACCGAAAAGCCCAACGACTTCGGCAAAGTCATGGGCAAGCTCGTGAACTATTGCCGCAACTATCTTCCCGTCATCATCATCGCGCTCATCCTGGGCGCGGCCGGCACCGTCTGCCAGATCATCGGCCCGGACAAGCTCAAGGACATGACCAACGAAATCGTCAAGGGCCTGCCTGCCATCGTTAACGGCAAGCCGGTGATGAACTCGGTCGATTTCAATGCGGTCGGCCGTATCGCCTGGACTTTGGTGGCCCTGTACGTGGGCTACGCCGTGCTCGGCTACGTGCAAAGCTGGATGATGGCCAACGTCACCCAGCGCACCGCCCAGCGACTGCGCGAATCGATCTCGGTCAAAATCAACAAACTGCCGCTCAAATACTTCGACAAGGTCAGCTACGGCGACGTGCTGTCCCGCATCACCAACGATGTGGACGCCATCGGCCAGACGCTGGGGCAGTCGCTCGGCTCGCTGATTACCTCGGTGACGCTGTTCGTGGGCGCGCTGGTGATGATGTTCTACAACAACGTGATCATGACCCTGTGCGCCATCGGTGCCAGCCTCATCGGCCTGATCGTCATGATGGCCATCATGAAGTCCTCCCAGAAGTACTTCGCCCGGCAGCAGATGGCGCTGGGCGACGTCAACGGCCACGTGGAGGAGATGTACGCCGGTCACCTCATCGTCAAGGCATACAACGGCGAGGCCGATTCGATTCGTCGCTTCGAGAAGTACAACTCGGACCTCTACGAGTCCGGCTGGAAGTCGCAGTTCCTCTCCGGCCTGATGATGCCGCTCATGAATTTCGTGGGCAACTTCGGCTACGTGGTGGTGTGCGTGGTGGGCGCGGCGCTCGCGCTCGACGGGCAGATCGAGTTCGGCGTGATCGTGGCGTTCATGATGTATGTCCGCCTGTTCACTCAGCCGCTTTCGCAGTTTGCGCAGGCCTTCCAGAACCTGCAGCGCTGCGCGGCCGCCGCCGAGCGCGTGTTCGGCTTCCTTGAAGAGCCGGAGATGGAAGACGAATCCGGCAAGTCCGCTTTGCTTGGGGCCAACGGCCACGAAGTGAAGGGCGACGTGGAATTCAGCCACGTGCGGTTCGGCTACGAGCCGGGCAAGCCGATTATCAACGACTTCTCCGCTTCAGTCTCGGCCGGTCAGAAGGTCGCCATCGTCGGCCCGACCGGTGCCGGCAAGACCACCATGGTCAACCTGCTGATGCGCTTCTACGAGATTTCCGGCGGTTCGATTTCGATTGACGGCGTGGACACCAAGTCCGTGCCGCGCTGGAACGTGCACGACCAGTTCTCCATGGTGCTGCAGGGTACGTGGGTGTTCCGCGGCACTGTGCGCGAGAACATCGCCTACTCCAAGCCTGGCGTGACCAACAAGCAAATCGAGGATGCGTGCAAGGCCGTGGGCCTCGACCACTTCATCCGCTCGCTGCCGGATGGCTATGACACCGTGCTCGATGACAAGTCGTCGCTCTCCCAGGGCCAGAAGCAGCTGCTGACCATTGCCCGCGCGATGGTGCAGGACGCGCCGATTCTGATTCTCGACGAGGCCACCTCCTCGGTCGATACCCGTACTGAAGAGCTGATTCAGAAGGCCATGGATGCGCTGACCGTGGGCCGTGCGAGCTTTGTGATCGCGCATCGCCTCTCCACGATTCGCGACGCCGACATGATTCTCGTCATGAACCACGGCGACGTGATCGAGCGCGGCACGCACGACGAACTGCTGGCGGCGGGCGGTTTTTACGCCGACCTCTACAACAGCCAGTTCGCGCTCACCAGCTGACGGATTGTTTCCTGCGTTAGCGGATTAGCGGATTAGCTATACTCGGCTCCCCTCTCCGAGGGGAGCCGTCAGCGTAGCTGACTGAGGGGAGCAACCCATCGGTCCGTCCGAGGGAATGCTCCACTGGATGCGATACTGATGATTTCGTACATTAGTGTGTGGAAAAACCGCCCGGAAAATTGGGGGATTGTGCGGCGGCACGATTGGCGTTGAGGATGGCGCATTCGAAATCGAAGTGAGCGCGTAACTGGGCGGCCGAGGTAGTGAACAGGGCTGTGGCGAGTCCGTCGGCCAGTGCGGTGCTCAAAGATGCTGCGTGCGGTATGACGGCCACCCATGTGGCGGCTACATCGTCAACCGGTAGTCCGTCGATGGCGTTGAGCAGATGGTGAAGTTGGTGACCTGCGGCGTCAGACCAGTGGCGGCGGCTGGGGGAGCTCGCGCAGAATGCACCTTGACTGATTTCGACCGTACCTACGGCGTTGGCCGGATCGGCAGGATCTTCAAGGGCGATGGTGATTGGTCCGTCCGTGTGCACTAGCAAATCACCCCCGGCGTCGATGACGTATTGAATGGGTTGAGGGTGACCCGCGCCATCACCCAACATCCCCGCAAGCAAATCCATCAAATACCCCTTACCGCACGCACCGAAATCGAGCGCGACTGGGCTGTGGGTGATAAGTGTGGTGCCGTGCCGCTCAACGTCGGCTGACCAAACGGCTCGTCCGTGGATCGCGCCTGCATGTTCAGCGGCATCGGGCGTAGCCGCAAACAAATACGACTCGTCGTAGCCAAGTCGAATCAAATCCTCGCCCACGCACGGGTCGATCGCCTCATCGGTTGCCGCAAACAGGCGGTCGTACAGGCCAAACAGACCCGATGCCCAGTCGGGAAAATCGAACGTGCCGCCATGTGCGGCCGTGCGCATCCGGCCGACAATGGAATCATCGCGGAATCGAGATAATACAACCTCATATTCATGGATGAACGAGCCAATACGATCGCGTATCTCATCGTCCAATACGCTCTCGGTGTGCACCAGTAATCCGGTCCCCAACGCATCAGGAAAAGCGTATACGTATGGCAGTTGCTCGGTCAGACTTGTCATGCCCACTATCGTAGAACGCATGGTGTGCCGGCGTATACTGGATATTGACACTGTGTCAATGTTGATTCGGAGGTTGTGAGAATGGGCAATACGACTACAGCAAGTGTAACGGGTACGCAAGTTGCACCGGCGAAATCAGCCGTCAAAGATCTCCCCATCGCCAAAGTGTGGGCGTTTGCGGTCGGCCAGTTCGGCTGGGCACTGCTTTCCGGCATTATCTCCAACTGGCTCGTGTATTTCTATCAGCCCGACCAGGAGACCATCTCCCAAGGCCAGACCGTATTCGTGCCACAAGGCCTGGTTGTGCTCGGCATCGTGACCGTGGTGGGCGGCATCACCGCCTTCGCCCGATTCTTCGACGCCTTCGTGGACCCGGCCGTGGCGTCCCTCTCCGACCGTTGCGACGCCAAATCCGGACGCCGTATGCCGTTCTTGAAATTCGCCGCCCTGCCGCTCGCGGTAGTCACCGTGCTCGTGTTCTGGAGCCCGATCAACGGCACCAGCTGGGTGAACGCGGCGTTCCTGTTCGTCACCGTGATCGGCTACTACATCGCCCTTACGTTCTACTGCACGCCGTACAACGCGCTCATCGCCGAACTCGGCCACGACTCCAAGCAGCAACTCACCATCTCCACCGCCATCTCCTTCACTTGGGTGGCCGGTACGGCCATCGCGTACGTGGCGCCGGTGATTTGGGGCGCGTTCGTGCCGATGATGGGCCGCATCACCGCCATCCGCGTGACCTTCACCATCATGGCCGCCGTGGCGTTCGTGTGCATGCTGGTGCCGCCGCTGGCCATCCGCGAGAAGGACTACGTCAACTCCCAGCCCACCTCCGAATCGACCATCGAATCCCTGAAGCAGACGTTCGGCGACGGCGAATTCCGCAAGTTCGTATGCTCCGACGTGGTCTACTGGGTGGCCATCACCACCTTCCAGACCGGTCTGCCGTTCTTCGTGACCAGCCTGCTCAGGCTGCCGGAAACCACCACGACCATCTACTTCGTGCTCATGACCGGCGTCTCTGTGCTGTTCTATCTGCCGGTCAATATCTTGGCCAATAAGGTCGGCAAGAAGAGGCTGCTGCTGGTTGCCTTCGTGATCTTCACCTGTGCGTTCGCATTTGCCGGCGCCCTTGGTTCGGCCGCGCTCGGCTTCATTCCGGCGATGGCCCAGGGCTTGGCGCTCTCGGTGGTCGGCGCGATTCCGATGGCCGCGTTCGGTATCCTGCCGCAGGCCATCGTGGCGAATATCGCCGACGCCAGCTCCAAGACCACCGGCCAGGACCGTCAGGGCATGTTCTACGCGGCCCGCACCTTTGCGATGAAGATGGGCCAGTCCGTGGCCATGCTGCTGTTCACCGGCGTCTCCACCATCGGCATGGCGTCCGGCGCGGGCTACCGCATCGCCGCCGTGTGTGCGGCCGTGCTGTGCGGCCTGGGCGGCATCGTGTTCGCGTTCTACAACGAGAAGAAGGTGCTGGGCGTGCTGGAGACGTGATGACGTTGCCGGGTGCCGCCGCGGTATCCATGCGGAGTGGTGGTCTTAGTTCGAGCTATTACGCCGGCAGACGGCTGGGGCGATGCTGCGCCTGCGGCGGCCCGACCGGCGACACCGAAACGTTACCGTGTCGACACGCGTGCGACACTTCGGCGTCAAATTGCGTTTGACCGCACTCCGTACTATATTGTTGCGAGTTGCTTTGCGGAGCAAAGTAACATCCAAGGGGCTGTAGCTCAGTTGGTAGAGCGCTTCGTTCGCATCGAAGAGGTCGCGGTTTCGACTACCGTCAGCTCCACGAGACCCTCTGCATTCATTCCACCGCAGAGGGTCTTTTTCATTTGTTTTCGTTGAAATTCTGCCATCTCGCGTTTCAAGGGGCTGATTTGGGGTTTGCCGGAGGTCTACTTGCGTTTCGAGGGGCTGATGGTCAAGTAGATACGCCGCCAAAATGGCGGAATAGCGTTGCGTCAAAGCCGTTTGTACTGGTGCTTCACCGGATGAGGAGCCTCTTGAAACGGAAGTAGACCTCCGGAACATGTGAAATCAGCCCCTGCAAAGGGAGAATGCCTCGATTTCGCCATGGATTGTCGTGGATTGCTCTGTGGCATGGGCAATACTGGGAGTATGACAAGCGCAGATGAGTTGAATGAGCAGTATGACGCTGACGGTAGCGTGACGCAAGTGCCTGAACGCAATGATGAAGTTCATGCCGGCGAATCCGCCGTCGCCCAATCCCGCGAATCGGCCGTGACCATCCCCGCCGGCACCGTGGTGCTCGCCGCAACCCCGATCGGCAACGTTGGCGACGCCTCCGCCCGTCTGGTGGCCCTCTTGGAACGGGCCGATATCGTGGCCGCCGAAGACACGCGCCGCCTCTACGATCTCGCCCGTCGCCTCGGCGTCTATGTGAACGGTCGCGTCATCGCCTATCACGACCACAACGAGCGCGACAAGGCCGACGGCCTGCTCGACCAGGTCGAAACCGGCGCCACCGTGCTCGTCGTGTCCGACGCCGGCATGCCCACCATCAACGACCCCGGCTTGGCCATCGTGCGCCGTGCCATCGAACGTGGTCTGCCCGTCACCTGCGCGCCCGGCCCCTCCGCTGTGCTCGACGCGCTCGCCCTCTCCGGCCTGCCCACCGACCGCTTCTGCTACGAAGGCTTCCTACCGCGAAAGCATTCCGAGCGCGTGCAGTATCTGCGCACGCTGTTGCCCGAACGCCGCACCATCGTGTTCTACGAGACGCCTCATCGCATTGCCGATTCGATGGACGATCTGTTGGACGCGTTCGGCCCGAATCGCCCGATGGCCCTGTGCCGCGAACTCACCAAGGATTATGAGCAGATTCGTCGCGGCCCGATTGGCGAGATTCGCCAAAGTGTGATTGATGATCCGCCCCGTGGCGAGATGGTGCTGGTCATTGGCGGCGCGTCCAACGAGGAGGCCGAAGCGGCCGCGCCCAGCACGTTGAGCGTGGATGACATGGCCGTGCTCTCCATCGACCGTGCTTTGGAGGACGGCCTGCGTATCAAGGACGCCATCGCGCAAGTGGTGCAGGAGCATCCACTGGCTGACGGATCGTTGGCCAATCACAAGCAGGTGTATGCGGCTGTGCTGAAAATCAAGGGATAGCGCAGCAGCCGGCGATTATCTCCCCGTTACGCTTCCATCGACTCGAACAATATTTCCAACGCCTGCCGGATCCCGGGCCCACCACGCTGCGAGACCAATTCCAGCAAAGGCGCGTCGGCTTTGGGATTGGCAACCAGCCATTTACGCAGTTCGGGCACGTGATATGCGATGTGCCAGAGCACGGCAACATCCGTATCGGGCGAACATGCCACCGCGGGCGTAAGTCTGATGGGCGGTTCAGGCGGCGCGGTCATATCCGAGATTGCGCGCGATGCGGATTCGGATGAGTGTGCCGCCGCCGCGTGGCGAGGCAACCGTTGCGCCTGCCGCAAATGCCGTAAACGGTGAGTGGCATGGCGGCCTCTGCGATGGCCTCTGACAATGAACCCCCTCGTCATGCGCATTGCTCCAAAGCCGGTTCGTCCATCTCCTGCTGCACCGATTCAAAAAACATGCGTGCGCGTCCGGCGTACTTGTGATGCCGATGCTCCTTGACGATTTGCAGACAGTCGTTTGGCCGAAACTGGTACGCGGACATCAGCTGACACACCAGTGCGTTGACGGTGGAAGGATCGGGGATGTCTTCAGGACTCATCACCAGGTCGCAAGCCGTACGGGCTGGCGTGGTGACAGGCAGCCCGCCGAGCTTGATGATTTGCTCCGGCAACGTCAATCTTTTGAATACGCGGATACGGCGGCTGACGGATGCCGAGCGGAAGTGCGATGTGGAAATCACGTCTATGGTGCTCGGAAAGTCGGGGCCTCCCAGCCATACCCAAGCGGCGGTCATCGAACACACCACAGTGCCAAACGGGGCGACCTCCGCGACGATTTTCGCGCGACCATACAGTGTGCCCGAATGCTCGATCCAGTAGCCGGCGGAATCGTCGAGCTTACGTAACGTGCCGAAGGCTGCCAGACGGTTAAGGCTGAGCGGTCCCGGAAGATCCTTGGTAAACAGTATCGGCGGCACCGCAGGCTGCGCGGTTGCCGGCGAGGCGACTGTTGTGATGTCCGTCATCGGACCTGCTGTGATATCCATGACCGAACAATATGCAGAAATGCGGCTTGCGCGCCACCGGATAGGCGAAAACGGTGGATAAGTGCATAACTTTACTAGATGCGCAAATGATGTGGATAACTCGGTGGATATTGGCAGGCGGAAGTGTGTGCGGATGTGCGTGGGCGTGCGTACGGATGGGTGCGCGGATACGTGTGCGAATGCGTATGTGGATAAGCGCGCAAGAGGTGTACGGATAAGTATGTGGGGAAGTTGCGGGTGGATAGGTGAGTGGGATGAGGATGGCGGCGCGGCAGCTATCCGGGCGTGTCCCCGCCGCGCCGGATAATCAAGCCTTATGAGTCATGTTTTGGTGAATGTTGCTTGGCCGTATGCAAACGGCCCCCGTCATATCGGTCACGTTGCAGGATTTGGTGTGCCCTCCGACGTCTACGCGCGCTACGAGCGCATGAAGGGCAATGATGTGCTCATGGTGTCCGGCACCGACGAGCACGGCACCCCGATTCTCGTCGAGGCGGAGAAGGAAGGTCTCACTGCCCAGGAACTGGCCAACCGTTACAACCGCGTGATCGCCAAGGATCTGTGCGACCTCGGCCTGAGCTACGACCTGTTCACCCGCACCACCACCGGTAACCACGAGCACGTGGTGCAGGAGATGTTCAAGCAGTGCTTGGAGAACGGCTACATCTACAAGGGCACCCAGCAGGTGGCGATTAGCCCGTCCACCGGCCGTACCCTGCCCGACCGCTACATCGAGGGCGAGTGTCCGATTTGCCACGCCGAAGGTGCGCGTGGCGACCAGTGCGACGCCTGCGGCAACGAGCTCGACCCGGACGAGCTCATCAACCCCGTCTCCAAGATTAACGGCGAAACCCCGCGCTTCGAGCAGACCGAGCACTACTTCCTCGACCTGCCGGCGCTCGCCGAAGCCAATAAGGCATGGCTGGAGACCCGCAAGGGCTGGCGTACCAACGTCATCAACTTCTCGCTCGGCCTGTTCAAGGAAGTCAAGCCGCGCGCCATCACCCGTGACATCGACTGGGGTATCCCGGTGCCGGTGAAGGACTGGATTGACAACCCGAACAAGAAGCTGTACGTGTGGTTCGACGCCGTGATCGGATACCTGTCGGCCTCCATCGAATGGGCCCGCCGCCAGGGCGACCCGGAGAAGTGGCGCGAATGGTGGAACGACCCGAGCTGCCCGGCCTACTACTTCATGGGAAAGGACAACATCACCTTCCACTCCCAGATCTGGCCGTCCGAAATGCTGGCGTACAACGGCAAGGGCTCCAAGGGCGGCGAAACCGGCCCGATGGGTCCGCTCAACCTGCCTGAGCAGGTGGTGGCCAGCGAGTTCATGACCATGGAAGGCAAGAAGTTCAGCTCCTCCCGCGGCATCGTGATCTACGTCAAAGACATCCTCGCCCGCTACCCCGTGGACGCCGTGCGCTACTACATTTCCGTGGCCGGCCCCGAATCCTCGGATTCCGACTTCACGTGGGCCGAGTTCGTGCGCCACAACAACGAGGAGCTCGCCTCCTCGTGGGGCAACCTAGTGAACCGCGTGGCCAACCTCATCAACAAGAACTTCGGCGAGATTCCGCCGCTGGACGAGGATTCGATGACCAACGAAGACCGTGGCCTTCTGGAAGAGGCTTCCGCCGCGTTCGACGTGGTCGGCTCCTCCATCGAAACCCACCACCAGAAGCACGCCCTGTCCGAGGCGATGCGTGTGGTCGGCGACATCAACAAGTACATTTCCGCCACCGAACCGTGGAAGATTAAGGACGACCAGGCTCGTCTCGGCACCGTGCTGCACGTGGCCGCTCAGGCCGTGTCTGACGCGAACCACCTGCTCGCGCCGTTCCTGCCGCACTCCGCACAGAAGGTGTGGGAGGCGCTCGGCGGCACCGGCACCTTCTCGCCGCTGCCTGAGCTCAAGGAAGTCGAGGATCTCGACAAGCTCGGCTTCACGTATCCGATCATCACCGGCGATTACGAACTCGGTGTGAACGTGCACCCGTGGAAGAGCGAGGCAATCGAGGTCGGCGCCGTGGTGCCTAAGCCCGCACCGATCTTCGCCAAGATTCCGACCGAGGCCGTGGAAGAGGAGCTGGCTCGTTTCGATGAAGCGCTGGCTGCTCGCCGTGCCGCCGAAGCCGAGCGTCTGGCCGCTGAGAAGGCCAAGCTCGCCGCCGAGTGATTCGGCATTGCTAGCTCGTAGCTGACGGGCCACCTCGCACATGAAGTGTTGCGAGGTGGCCCGTTGCCGTATGTGCGGCCAAGCCCCGACAGAGCGAGGCCGGTTGTCGGGCGGCGTTACAAACCCGTCACAGTTTGCCAAGACTTTTCTCAGACAAGCGCATCGAATCCCCAAGAAAGAGACGGTTATATAGAAGATGTCAACGGAATGAAGTTCATACCGGTGGCGAGGTTTTTCCGAACCCCATAACTGAACCCTTCTTCTCTCTCACCCGGCGGCCCCCTCCGCCGGGTTTCTTTTTATTGCTGATGATTTCCGATGTGGTAATCGTATACCAAGCGTGAGGTGCCAAAACCCATCAAATAGACGGAAACGCCCCTCCTCCGGAGAACGGAGAAGGGGCGCAAATATACGCTCGCGCTGACGGGCGTCGCCTGAAACAGCTCGGCGGGCTGTTTGCTTCGTGGCTCGTCACGTCAGCGGGGCAATAGACGGAATATGTCAGCGGCAGCGACGGGTGAGGGGCTGCCAGGGATCGAGCTCGACTGGTTCGGTGGTGAGCAGGGCGCGGGTGGCGTCGTCGAGGTATTCCTTGCGGATGATGAGCTCGGTAACGTAGCGGTCGAACCAGGCGTCGGACATGACGTAGTAGCCGTCCTTGCCGGCGTCCTTGCCCCAGCTGTTCTCCACCTTCCAGCGGTTCGGCTTGCCGTCCTCGCCGAGGTTCACGCCGGTGAAGGTCATGGCGTGGTTGCTCGGGCTGTCGCCGTATTCGAGGCCGTGGGCCTTGTCGCCGGTGAATTCGGTGCCGAACAGCTGGTCGACGCGCACCACGGACTGGTCGAAGAAACCGTCCTTGCGCAGGGCGAACTGCGTGCAGTCGCAGGCGAACCAGATCGGGTGGCCGGCGGTGAGCTGGTCAAGCGCGGCCTTCTTGAACACGTCCAGCGGCACGTTGACGAATTCCATATCGCCAGCCTCGGCCACGTTCGCGCTGAAGCGGATGCGGTAGCGCTGGTTGAACGGGCGGTTCTTGAGCGGGGCGTTGGCCAGCGTCACGAAATCGTTGACGTCCACCGGCACGTACTTCTTGTAGAACTCAAGCGGGGTGATGCCGATTTCGCGAATCTGCGGGCGCTCGTCCTTGCCGGTTTTCGGTTTGTCGGACTTGTCCTTATCGCACTTGCAGGCCTTGGCGTCGGATTTGCCCTCGCACTTGCAGGAGTCGCCGCACTTGCAGGATTCGGCCTTGCCGTCTGCGTCGGCCTCGACCTTGCACTTGCAAGCCTCGCCCTTCTTATCCTCATCATCATCCTTGGTGCGCGCGAAGAAGTCGAACTTCTCCGGTGGCTCGCCGAGCGCCACGGCGCAGATGCGGTACACGGTGCCCATGTACTCGTCCTTCAGCGCACGCAACTCGTCCTCAGACGCCCCCGCAGCCGAACGGCGGCGCAGCTCGGCCGCGAACTCGCGCAGCTTGGAGTTGAGATACTGCTTGAAATCGTCGGAATTGCGGGAGTTCTCAGACTCCGGGTAGGCGCTCTTGGGCACTAGGCCGTACTTGTTCACCAGTGCGGCGAACATCTGCCACCAGCCACCATCGTCTGCAGGCGACTCATTGATGGCCTCGAACAGACGCGAATCGGTCGCCTCGTCGAGCGTGCGCAGCACGTTTTCCAGATAAGTGTTCGACTTCTCCATCGCGTCCCAGAAGAACAGGTAGGTTTCGGAGAACTCGAAATCCTCAAGATTCCAGCGATGCATGAGTTCGTAACGCAGCGTGTTCAGTGCGGCGAACATCCAGCAACGGCCGGAACGCTCCTGATCGGTGATCGAACCCTGCTTGAGTTCGATAGAGAAGTCGCGCGGCAGCGCACGCACGCCGCGATAGTCGGTGGCCGCCTTGAGCACGCCGGCCGAGACCGCCGCGTCCGCCGCGATCAGGTTGGCGCGGTCTTTGTTGAAGTCTTCGGTGTACGTACGCAGAAGTTCGGGTTTGATGGCCCGTGCGCTGGCGTTTGCTGTCATGATGATTGATCTTCCATTCATGTAGGCGACGTTTGTGGTCCGTCGGTAGTATAAGTCGCCGTGTATTCGTCGGGCGATTCACCGGGCGAAATCGTACGAGCGGATATGCGCCGGCGATTCCATCCCGGCAACGATTTGTCCACCTTGCTGCCCGCGCGGGCGCACGTATCATATGTACCGATACATATTGTTGACGAATGTCGCATAGTCCAAAGGAGTACGTCATGACTTCGCTGCATAGCAAGTCGCTGGCCCTGAAAAACGTCACCGTCACCGATTCGTTCTGGCGCACCGAGCAGGAACTCGTGCGCACGGCTGTGATTCCCTATCAGTGGAACGCCCTGAACGATAACGTCCCCGGCACGGCCCCCAGCTATTGCATGCACAACTTCAAGGCCGCTGCCGCGCAAAACAAGCGCAAGGATACCCTGGGCAAGGCGTTCGTGCCGCCGAAGTACACGTTCCGCGGATTTGAGGCGCTCCCCGAAGACCCGGCCAATCCCGACCCAGACAAGTTCTACGGCTTCGTGTTCCAAGACACCGACTTCTCCAAGTGGGTGGAGGCAGTCGGCTACTCCCTAGCCCATCACCCGGATTCTGAACTCGAGCGGACCGCCGACCAAGCCATCGACATCGTGTGTGCCGCCCAGCTCGACAACGGCTATCTGGACGCCTACTACATCCTGAACGGCATGGATCGCGCGTTCACCAATCTGCGTGATCATCACGAACTGTACTGCCTCGGCCACCTCGTTGAAGGTGCGGTGGCCTACTACCAGGGCACCGGCAAAGACAAGTTGCTCAAGGCCGCCTGCCGTTTCGCCGATTACGTAGATGAGCGCTTCGGTCGCAAGCCGGGCCAGCTGCGTGGTTACCCCGGTCATGAGATTGCCGAGATGGCTTTGGTGAGGCTGTACGAGGTCACCGGTGAGCAACAGTACCTTGATCTGGCCGAATATTTCGTGACCGAGCGCGGCCGGCAACCGTACATCTTCGATATTCAGGCAGACGAGAACGCAAAGCGCGACGCCGACGCCAACTACAAACCCAACACGGACCCCAATCGGTACGCCTATCACCAGGCGAACAAGCCGGTCACCGAACAAGACGAAGCCGTAGGCCATGCCGTGCGCGCCGGCTACTTCTACTCCGGTCTGGCGGACGTGGCCCGACTGACCGACGACCAGGACCTCGCCGATGCGGCCGAGCGGCTCTGGCGCAATATCGTCGATAAGAAACTGTACGTTACCGGCGGCATCGGCGGCACGGTGGACGGCGAGGCGTTCTCCTACAACTACGACCTGCCCAACGACTCCGCCTACTCCGAGACCTGCGCCGCGATTTCGCTGGCGTTCTTCGCCCGTCGCATGCTCGAGCTCGCGCCAAAGGCCGAGTACGCGGACGTTATGGAGTCGGCGCTGTACAACACCACGCTGGCCGACATGGCGCTGGACGGCAAGAGCTTCTTCTACGTGAACCCGCTGGAAGTCAATCCGTATGCCTGCCATAAAGACAGCCGCCTGCGCCACGTCAAGCCGGTGCGTCAGAAGTGGTTCGGCTGCGCATGCTGCCCGCCGAACGTCGCCCGCATCGTTGAGTCGGTGCAGGAATATGCCTACACGGTTGCCGAGGATGGCGGTACGCTGTTCACGCACTTGTATATGGGCGGCGTGGCCAAAGCTGAGTTGAATGGTACGGCTGTGGGGCTGGATGTTACGGCGAACCTGCCGTGGTATGGCGATGGCAAGGCGGTCGTGCGTTTGGGTAATGACGCCGCTGGTGCCTCGGCTCAGGCTCCTGCTCGCTTTACGCTGGCCTTCCGTCTGCCCGGTTGGGTGGGTGATGAGTCCGCTGCTGCCGCCGCGATTACGGCCACGGGCGAGTCTGAGTCTGGGGCCGATAGTTCCCGCGTGACCCGTGAAATTCGCGACGGCTACCTGTATCTGACCGGTGAGTGGCGCGACGGTGACACCGTGACGTTCGACTTCCCGATGCCGGTGCGTATGCTGGCCGCCAACCCGCTGGTGCGCGAGGACGCCGGCAAGGTGGCGTTTGTGCGCGGTCCGATTACTTTCTGCGCTGAAGAAAAGGATAATGGTGCGAACCTGCACCTGATGCACGCGGATACGGAGGCACTATTGGCCGACCCGAGCGTGGCCAAGGTCGAGGAGTTCGACTTCCACGCCGGCGCTACTGGCATCGATGAGCAGGGACAAGGTGAGGTGGAAGATGTGGCCCGCCGCATGGTGAAGCTTGAGGTGCCGGCTTGGCGCGAGCCGTTGCCGGCTGCTGTGGCCGCCGCGGGTGAGGGCGCGGCCGAGGTGCCGGCGTTCGCACCGCTCTACACCGCCTATGCGCCGGTCAAGCGCGAGCCCGTCACCGCCACGCTCATCCCGTACTTCGCCTGGGCCAACCGCGGCGAAAACGAAATGACCGTCTGGCTGCGCGGCTGATATTTGCTCTCGGCTACTCTGGTAGCCATGGGCATCACGATGTGTCGGCTCGAAGGGCCGGTGGACTTTTACTCGGTCGGGCAGTTTGTGTCCGGACCGGGCTGGCGCCACATGCGGCGCACCATCGACACCTTCGAGCTGATGTTCGTGCGTCGGGGCGTCCTGCCAATGCGGGTAGGGGAGCGGACCCTGCATATCGAGGCCGGCCAAATCGCACTGTTGCCGCCGAATGTGGAGCATGCGGGCGCCGACATCATCACGTCCGACGTGGACTTCTACTGGATGCATTTCAAATTGCCGGATGCGCGTGCGCTTCCCGATGCCGCAAATCTGCCGCAGGACGACCATTGCCTGCTGCTGCCCGATGAACGCACCCTGCCCGATCCCGACCGACTGGCGGTGATGTGTGGGCAACTCATCGACATCTATGCGCGATTCGGCCCGTATTCCAACGCTTACTGCGATTACTTCGCCACCGGCCTGCTGCTGGAGGCCAGCGCGCAGGAGCGGCTGAAGGCGGACTTCGCCACCCATCGTACGCTCGCCGGCTACCGGGGCGACGGCAAGCCCATCACCAGTATGGATCGTGCCAGGCAAGAGCGGAAGCAAGCTCAGCTGGACAATGGCTTTAGGGCTGGACTCGCGAAATCGGCGCATATCACAAAGGTTGATGGACCGAATGGCACTCATGGTGCGGCTGCGGGCCCTGATAGCGGGGCATCGGTGCCGTCGCCGGTTCCATCCGGCCTAGCGCCGATGCTGGCCATCCGCTCGTGGATTATGGCCAATGCCTTCGACGACATCACCGTGGCCAAAGTGGCCGCGCGCTTCCACTATTCACCCAGCTATCTGACCGCGATGTACCGGCGCGTGTTCGGCGTGGGTGTGGCCGAGCAGATCATTGAATATCGCATCGACCGTGCGCGCGAACTGCTGAGTTCTACCGCTTCCAGCGTGGCGGATATTGCGCGAGAAGTGGGCTACGCTGATCCCAAGTACTTCATGCGCGTCTTCAATCGCCGCACTGGCCTGACCCCCGGCCAATACCGCGACGCCTTCCCCGCCCGCCTCTACAACACCGTGTGATTGGGGAAGGCCATGGTCCTAACCCTAGGAAAAGTGTGCATGGGCGCCACCACCACATGGGAGCGCTGGGAACGGTTTGACGCATACCGAAACCTCGCACGTCACGCCGCACGGCACTTGGGCAGTGGGCGCGGCAGTCGGGAATCGCCGCCCTATTTCGGCGTTTCGGCGTTACCTGTTTGCCGAACCGACAGTGGACTCGCGCGGAACCAGTGTGTATCCAATGGTGGCGCGCGTGGCCGGCATGCCAGCGGATTCGTCGGACCTGCCGTCGCCCTGGTCGCGCTGTTCCACGCGGCGGGTGATCATATCGAGCGCGAATTGGGCGAGCTGATCGAGATCCACTTGAACGGTGCTCAGCGTCGGTGTGGTGTACGAACCGGCCGTGGCGCCGTCGAAGCCGATGACTTTCACATCGTCGGGCACGCGGATGCCGTAGTCGGCAAGGCCTCGGATTACTCCGAATGCGGCATAGTCGTTAATGCAGAAGATGCCATCGATGGCCGGGGTGCTTCCCTCTGCTTGCGTGGCGTCCGAGGAACGGGACTCAGTAATGCCATCAGCCGATTGTGCGCGAACTTCGAGCATCGCCTCGGCGATGGCATGACCGGCTTCGATGCCGCTGTCGCTACCGTAACCAATGAAGTTCGTCGATTCGTCATACGGCAGCCCGGCGTCAAGCAGTGCGCCGCTGGCCCCGCGCAGGCGCAGTCCGCTGGAACTTTCCACATGCGCCAGTTCGGTTCGTGGCGAATACCCGTCGCCGACGATGGCGATGCGGTGGCATCCGCATTCGATGAGATGCTGCACTGCCGCCCGCGCGCCGTCTTCGTTCGGGAAGTTCACGGTATCGAACGTGGGTGTTTCCTCGCAGGCGTCAATCAGAACCAGCGGTCGGCCGTGGTTGATCGCGGAAAGCGGCACACCGGCATTCAGGCCCGAAGCGTGGATAATCTCGCCGTCGAACAACTGACCGGAGAACGGATTGTTGGCCAGCGCGTGTTTGGCGGCGTCCGGCGAGTACCGGGTTTGCTCCACGAACGGCGTCAGCCCGCGCTCGGTGGTTTCGGTGACGAGCGATTCGACGAGTTTGGAGTAGAACGGCGAATCGAATTCGTTGACGATGATGTGGATGATGTTGCTGCGGCCGGACTTCAGCATGCTGGCCGTCAGATTGATGCGGTAATCAAGCTTTTCGGCCACCGCCAGCACCTTGGCGCGCGTGGAACCCTTAACACCCGGCTTGCCGTGCAGCGCATTCGAGGCGGTCATGGGGGAGACCCCGGCGGCCTTCGCTACGTCGCGCAATGTTGGTTTGCCGCTCGGCATAACGTCACCTCATGTTTCGCCTGTGATGGGCATTGGACAATGCCCGTAATGCTTCCGATGGTTGTAACGGTATTCACAACATCGTGTTTTGGCAAATGGTGGCTGTGTACCGGAATCGCTGAAAATGCTGCGCTTGGGTGATGACGCGCCGAGCGTAACATGCGCTTGCTTGATATCGTTCCGGTGGAAGAATATGTAACGGTACATACGGCGGTGTGCCAAGAGGCCATGAAGTTCGTCGTACGTTGGGATGGGACTCTCCGGGGGAGTGGCGTCACTCTTCACCTATCCGTACGTGCGCTATGCCGATTGGTTTGCGGCTGGCATACCGCCGTATGGCAACTTATGCGAATATCAACGAAAGCAGGATACGATGGCGAATCTTCCCCAGGCCCTTCCTCAGGCATGGCGTCCGCCGATGGGCTGGAACAGCTGGGATTCGTACGGCACGACCCTCACCGAAGACGAGCTGCTGGCCAACGCGCGGTTCATGGCTGAACACCTGAAAAACGTCGGCTGGGATACGCTGGTCATCGACATCGACTGGTACGACCCGACCGCCCGCGCACATGGTTACAACGACAACGCGCCGCTGATTCTCGACGAATACGGCCGTCAGCTGCCCGACCCGGTGCGTTTCCCGAGTGCCGCCGGCGGCAAGGGATTCGGCCCGCTCGCCGCCGCCGTCCACGAACTGGGCTTGAAGCTTGGCGTGCACATGATGCGCGGCATCCCGCGTATCGCCGTGGACAAGAACCTGCCCGTATACGGCACCAGCTACACCGCCAAGGACGTGGCCGACCTCGACCACGTGTGCAAGTGGAATCCGGACAACTACGGCCTGAACCAGTCCCACCCGGGCGCGCAGGCCTGGTATGACGCGCAGCTCGATCTGTTCGCCTCCTGGGGCCTCGACTTCCTCAAGGTCGACGACATGCAGACCCCGTTCCACTCCGACGAAATCGCCGCCTATCATCGCGCCATCGCCAAAGCCGAAGCCAAATACGGCCGTTCGATTGACCTGTCTCTCTCGCCCGGCGGCCGGGTGGCGACGAGCTACGTCGACTTCCTGCGCGAGAACGCCCAAATGTGGCGTATTTCCGACGATCTGTGGGACCGTTGGGAAGACATCTACCAGCAGTTCGCCCGCCTGGCCCGCTGGGCGCCGTTCCAGAACACCGGCCACTGGGCCGACGCCGACATGGTGCCGTTCGGGCACATAGGCCTGCGCGCCGAACGCGGTGCCGGCGATCCTGACCGTGGGCATGTTCAACTTCATGGGCAACTGGAACGACCTGCTCTGGCCGTTGATCATGACCTCCAAGCCGGAGACCCGCACCATCACCGCCGGTCTGGCCATGCTGACCGGTCACGGTTCGTCCGTCACGCCGTACGGCGTGGTGATGGCCGGCGCGCTGATCTCCGCCCTGCCGTTGCTCATCGTGTTCTTCTTCGTGCAGAAGCGCTTCGTCGAAGGCATCGCGATGACCGGCATGAAGTAAACGGCGCGCGCGGGCCGGGTGGGCTGGCTTGTGTCTGGCTGGGCCGGTTTGGCTTGTGGCTGGCTGGACTGGCTGCGGCCGGCTGAGTCTGTTCGTCTCCTGTCCGCACCGGTCCACGCGATCGTTCGCTTCACTTACTACACGTACCCTCCTTCCTCTCATCACCGTCGCCGGCGCCGCTTGTACAGGGCGCCGGGGCAGGCCGTCACCGTGGCTCCTCCCGCGGTGGCGGCCTTTTGTGGGTATGTGAAATATGTGGTTGAAGTTTGGTGATTCTCCGGTTGAGGCAACGAGGCTCCCCGCAAAGGTCTTTTGGTAAGTCTTAGGTTGAAATACTGTATCGGTGCAGGTCTCGATGGACATATTCGGCCAGACCTTCGTGTTCTTCGTGGTGTACGACTAGAATCATACGGCTGCGTTCGCCTCGCTGTTGCTGGGTTGCGCGGCGATTTCGCTGCCGCTGATGCCGCTGTTCGGCATCGGCATGACCAAACTCGGTCCGCGGTGGAATGGCGACGCATTCCCGGGATTGCGTCGCGGATTAGGGTTGTGCGTGGTGGATTCGTAACACTTTCCCGGGAATGTTGCGCACAAGGATGTGTTTAGCGGCGTTTCACGTAGCGGGTGCTGCGACCAGCACCGATTTTGATGATCGTACCGGAGTCCAACAGTGATTTCAGCGTGCGCTCAATGGTGGTGGTGCTGGTATCGGGCATGCGAGCGAGAATATCGGCCTTGGAGAGTGGAACTAGGGATTGATCAAGCAGTGCTTCAATCCGCGTTCCCTTGGTGGCTACTCGCGGTGCTCCCTGCGCTCTGCCGCCTGCCGTGAGATTGATGCGTTCGTCGAATTCCTTGCACGCGGACAGTATGATGCCAAGCAGGTAGTTCGTGAATGGCGCATAATCATTGGCGTTGTCGTCCCATCCTTGGGTGCTTGCGGCCAGCGCCTCATAATAAGTGCTTTTACTTTGCTCGATAAGGTGTTCGATACTGATGTATTTGCCGACCATATAGCCATTGCGGTACAGCATCAGGAGCGTGAGTAGCCGACTCATGCGGCCGTTGCCGTCATTGAACGGATGTATGCAGGTGAAATCGAGAATGAACATGGCGATGGCAAGCAATGGATCGGTATGTTCATCTCGGATTGCTTGCGTGTAGGCGGAACACGCGCGTTCAATCAGTTCCGGTGTGACAAGTGCGGACGGTGGGGCGAATCGCACGGTGCTGGTCCCGTGTGCATCTCGTTCGATGATGACGTTGTCACTGTCCTTGAAATGCCCCGCAAAGGTCAGTGGTGTGTGTCGGAAGAGGTCGCGGTGCAGTTGAAGAATGACGTTCGGGGTAATCGGAATATAGTCGTGGCTTTCGTGAATAACCGATAGCGCGTCACGGTAACCGGCAATTTCTTCTTCATTGCGATTGCGCGGTGTGACTTTCTCCGAGACGAGATCGTTGAGCCTGCTATCGCTGGTAGAAATACCTTCGATGCGGTTTGAGGCATCTGTGCTTTGGATGCGCGCGACGGCAACCAGCGTCTCCAATATATCCGGTCTGATCGTTGTCTGTATGCTTTGACGCCCTTTTGCCTCGTGAATAGCGGCAAGCAAACTCGTGGTGTGTGGGGTGAGCAACGTCTTACCTGATTCGATGTAGTCGAATGATCTCATACTGCCTCATTTTCTGCATCATGCGAACTTTTCTGCATCATATTTTATCAAAATGAGGCAGAAAATGGGCTGATGAGGCAGAAAAGGCGGCAGGATGGCGGCCGTCTCGCTTGCCGGTTGCGTTACTTTCCCGGGAATGTTGCGCTCGTGGCAAGAAACGGCAAGTTCAGGCGGCCGAGATTGGCGGCATATAATCGCTCGAAGGCTTGGCCCGTAAGTATCGACAAGCGCACTGATTCCGTCGTTCTGGCTGAAATCACCCGTTTGCGCAACGGTGGTGCCAAGGCGGACGTGACCGACGATACCCGTCGTGTAGTCGAACGTCTTACCGGACTGCCTTACGAGCGTTGCTGGCGGTAGCCTACACTGAGAAACCATGAGCAAGCACCACCATCGCGACCGTAGCTGGGCCCCGGCACCTGAAGCATTGCCGGACGACGCCCAGACCATCGACAACCACACTCACGTGGCCTCCGTAATCCCTTTCGCGCGCGCTATGAGCCATGAGGCGCAGGAGAAGGGGCAGCCCGAAGTTCCGGTGTATGACGTCGACCAATTGCTGGCGCAGGCGCAATCTGTCGGCATTGGGGGTATCATCGACTGCGGTTGCGAGCTGCCGCACCTGATGACCGCCGTCCAGATGGCCCTCGATCATCCAGGTAACGTGCACGCGGCGCTCGCAATACACCCCAATGAGTCCGTGCTCCACGGGCATCGCGGTGTGCCGGGGCCGGATGGTCTGCCCCTCAAATACAAGCCTTACCATGACACGTCTTTCGAGGAGGCGCTCGCCGAAGTGCATCGCCTCGCCACCACATACCCCGAGCAAGTGGTGGCTATCGGCGAGACCGGCATGGATCTCTTCCGCACCGGCGAAGGTGCCAAGGAACTGCAGCGCGAAGCTTTCCGCGCGCATATTGCCCTGGCCAAGGAACTGGGCCTGCCCATGCAGATTCACGACCGCGACTCCCATCGCGAGGTCATCGAAACCCTGCTGGCCGACGGCGCGCCCGAACGCACCGTATTCCACTCGTATTCCGGCGACCGTGAGATGGCCGAGATCGCGCGCGAACATGGCTGGTATCTGAGCTTCTCCGGCACTGTGAGCTACAAGGGCAACGACGGCATCCGCGAATCGCTGCGAATCGTGGGTCTGGACCATGCGATGGTCGAAACCGACGCGCCGTATCTGACGCCCATGCCCTACCGCGGCCGCACCAACGCGCCGTACATGATCCCCTACACCTTGCGCGCCATGACCGACACGCTCGACCTGCCCATCGCGGATGTGGCGCGCGGCACCCGCGATACCACCCGCGCCGTATACGGACTGTGAGGGCCGGGTGTGCGGCCGTCGCGGCGATGTGTTGACTTGTAAAATTTGTCAGAATTGTGAACGAGGTCTACCATGATGTACCTAACATAAGCGAGGGGGATGATCTCCACCTCAATGGAGGACTGAACGTATGGCTGAGTCGAACCAAAGGACCGCACGCGCCCAAAAAGCCTCAAAGGCCCAGACAGCCCAGGCTGGCGCCGCCAAAGCCAAGGCCCGACAGGAAGAAGAAGCACTGCTGAGGGCCGACACCTTTACCAACGCTCCCAAGGTGTCCCGCCGCACTCTCACCAAGGAGGAGCGCGAGGCACTCGCCAAGCAGAGGGAAGCCGAAACCAAGGAAGCCGAGAAAATCGCCAGCGCATGGTCGAAAGGCGGCCTCGGCCGATGGTGGGCCCGCCTGCAATCCAGCCCAGACAAGGTTACCTGGGGCATGGCGATCGTGGCGCTCGGCGTGGTGTACGGCGACATCGGCACCTCGCCCCTCTACACCGCGCAGACCTTCCTTGCCGGTCAGGGAGGGCTTGGCAGCGTAAACCGAGAGGCCGTGCTCGGCATGCTGTCGCTGGTCTTCTGGTCGATTACGCTGATCACTACCGTCAAATATGTGCTCATCGCCATGCGCATCGACAACAATGGCGAAGGCGGCATCTTCGCACTGTACTCGTTGATTCGCAAGTACGGCGCATGGCTCGCGATTCCCGCCATGCTCGGCGGCGCGGCATTCCTTGCGGATTCGGTACTTACCCCGGCGGTTTCCATCAGTTCCGCAGTCGAAGGCTTGCAGACCCTGCCGCCATTGGAAGGGTTGTTCGACGAAAACCCAAGCCTGACCCTGATGATTACCGTCGTGATCATCGTGATTCTCTTCTCCGTGCAGTCGCGCGGCACCGAAAGCATCGGCAAAGTATTCGGCTCGATGGTGCTGGTCTGGTTCAGCTTCCTCGCCATCGTAGGCGTCACGAATCTCTCTAACGACTGGTCTGTGTTCGCGGCCCTGAACCCGGTGTACGGCATCAAATTCCTGTTCAGCCCGGACAATGCTGCCGGCATCGCCCTGATGGGCACCGTGTTCCTCTCGACCACCGGTGCCGAGGCGCTGTACTCCGACATGGGCCACGTGGGGCGCGGCAACATCTACTTCACCTGGCCATTCATCAAGGTTGCGCTGGTGCTCAACTACTTCGGCCAAGGCGCGTGGATGTTGGCCAATAGCGATAACCCGCAATACACCGCGATGAAGTCGCTCAACCCGTTCTTCCAGATGATGACCCCGAACGTGCGGTACCTGGCCGTGATTCTGTCTGTTTCGGCCGGCGTGATCGCCTCCCAGGCCCTGATCACGGGCGCGTTCACCATGGTTTCCGAGGCCACCCGCCTCAACTGGATGCCCCATCTGCAGGTGCGTTACCCGGCCCGTACGCGCGGCCAGCTGTACATTCCGGTGGTCAACGGCGTGTTGTGCGTGGCCACGCTCGCCGTGCTCGCCATCTTCAAGGATTCCGAACACATCTCCGCCGCGTACGGCCTGGCGTTGACCATTACGATGATCACCACCACCGTGTTGCTCGGCGTCTACCTATGGCATTCCGGCAAGCGGGTCGGTGCCATCGTGTTCACCGTGCTGTTCTTGGCGATTCAGGCTATGTTCTTCATCGCGTCCATGGCCAAATTCCTGCACGGTGGTTGGTTCACCATGTTGCTGACCGCCGCGATTCTGTTCGTCATGTACACGTGGAATGAGGGCACCAAGCTCGAACGTGCGCAACGCCGTCACATGAGGCCCAACGACTTCCTACCCGCGCTCGACAAGCTGCACAGTGATTTCCGCATCCCGTATTTTGCGGACAACATCGTGTACCTGACCTCCGACTCGGAAACCAAGCGACTCGACACGGACATCTTCTTCTCCATCTTCGCCGACCACCCCAAGCGCGCCCGCGCCTGGTGGGCAGTCAGCGTGGAAACCACCGACGAGCCGTTCACCCGTGAATACTCGGTGGAGAACCTCGGCACGAACTACATCTACCGCGTGCGCTTCCGTTTGGGCTTCAAGGTTTCGCAGTCCATCCCGGCGTACATCCACCAGATCATGCACGACCTGTCCAAAACCGGCGAACTGCCTAAGCAGAAATCGATTTACCCCAAGGTCGACGCCGATCCGGACATCGGCACCATCCGTTACGTGCTGATTCACAAGGCCCTGATGCCGGAATCCAAGGTTTCCGCACGCGGTGCCCTGTCGTTGCAAGCCAAGTACGCAATCCGCCGCATGGCCGGCTCGCCGGTTAAGTGGTTCGGTCTGGCACCTTACAACCCGCTGGTCGAGGTGCAGCCGCTGTTCGTCTCCACCCGCCGCCCACCGCGTCTGAAGCGCACCGATACGGCCAAGACTATCTCGACGCCCACGCCGACTCGTGCAGTGGCCGACCCGGCCGCCGTCCCCGACCCGATGGACACCACGTCCGGGCTTGGGCGATTGGTACAGGAGCTCGATGCCGCCGTATCGGCCGAGGAACGGAAGATCGCTGAGGCCGCTGCCGCCGCTGAGCAGGGCGATAAGGGCGATAAGGGCAAGGCCAAGAACGGCAAACCCGCCGCCAAGCCTCAGCGCTCCGCCAAACAGAAGCGATAACATACCAGTTTGCAGCGGTGCTGATGCGCTCTATAAAGAATGCCTATAACGGTCGCCGCACGTCGCCACACGGTTTCGGTAAGTTGAAATACCATGTGCAGATTACTGGGATACGCGACGGCAGGCTTCAACCTGAGTCTCAACGCTGTGTTGGGGCAAGACAATGTCGAGGATTTCCGTGAACTGTCTGAAATCCACAATGATGGCTGGGGTGTAGCCCAGCTTCCCGATCCCGCCGAAGCGCCGCACGTGCGCGACGGTGGCGCACCCACTCCGGAAACTGGTACCCGAATCTACAAGTCGACCATCGCGGCCCGTCATGACAGCACGTTTGAGGCGCTGGCCGACGAACCGTCTCGCGGTGCCGTCTGGCACCTGCGCTTGGCAAGTTCCAATCTGCCGCTCATCATGGAGAACCAGCACCCGTTCTATGCGAACGGCCTGAGCTTCATCCACAACGGCGATATCTCGGACGCCAATGGCCGCAACATCGTCACCAACCGCTCATACCCGGTGAACCACAGCGTGTTCCTCTCCACCGGCGGCCGTTCCGACTCCGCCATCTTCTTCGCGGTGATTCTGGAATACATCGGCTTCGGCTTCCCGCTCGACGAGGCCGTGGTCCAGGCCGTGCGCGAACTGCGCCAAGCCTACCCGAAGTCCAGCTACAACTGCATGATCCAGTCCGAGGACCAGCTCATCGCCCTGTGCGCCGCCGGTCGTGAGAAGACCAGCCCGCGCATCGTGGAAATCTACGATGAGTACGGCCGTGGCGAGCAGGCCGCCGACTACCGTGTGATGCGCTACCGTGAGCTGCACGACGACAACGGCGACTCCGCCGGTGTGGTGGTCTCCTCTTCCGGCTATGAGCAGGAAGGCTGGAACGTGCTGGAGAACGACCAGATGATCATCGCCTCCAATCGCAACGGCACCTACCGTCTCCGTTCCATCTGAAATAGCTTCATAAGCCCCCTCTGACGAGGGGGGCTGTCAGCCGACAGACTGGGGGGAGAGGCCCCTAGAGCCTCAAATCATCCGCATCCCATACTTCTCCGCCAACGCCGGAATATCCGGCACGCCATACTTGGCCACCAGATCCAGCCATCGCTGCTTGTTCTCTCCGCCAAATCGCTCGGCTCGGGCCGTATACGCCTCGACCTGCAGGAACTTCGGTGGCACTGACTTGCTATGGAACTTGTCGGCGTACATCACCACTTCCTGCTCGAGATTCATCGGCACATAGTCGGCTGGTGGCAACGGCAGCTCCTGGCGCACCACATCCTCGCGCGTAAGTCCCACGCCGGTATGGTTGCGGCAGAACTGGGCGATGGACTCGTCCACGCCCTCGTCGAGCAGATACTCGTAGCCCTTAAGACCGTGCAGAATGTAGCGTTTCTTGCTGAATTTGAGCGGTTCGCCGTCAGAGCCGTCATGCTTGAACACGCGGTAGGTGCCGATGTCATGCAGCAGTCCGCCGATGAGTACCAAATGCTCGTCGAGCAGACGCGGCGGCACATGGCCGCCGGTGACGCCTGCGGTGGGCGGTACCTCCGCGTCCTTCGGTAATGTGCAGCGGCGCGTGAACAGCGCGTTCTGCCGGCGCACGATCTGGCAGCCGATGGTCGCTACAATCACGCAATGCGTGTGCACCAGCTCGTACGCCGCCCTGGACGGCGCGATTTTGCGGTGCAACTCGTCGATCTGCTCCAGTGTGGGAATATATCCGGTCATGATTATCAGGTTTCGTCTCGTACGGTCAGATTTATCGTCAGATTAGCGCGGCAATGAGCCGCAGCATTGAAAAACCCCTGCGATTCGGCAAATCGAATCACAGGGGGCTCTATGGTCTGAACATCAGATTTCGAAGAGTGTATCGGCTGCTTCGGCGATCTCGCGCGACACAGTGAGCACGATAACGCAGTGCTTCGGGTCACCGGTGTGCGCCAGCTTGGCCAGCGCGGCGAACACGGTCACCTCGTCATCCGCGTTCAGCCCTCGTGTCGGCTCGTCGAGGATCAGCACTTCGGCCTCGGTGCTGATTGCACGGGCGATGGCCACCAAACGCTGCTGCACCAAAGGCAACGTGCCGACGGCCACGCCGCTGGTGGCCTCGGAGAAGCCGACCTCGGCCAGCAGTTCGCGGGCGATCACCGGCTTGGGCTTCAGGAAGTTGCGGTTGGACGCATTCATGGCGTACAACACGTTTTGTTCGGCGTCGAGTTTCGGCTGCACGGCGTGCAGCTGCGGCACAATGCCCAAACGGTGGCCGCGCAGTTCCACGGGCTCGAGCTCAACAATGTTGGCGCTCTTGTTCATCACCGTGCCAGACGCCGGCGTGGTCAAACCGCTCATCACGCCCATCAGCGCGCGACGCTTGGCGTCGGCGGTGATACCCGAATCGGGGTCGTCGCTGATCAGCAGCGCGTATGCGTGTCCGGAATAGCAGAAGAAATTCGCGCCATCGAGGATGTTGACCTTGCCCTTGGGGCCGGCGACCGTCACCTTGTTCAGGGCAAAGGTCGGGTAGGTCTTGAGCAGAATGTCGTCGGAACCGCCGCCCCCCAACACGCGATCGATACGCGAGGCCAGCGTCATGGTGGGTTCGGCCGCTTTGCCCTGAGGCTCCGCATGCTCGGCCAATGCGTCTTTGTGATCGGTTTTGGCCAGTCGGAGTGTTTCGTTGACGCGGGCGGCATTGCGCTCGGTCACTTCGGCGGATGCGTTGACCGAAGCGATGGCGTCTGCTTCGGCCTCGCTGGTCTCGTCGGTTTCTCCGGTTTCGGCAGATGCCAGTGCGCTGTAAATACCATCGTCAACGGTGCTTTCGTCATCAACGTCATCGAAGGTCACGCTGAACTGCACGGAGTCAGCCGGAACTGATTCAATGGTGTCGTTCGTCTCAGTCTCAGAAGTCACTTCGTCAGCCGTTGCGTCAGTGGTCTTCTCGAGTTCCTGATCGTTGTTCTTGTCGCTCATGCCTGTGCCTCCGCATCGTCGGTTGTGGTGGTCGTCTCGGTCTCGCTCACGGTGCCCCAGTCGCCATCGGCGGCGAACAGCTTGTTCGCGCTGAAGAACGCAAGGCGCAGGGCGGCAAGAATCGCCAGGATCAGGATTGAACCCAGTCCATACCAGACCATGGTCCAAATCAGGCCCGATGTCACCGGGGTGGCATGGCCGGATGCCAGAGCAGATCCGATCGGCTTGGCGGCGAACGCGCCTCCGACCAGACCAATTACGTAGAAGGGCAGGGTGACGATGAACACTTCCAGCATGAACTGCCATCCCAAACGCCCGCGAGTGACGCCGGACACCAGTGCCATGCCGATCTCGTCGTCACGCTTGGGTGCCCACACGCCCGACAGCACGAGGATGAGCAACAGCACGCCGCCCACGGCAGCCAACGCAATGGTGCCGGTCTTCGCGCGCGAGGATAGCGTATCCAGCGGCTCCAGAGAAGCGTTGTAGGATTCCAGCGAAGGGGAAGACACCTCGTATCCCTTGGCGGGCAGCTTGGACTTCTTGAGGGTGGATACTAAGGACTTGTATGTAGCGGGATCACCGGCGTCGAACACCACGTCCAGATCCGGCACCGCCCAGCCGGAGGCGGTCTCGCCGTTGGACTGTGGGTCGAGTCCGGCCTTGGCGAAGGTCTGATAGTTGGTGAAGATCGCGTTCTCGCGGTTGCGGGCGGCCGTCACCGGGTTGGCGACGGCGGATTCGGATGTGTACTTGTAGATGCCGCGCACCTTGAGCTTGGCCGTGGTCTTGGCGTCCGAGGCGGCCGCCACCTTGAGCGTATCGCCCACCTTCAGGTTGTTGGCGGAGGCAAACGCCTCAGAGACCAGTGCGCCGGTGGTGTTCGGGTTGGAGGACTTGTTGTCGTAGCTCAGGTCCTTGCCGTCCACGATTTCGAAGGTGCCGAGGTCGCTGGCCTTGGCGGCATCCTCGGTCCAGAAGGCTCGCCAAATGAGCTGGCCGCCGGTCTCATCATCGGAGGCCGAGCCCAGCGATCCGCCGTCCAGGGCCTTCAAATCATCGCTCACGCGGGCCGGCACGGTTTCGGTAACCGTGAAGTTCAACGAGTCGGTGGCCGACTGGACGAGCGTGGCGTATTCGGTGTATGAGGTCCACGTCATGTAATGCTTGGTGGAAGCCGAGTCCGTAGCGGAGACCTTCTTCCACGTAGCCGCAGTCGGGCGAACGGCCAACGTGGCCTTCTGCTGATCGTACGCGGTGGTGTGTGCGTTGGTATCTTCTTGAATGATGGCCAGTCCGGCGACTGTGCCGAAGGTGACCGCCAAGGTGATGAACGCGGTCAGGGCCGTACGTCCTTTAGAACGTGTCAGGGCCTGCCAGGCGTTGCTGAGGACGAACATGTAATTACCTCTCCCGTTCTCCTAAGCCGAACAGATCAATACGGCTTTAACTATTGTTGCGTTTAGTGACCGTTTTCTTGCGCAATACTGTTATACCCCTCAATGAGGTCTGAGAACATTCTGACAGCGATGTGGTGGTCATGCGGGGATTTGCACCCGGTATGGGATAAACCCTCGGTCTATTTCGGTGGCATCGGTACACTGGCATGAGATATGCGTGGCGTCACGTGTGCTCCGGCATGTCTGCGATTCCGGATTCGCCCGGAGTCCGGCATCCGGAAGCGTGGCCTCGCGCCGCTGGATAAGAGTATGAGCTGAGCAGATTTTCAGGCAGGGTAAGTATGCGATTCACTTCAGGGCATTCGAGCCATAAGGCTGTGGGGCGTAGGAGAAGCCGTCATGCCGGTAACGGAAAATCCAATCGCTCCGCATCTACGAATAGCGCTGCAAATCAGCAGACGGGTCCCGTAAACCTGAAGACTCCCCAGCACGTGGGTGGCAACGGCCGTTCGCTGGTCAGCCGTACGCCGATATGGGCGCGAGTGGCGGTTGTGCTGCTGCTGACGTTGCTGGCCAGCGTCACCTGTGTGGTCACGCTCTACGCGGCATCCGTCTCGAGAATGGCCACGGATGCGCAGCGTGTGCTGACATCCGCCGAAGGTCTGGCCAATTCGGCACTTGGCTGCGGCAGCGATAAGAGTCTGTCGGACATCTCCCAAGAGTTGGTCAATGCCACCAATGATCTCAACGAGGAGCTGAACGGCCCACAGTGGGACTTCTTCCGCGACCATTCGCGATTTGGCAGCGACATCACCGCTGCCCGCGAAATGCTGGCTTCCGTGGATACGCTGGTCAACGGTCCGTTCACTGATCTGCTGAACCTATCCAAACGATTGCAGGGCTTCTCCCTGAAGAATGGCTCGGTGGACGTCAGCGCCCTGATGGATATGCCGGATATCGTCAAGCAGGCGCATAAGGATATCTCGCAGCAGCTCACCAAGCTCAGCAAGGTGCCGACTCCGAGCGTCGCCAAGGTGGCCACCGTGCTCGAAGCCGAAAAGGCTGCGCTCAAGACCGTGGATTCGATGCTCAGCGAATACGATGGCCTCATTAACTTGCTGCCGCAACTGCTTGGCGAGGACGGCAAGCGCACGTATCTGGTGATGGTGCAGAACCCGGCCGAGCTGCGTTCGGCGGGCGGCATGGTGGGCACCATCGCCGCAATCACGGCAGATAAGGGCACGATTACCATCGGTGATTTCGCCACCACTTCTGGTTGGGACATTCCTGAGAAGCCAATGGATGATACGGTGCTGAAGGAGCGCCAGGTATTTGGTGACACTTTTGACCAGTACCCGGCCACCACGACCATCGACCCCGAATTCCAGCGTGTGGCACAGATGAACAAATACATGTGGCTGTATCAGAAAGGCAACGAAGACGCGAACGTAGCGGGTGTATTGTCATTCGACCCCGTATTCCTCCAGGCATTGCTGGGAGCCACAGGCAAGGTCAAGCTTTCGGACGGCCGAGTGCTGGATGGCACCACCACGGTGCCGTTCTTCGCTTCAGACCTGTACACGGATTACCCGGACTTCGAGCAGCAGAACAGCTTCGTTTCCGAAGCGGCTCAAGCAATCATGAACCACGTGCTTGGCAACGCGAATGCTTCCACCGCATCCCCGCTGTTGAAGGCAATCAGAGATACCAGCGCTAGCGGTCATTTCAAGCTATGGATGGCTGATCCGGATGAGCAGGAGGCGCTGATTACCACCGGACTCATCGACGACAAGGCCAGTGGCGAGTTGTCCGCCGACAGCCAGATGCCCGAAGCTGGCATCTATCTTTCGGAGCTGCAGCAAGGCAAGCAGGATTGGTATCTGAAGACCTCCACCACGGTCACCAAAACCTGCGGCGACGCCTCGGCCAGCCAGAACGCCCTGTATTCTGGCGTGCTGGATAAGCGCATCACGACAGCCGTGCGTAACACGCATCTGGGTCAGTTTACGGAAGATCAGCTCGGTGACGAATACACGGTCACCTTCACCATGAAGAACACGCTGACTAAGGCTAAGGCCGAATCGTTGCCTGATTTCGTTAATGGCGGCTCGGAGAATCCAGTGCTCGGCGGCATGTTGTACCGCGTGGTGCTTACCGCCCCGTACGGTGGCGAAATCACCGCTGTGCAGGCTGATATAGATTCATGGGGTACCAACACCGCGAGCCTGTATGACCGTCAGTACATTATGTTCAACCAGCAGTGGATCGAGCCCGGAAAAGAATTGACGATTGCTTATACCGTTCGGGTCAGCAGCGATGCCACACATCCACTGAACGTGGTAACCACGCCGGTGGTGAATGCGGATGGCATCGAGACGGGCTCCAACGGTAAGGTGACCGATGAGTGCCCGGCGGATAAGAGCAGTACGAACGGCGCCGATGGTGCGAACGGCGGCGCGGACGGCGGCAGGAACGACGCGCATAAGGGCGCGTCCTCCGATCCCTCGGCCGGCCTGGACGCCTTGGACAAGCTGAAGAGCCAGATCAGCTGCCCGGTCGATCTGAAGTCCCTGGCGGGATCCATGTGATGACCATGCCCGATTCCGTTTCCGACGCCGCCGGTGTCGGCGTCGCCGGCAAGCCGCGCGACGTGAACTACGATCTGCTGCGCGTGGTGGCGATGTGTCTGGTCATCGGCGTCCACGTGATCAACAATTACATGCCTGTCAAGATGACCCTCGCCGGCAGCGCAGAAACGGTGCGATTCGTGCTGTTCGCGTTGTTCATGGTCTGCAATCCGCTGTTCATCATGGTGTCCGGCCGGTTCAACCTGACATTCGATGCCGCGCAAGGCGCCGGTCGGCCCCGCCCCAATGGTCTCGCGCCGTACGCGCGCTACTACTACAAACGGTTCGTCTCGCTGATCGTGCCGTATCTGCTGTATGCGGGCGGCATGGGGTTCGTGGCCTATCTGGCGGTCGACCATCGCCCGGTCGGCGGGGCCTTCTCCGGCATGCTGTTCGACCTGTTCTCCGGGTATGACGACTCCGTGTACTGGTTCGTGTTCATGCTCGCCGGTTTCGTGCTGGCGACGCCGTTCCTGGCCGCGATGATGCGCGCGATAGGCCGGTCGGGCGCCTGGCTGCTGATCGGCCTGGCCGCCGCCGTGGCCGCCGCCGAGCAGATCTGCAATCTTGCCGGATACCCGTTGACGTTCCTGCAGTCGTTCCCCTGGCGGGGACTGCTGGTCTACTATCTGCTCGGTTTCGTGCTGGAATACTATCCGCCGTCCACGCGGGCGCGGCGCGGCTTGTACGCGTTGGCGCCGTTCGCCCTGGCCTGGACCGTCGCCACGCCGTACCTGTTCGCCGGCCAGCAGATTCAGGTCGGCCGCACGCTCACGGTTTCCTTCGCGGTGGTGGTGGCCGCGGTGTTCCTGTTCTTCCGGTACGACGTGCATCCGGCGTCGGCACGGCTGCGCAGGGCGATCACCTGGCTGGCGGGGTACTCCTACACGATCTATCTGGTGCATTCGCCGCTGTCCAAGGTGCTGATCGGCCCGAGGATTCCCGCGCCCACGGACGGATGGTCGTATGCGGGTATCAGCGTGCTGATGTTTGGCGCTACGTTGCTGGTGGCGCTGCTATTTGCGGTGATAGCCGATACTGTGGTGCTTAAGCCCGTGCAGCGTCTGTTACGGAAGGTACGGCTGTAGATTTGGATACGGCGCTATGCCACGGTATCAAAGCCAGGAATCCCAGCAGCAGAAGCGGGGTGAACGTGAATTTCGACATGTCCATCAGCACGCCCACGGTCATAAGCGCGGCCAATCGTCCGTTACCGGCGCGCGGGCCGGCCATGCAGGAAAACAGCAGACACGCGAACAATAGGCACAGCGCCTGTGCCATGGAATCGGCCGAGATGGAGAACTGGATCCAATCACGGCTCACGCACCCGCCCACATTGCCGCTGCCCGAATGCAGAATGCTGGTCGAGTCGACTGGCCGAGCCAGCACATCCCCGTTGACGATGCCGTCGATGCGATATGTGTGCGCCCATGCGTCTGGAATATGCCCGGCAGTCGTCACCGCAATCAGCACGAAACCCATTGCCAAGATCACTGCAGCAGCCAAGGCCGGCATCAGGCGGTTCAGCCGCTTCCATGCAGCGCTCGCCGCCACTCGTGAGAACACGGTCAAAGGAGTAGAAACAGCATCAGAGGCATCGGAGGCATCAGACATATGTCCCGCTATATATGAGGTGTTGGTGGTGATTGAGCGATATTTGAAGGCAGTTCTGGAAGGGTCCTAGACGTATGATTTGGAGAACGGTTCCCTCATTAATGGTGCCAACGTTCAGCTCTATTCCAGCAACGGTACTAATGCCCAGCGTTGGATGTTGCGTAAGTAGGTTTGATGAGCATGACTTCATCTGATGAGAAGCCTTGAACCCGTGTCCACATTTATGATGGAGGGCGAATAACATCAACGATTTTTAGCACGGCTTTGTCTCCGTCATTTAATTTCTTGGCGCTGTCGATGCCGCTCGTACGTCCACACATGAAAAGAGCCATGTCAATCATCTGTAGCCCGTACAGCATGCGCGAATCCTCCCACTGGAAAGACATTTTGATGCGTGCCAAATCAGAGGGGAAATATTTTGCGGTTTGGGCTGACACTAAAAGATGGGGGTGCGACTCACGGTTGCGCCCCCATCTTTTAGTACGTCGCTGTCAGTGCCTCTTGTTGTATGCGATTTTGTTGGTTTCAATGACGAAGGTCTTGCGGTCATTCTTGGCCATGACGTCCAGGATGATGCCGGCGATGATGAGCAGGAGCCCCGTGATGACCAGCATCACCGCGCCGATCAGCGTGGGGAAGTGGGTGACCACGCCGGTCTTGGCGAATTCGAAGGTAACGGTGCCGCAGAGCACAATGCCAACGATGCCGATGATTAGGCCCAATCCGCCGAAGAGGGGGAGGGGCTTGTATTCGCGGATCATGCGGAAGATGGTGCTCATGACCTTGATGCCGTCACCTACGGTGTCCAGCTTGGACACTGAGCCTTCGGGGCGGTCACGGTACTGGATTGGCATCTCGTAGAGTCGCAGGTTGTTGTTCAGCGAGTGGATGGTCATCTCGGTCTCGACCTCGAAGCCTCGCGAAAGCACGGGGTAGGTTTTGACGAACGTGAAGCTGAACGCGCGGTATCCGGTCATGATGTCGGTGACATGTGCTCCGAACAGTCCGTTGATAGAGCCACGTACAAGACGATTACCGAAGTTGTGGAACGGACGCTTGTTCTCCTGGAAGTATGTGGAGGAGAGGCGGTCGCCGATCACCATGTCGTAGCCTTCGAGCACCTTGGCCACCATGGCGGGCGCGGCGTCGGCGGGATACGTATCATCACCGTCGGCCATGACGTACACGTCGGCATCGATGTCCTCGAACATGGCGCGGATTACGTTGCCCTTGCCTTGGCGTGGCTCCCTGCGGACGATCGCGCCTTCAGCCGCGGCAATTTCGGCGGTGCGGTCCGTAGAATTGTTGTCATATACGTAGACGGTGGCTTTCGGTAAAGCGGCTTTAAAGTCACGCACGACCTTACCGATAGTGACTTCCTCGTTGTAGCAGGGGAGGAGCACGGCAATGGAGGTATCATTATTTGCTTCAGGCATATATTCAACTATAACGGTTCCACTGGTCTGACCGCGTTCTCTAGTTCAGGCGCTATCATGGTCGAATGAACATATGGGAAGCTTGGAGAGCAGGTATTCAAGGCAGGATGAAGAATCCCATCGTGGTCGGAGTTGTCATTCTCCTTGTTTTGGAAGTGTTTGTATTTAATTTCCCATTTTGGGCCACACTCACCAATAGTGGCACCGCAATGACCCCGTCCCTGGGCCCCGGTCTGGAAAAGACAAATGAGGGAAAAGCCAAGATTACCAATAATGAATCTTCTTGGATTGAATTTAAAAATAAAGATGTAATTAACTACTTCTATATTACACCATCATCAGGTGAAGACGGAATAAATCAAGTAAAATGGAAAATGTCAACAAAAAAAGCACAGGATGGCAATTGGTATGAAGCAACGGGAGAGTCCGGTTACTCCCCACTGGTAAATAATTCAAGATATATACATGTTGGCGGCCTAACCACAAAAATCAGGCTGAAAATCGAGGCAGCCAATGGCGACATAATACCAGTAAGTCAATATGTGGCAAACCCGCGCGTCCCGTTCCGCATCAGTCTATCACGGCTGATTTTGGAAGTGGTATTGATTTCCACATATTTAGCAGTCCGTCCAAAGTCAATATTGTATCAAATCCCATTTTCCGCGCGCAACATAAGATGCGTTACACCGATTGTTGTCACCGCAGCAGTGGGATGCGTATCGTTGCTGTGGTTTTGGGGGGAGTCTGGCGGGCTTCATACAACAGGAGGCATCAATCGTCTTCCCAACGGCTCTTATTTCGACGCGGACCAATATGCACATGTCGCGGATGCATTGATTCATGGCCACGTATATTTGGACATACCGGTAGATCCAGGTTTGGCCGCAATGGATAATCCTTATGATGCGGCGTCGCGAATCGCTCTTTCTAGAAATAGTGATTTGCCGATTTTGTTTGACACCGCTTTTAAGGATGGTAAATACTATAGCTACTTCGGCGTTCTTCCCGCCGTGCTTTTGTTTGTTCCATACCAGTTAGCGACAGGTCACTACATGCCTGTAGGATATGCCGTTATCATTCTAGGTATTTTGGCATTTATACTCGGCATTCTGCTATGTGTTCAACTTGCACGTCTTGTCAACACAAAACATTCGATTAATACCGGAGTGGTCCTTCTTGCATGCATTTTCATGTTCCTAGGCAGCGGGATAGCACACAATATCCAGATCGGTCTTTTCTATCAAATTCCTCAGACATCCGCACTAGTATTTATACAGCTGGCCTTTATATGCTGGATTGAAGCTAAAACTCACAATCTTAGCAAAATCTGGATGTCTCTGGGTGCTTTGAGTGCCGCCATGGTCATTGGCTGCCGTCCTCAATTTATGCTATCACTTATCGTCGCAGTTCCACTTTTCTGGAAAGAGATTGTCGATCTATGGGTTGAAGGAAAGGGCAATAGACAAGGACTGGTAAAGGAAATCAGTATATGGTCGAGTGTAATTATCCCATTTGTTATCGGCTTGATTCCATTCGCCCTATATAACTATCTCCGATTCGGGAGCATACTGGACTTTGGCGCAAATTATAATCTAACAGGTTACGATATGACTCATCATCAGTTGCCTGTCTCATTGCTGGCTCCCTTGGCGTTTTTGTATTTCTTGCAGCCTCCAAATATTTCAACAGGCTTCCCATTCATAATGAATACACCTAATCCAATGCCTCTATGGCTGCCGATGCAACCAAGCTATGGCGGATTCTTTACTTTTATAGCACCTTTTGCCTTCATTATGTTCTTCCCTACATTCTGGAAGTCAAACATGAGGAAGAACGGACTCTTTAGCACTTGTTGCACTTTGTTAATTTATTCCATAATCGTTTTTGCCTTTGACTCACATATAGTGGGTTATGATTTAAGATACATGCTCGACTTTAACTGGTCAATCATATTGGCTTGTACTCTGATGTTGTACTCCTCTAATATAGGACTTTACCACAGTCGAAATGTGTCGATATCGCAAGATACATTCGGCCCACATACCAGCGTAATCCTTATTAAGGCAATTACGTGTTGTGTCCTTGTTTCTTCGCTCATGCTTTACTTTAAGCAATTTATAATGGGCGGCTCCGTAAGCCTCAAGGTAATCTGGGATACCGCCTCATGGTTCACCGCACTGTAATGTAGCTCTAATATTTGTTACCCGGTAAGGACCTCTGAGGTGGGAGTATTATGAACAGAATTCGTTATTTTGACATTGCAAAAGGCATCGCAATACTTGCCGTCATGTTGGGGCATAGCATTCTTATTTCAAAAGCGTTCTTCCCGCAATCCTCTACAGGAATTCTTCTGTATCATGTCTGCTTTACCTTCCATATGCCACTATTTTTTATACTATCCGGTTATTTCATGCACCCAGAGCGCGATTTTCGCTGGCGCAAAGAAAGCCGTGAACTTATTGCCACATATGCGATTACTGCATGTGTTATCATGTTAGTCAATACCCTGAATTCCTTAATGATTGGCAGCGGTTTAAGAACTACGTTTAATGGCTGGCTAGCTGCTGCATTTTATGGCGCTGGAGATTTTGGGAATTACGCTTGGCCAGTTCCTTTCCGTATAGGAGCATTATGGTTTTTGCTTGGCCTGTTCTGGGCTCATTTATTTGTTCATCTCTCCTTTAGATGCAAATACCCATTGCTTATGATTGCCCCATTGTTTATTGTCGGATATCTTTCCTCGCGTATATGCTGGCTCCCTTTGAGCATCCAGTCGGGAATGACCGCATCGGCTTTCGTATATTGCGGCACGCTTGCCAGAAAGTATGATATTCACCGATACTGCCGTCAGCATTGGTGGATTGTATTACCTTGTGGCGCAATCTGGCTTTTAGCTATTGCCGAGTTCAACGGTTTCAGTATGGCAATGAATATATACGGCCATGGTTTCCACTTTGCCCTTTCGATTGCTGGCACCCTTGCAGGAACTGTTTGCATTCTTGCTATTTCGATGCTCTTGGACAAAAAAATTAATTCTCTATCCATTCTTTTTTCCAAGTTTGGTAAAAACAGTCTTGCTCTTCTATGCGTACATATCATTGAAGATGATGTCACTCCTTGGCAAATCTTACTGCCATATGCCGCAAATCTGATTAGATCAGACATCCTGTGGCTTGTCGTCTTTCTGGTGCGAGTCGCACTTGATGCCGCTCTGGCGTATGCTGTTTTTTGTATACCCCGTGTCAATAAGCTTTTCTTCCCATATCTCGAAAAGAGAGTGCCGTCTGTCAACAACAATTAGAGCATACCTGCAATACGGCGTTGTTCCTATGTAAGGTACATCTCTGAGACGTCTGGCCGTATTCCTCAATGAGAATCACCAGTGAGATTCGAACTACGCCTCATCGAGGGTGAGTGGGCCCTCGTCCTCGGCCTGCTTCGAGTCACGTTGCGGCATCTGCGCTTCAGGTGAACGGCTTGTCCGCTTATGCCCTGTTCGGATCAGTCGGCATGTCTAGGCAGTCGCATGATTCAGGATGCGCTCATGTCCCTAAAACAATCCTTGATTCATGAATGCGACAAATGACCTCAGCCAGGCTCACAATCATGAACGCAAATCCTGCCCCCTAAGGCTTACCGCACGTTGGCCACCCGACCATGCCATAAGTCATCGGATCCGCAGAGCCATAGGATATGCGACAGACCCACGGCCGTCCCGTACATTCCCCAACGCGACGAGTCTCTTAGATTTTACCCGGCCCGTCCAGCAAGTCAGGAGCGACAACGGAGCACCGATAGGGGCAGGACGTCTGCCACACAACAAGGTCAATAGGACAGGCACCGTTCAGCCTCATGTTCGATGACGCACCGCGCTCGGCTATCACGGCATCGAACATGAGGCATGTCACTTTTGTGCATAGTCATAGACCTTCGACTATGCTTGTGGTGTTTAGTTCTGTCAGTTGATTGAGGTGAGTATGTCGAGATTCAAGTTCGCCAACGTTCTCTTGGAGCGCAACCCCCGTTCGTTGAGCTATCCTTCATTGTATTGCAGGGCCGATGGAACTGTCATCGAGGACAAGGCCGACGATTCGTGGCTACTGTGCGATAAAGGCGAGTATGACTTCTGCACGTACTTCAACTCGTTGTCCGTGCAGAAACTCAAGAAGTACACAAACGCCACCCGTTTCTTCCTGCATCTGGAGCTTAAAGGCGCGGCCGCGCATGTCCAGCAAACGGAGGGTGGAGTGTTCTCAGCGCACCCTGAACCCGTAGCAGCCGTCACCGCCGAAGTCCCCGCGTCAAAGGAGTGGCAGACCATTGACTTGGAGCTCCAGTCCAATGACGATACGGTGCTCGTGGGATTCACCATCACCACCGAAGGACAGGTGGCAATCCATAACAGCTACTACGCGGTGGAATACGTCAACGAACTGCATCCGGTCGAATTCGTGCTTTCCACCACCACCTTCAAGAAGGAAAGCTTCATCGAGAACAATATCCGTCTCGTGAAAGAACAGATTCTCGGTTCCGGAGAGGAAATCGCTGACCACTTCACCATGTATGTCATCGACAACGGACGCACCCTCGACGCCGAGAAACTCAGCGATGAGCATGTGCATATCCGTCCCAATCAGAACGTCGGTGGAGCGGGTGGATTTACCCGTGGCATGATTGAGGCCATGGAACAGAAGGTTCCTGCAACCAATATTCTGCTCATGGACGATGATGTGGCGGTTTCGCCGGAAAGCATCAAGCGCACGTACAATCTTCTTCGTCTGCTGAAGCCTGAATACACAAATGCGATGATCAGCGGAGCCATGCTGAATTACGAGATCGGTGAGGATCAGTGGGAAGATACAGGTTACATGACGCCGGAAGGATCATTTGCTCCGGCTAAGCCGAATCTTCGCATGACTCTGTTTCAGGATGTTGTCTACAACGAGACGTTCAAGGTGTCACGTAAGGTAGAAGAAGATAAACAAAGATATGCTGCATGGTGGTATTGCTGCATTCCGATGAACGTCATCAGGGAGAATGGACTGCCGTTGCCGGTATTCGTGCGTTGCGATGATGCTGAGTATGGTGTGCGCTGCGGCAAAGAACTCATTACTATGAACGGTCTGTGCATCTGGCACATGTCTTTCCACGTTCGGTATAACGCCGCTGTGGAGCGTTACCAGACCACACGCAACACCATGATTGCGCAGTGCACCACCGGTTTTGCCCCGCATTCCGATTTCATGCATGAGTTGCACAACAATATTCGTCTTGAGCTCAAGAAATTCGGCTACGCCAATGCCGAGCTGTGCCTGGACGCATTCGAAGACTTCCTCAAGGGCCCGAAGTTCATCTCCCAGAAGGGCGCTGCTGAGGCCAGCTTCATGCGCGCCAACAAGAACAAGGAGAAGATGTTCTCGTTCGATGAGGTGCAGCAGCAGGCTGATGATCTTGGACTCGATGGTTTCGAATTGAGCGAAATCGATCGTCAGTTGGTGGATGGAGACAAGCCCCGTACGCTGATTCAGCGCCTGCAGGACTACGCCACGAATAATGGCCAGCGCATTCTCAAGAGTGAGGGCAAAGGCTATGCGGTCATCCCTGTGCTTGGCTGGACGTACCCGGCTGGTGCCATCCACAACAAGAAGTATCTGATTGTCATTGACTGGTACAACAAGAAGGGTGCCATTCGCGTCAAGGATCCGAAGCGATACGCTGCCATTACAAAGCGTTACGAGCGTGATCTGAAGTACTACAAGAAGAACATCGATCGCCTGCGCAAGGAATACTCCAGTGCCCGTGCCGAGCTGACCTCTGTGAAGTACTGGAAGCAGTACTTGGATATGGACTGATTGTTGTAGATGTCCAAAGATGGGGCGAATCCCTTGACTAGAGGTCTAGGCGTTCGCCCCTCATACTGTGGTGGCGCGCAGAGTATCATCGGTACATACGTATCCTCGGTAATGCGAATGCACAATGTACCATGCGAAGGTAATTGCGATGAGAATTGATAGGATGTAACGCAGTGAAGACAGTGGCAAAACGAATTCAGGACAGATACCGCTATGCGCTGGTTGTTCTGCGTGGATTGGTGAAAACGGATTTCAAGCTACGCTACCAGGGCTCGTTCCTAGGTGTGGCGTGGTCGGTGCTCAAGCCGTTGATGCTGTTTGCCGTCATGTATGTGGTATTTGCGCGATTCCTGCGTATGTCCGATGGCACGCCCACTTACCCGGTGGTGTTGCTGCTGGGCATCTGCTCTTGGAACTTCGTTGGCGAAGCCACGTCTATTGGACTGCGATCCATTGTGGATCGCGGTGATTTGCTGCGTAAGATTCATTTTCCCAATTACATTGTGGTCGTTTCCGCCACGATTGGTTCAATGATCAGTCTGGCAATCAACTATGTGGTCGTATTGATATTTGCGTTGTTCAGTCGTGTGCATTTCACATGGCGTGTGATTCTGGTGCCTTTCAGCGTATTGCAGCTATGGATTTTGGCATTGGGATTAACCCTTATCTTCAGCACTATGTATGCGTATTTTCGTGATATCGCCCATATTTGGGAAGTGCTGCAACAGATGATTTTCTATGGCATGCCGATTATTTACCCGCTGAGCTATGTTACCGACAAAGGTGGCATCTACGCGCAACTGGCACGACTGGAACTGTTGAATCCTATTGCGCAGGCGATTCAGGATATCAGGCATAACTTCATAGCACCGGAAACCCAGCCCACAGTATGGAACCAATTCGGATCATGGTGGGTGCCTGCCATTCCCCTTGGATTGACTGTGGTGCTGATTTGGGTCGGTGTATATGTATTCCGAAAGAACAGCAAGAAATTCGCGGAGGTCATGTGATGAGTAAGCAGATGGACACCACGATCGATGATCCCCGTCTTGCTGGACAGGAAGAGGAACTGGCCTATCTCGATGCGCCTGTTGTGCTTTCTGCCTACCATGTCAACAAGTATTTCAAACTGCCGACGGAACAGGCCACTGGATTGAAGCAGGCATTTATCAATTGGACCAAGGGCATCAAGGGGTATAAGAAGCAGGAAGTGCTTAAGGATATCTCGTTTGAGGTCCATCAGGGTGAGTTCTTCGGCATTGTCGGACGTAACGGTGGCGGTAAATCCACGTTGCTGAAAATCATCTCTCAGATTTATTACCCGAATAAGGGCAGTGTATCCGTTACTGGGAAGTTGGTTCCATTCATCGAACTTGGTGTGGGCTTCAACCCGGAACTGACCGGGCGCGAAAACGTCTATCTGAATGGCTGCCTGCTGGGCTTCACCCATGAAGAGATTGACGCGATGTATGACGACATCGTCGAATTCGCGGAGCTTGGAGACTTCATGGACCAGAAGCTGAAGAACTACTCCAGCGGTATGCAGGTTCGTCTGGCATTTTCCGTGGCCATTAAGGCGCAAGGCGATATTCTTGTTCTCGATGAGGTACTTGCCGTGGGAGACGAAGCATTTCAACGTAAGTGTGATAACTTCTTCCGCAAAGTCAGCAAAGACCCCTCTAAAACGGTTATTCTAGTCACCCATGATATGGGGTCGGTAAAGAAGTATTGTACTCGTGCCATGCTGATCAAAGATGGTGAGGTCGCAGCCATCGGAGACAAGGAGAGCGTTGCGGACCAGTACACACTCCTTAATCTGGAGGCGGAGAAGAAGGATAACGAGCGTAAGGCCCAGGAAATGGCCGATAAGGGCGAGTACGTCGAAGGCCTGAATGAGCGATGCCCGCTGTTGAGGACCTACGCGGTATCCCCGTCGATGCTTACCAGCGATGATGTATTCGAATTCGCTGTTGAATATCAGTACGATGAGCCTGGTGACTTTTATTTGGCAATTTCCATGAACGATATCCGTCGTGGAGGCATCACCTATGATACAGGCGCAAAAGTGTTCAAAATGAAGCGACATGGTCATCATACGGTACGTTTCCAAGTGCCTCTTTCCCTCTTCAACAGTGGCGAGTTCCGTCTGTTCACATCGTTGCGCACGCCGAGTGCCACGGATTCGAATTTCACGGATATGGTGGCCGTGGCTACGGGCGACAATGCCTGCAGCTTCGTGATTCGCAACGCCAAAGGAGACCCATACGCATTATTGAATCATGACCATATTCGTATCACGCCGGCGAACGGGGAAGAGAACGTGACGGTTATGTCCGAATTCGATCCCTTCGAAGGGTGAAACAGGGAAACTGTGACAGGAGACGGTATGAGCAATAACACTGAATGGGAGACCGTGGTCCGTATCGTCTATCCGACGCGTGATATCGATCAGGTATGGCCTTTGTACGCGCTCGACTGGACTCAGCCTATTCTTTCGGATGCGGTGCTTGACCCGCGTATCGATATGAATCCGGCGAATATCGGTGGTATGAATCAGTCGGCGCTGCAGCGTGTGATTCGCCGTGGCACCGGTGGCAAAACCACCGGTGCCACGGACAAGACCTTTGAGCTGGAGGGGCGCTCCGAACTGCACGTGCATGAAGGCGGGCGTACTTCGCTGTGCACGTTTTTCAATGCGTTCCCTGCCGGGTATTGGCGGCGCTGGACCCGTGTGAATGCCGTTCGGTTTGAAGCTGAGGTGTGCGGCACTGGACGTTTGGTGCTGTACCGTTCCAATGGTCGTGGTCTGTTTACCGCAGTGGGTGATTTGTCGGTGAAAAGCGCTAGGCAGTGGCGGACCGTTTCCGTGGAAATTCCGCTGTTGGACACCATGGATGGCGGCTTCTGCTGGTTCGATGCCGAGGCAAGCAGACATGACGGCGATCTGAAAGTTCGCAATGCTGTTTGGCGGACCCCGGCTGGGCAACGTACCGCATCGCACCGCACTACGTTATCTATCGCCATCGCCACCTTCAACCGCGCTCCCTACTGCCTGAACCAGCTGAAAGCCATTCGCGATGCCGCGGCGTTGCGCGAACGACTGGACACGGTGTATTGCACCGATCAGGGTACCGACCATGTGTGCGATCAGGCGGACTATCCTGAAGTCGCCAAGGCGCTGGGAAGCCAACTGACCTATACACAGCAGCGTAATCTTGGCGGTTCCGGCGGTTTCTCCCGCGGCATGTTCGAGACCGTGGAGGCGGGGAAGAGCGATTACTGCCTGCTGTTGGACGATGATGCGATCAGCGAGCCGGAAGCCATTCTGCGTGCGGTGCAGTTCTCCGATTACACGATCAAACCGTCGCTGGTGGGCGGCGGTATGCTCCATCTCGACAATCGCACCATGCTATACACGCAAGGTGAACGCATCAACTGGCAGCGCATGTGGATGACGTCATCCCTTGAACTGGGGTACAACCACGACTTTGCCGCAGAACCACTGCGTGACTCTCCTGAACGCCATCAGCGCATTGACGAGGATTTCAACGGCTGGTGGATGTGCCTGATTCCGGTCAAGGTGCTGAAGACGATTGGCTTGTCTCTGCCGGTGTTCATCAAGTTCGACGACATCGAATACGGTCTGCGTGCCAAGAAAGCCGGATTCCCCACGGTGTGCCTGCCGGGCGTGGCGGTGTGGCATCAGGCTTGGCACGGCAAGGATCCGGCTCGCACATGGGAGGAATATTTCTTCCCCCGCAACCGGTGGATTGCCGCGCTGCTGTTGCAGCCGGACGAGCCGACGAAGAACATACTGTTCGAGATCTTGTACGGCGACGCCATCGTGGGCTTGCGATTCATCTATTCGGCAATGGCTTTGCACCATGCCGGGTTGCGGGACATTCTGCGAGGTCCGCAGTATATTGTGGATTCGTTCCCGACCAAACTTGGCGAGGTACGCAAACTGCGTGCTGAGTTCGTCGATGCGCAGACGCGACCGAGCTTTGAGGACTTTCCCGAGGCAAGGCGTGAAATCGCTTCGCCGCGGCATCACCCCGGCACCACCAAGCAACGGTATATGTGTGCCATAAAAGCCGTTGTGCGCAGTGCATTTTCGAATAAGAATGCCAAGAATGCCAAGAGACCGGACGTGGCGATTACGGCACAAGACTCTTATTGGTGGACATGGTTGTCCTCCGGTGCGATCGATTCCGCCTTGGTCACATCTCCCGACGGCAACTCAGTGGCCTGGCTGAAGCGCGACGATCGGTATTTCCGCAAGAGCCTGCTGGAAGGGTATCGCCTGACCCGCCGTCTCATGCGCGACTGGAAGCGTTTGTCGGCGCAGTATCGTGCGTATGATCTTCCCTCGTTGAAGACGTGGGAGCGGATTTTTGCCGAGGACCGACGCAACAAGTCATGATGAATTCGTGATGGTCCGTTAACTGCGGTCCTTAATCAAGGTAAATAAACAGGTGCGGGGCTGACGCGAGATGACGTCAGCCCCGCACTGATATTAAGGAGCGCAAGCCGGTGGCCCTTTGATTGTCTCTGGTGCCGGCTGATCTGATAACGTCCGAGATTTTGCGCGCTTTGGTTTGGGCTTGAGGTAGGGGTATGGCCCGTGTCCTGTGTACGGTTTTCTGTCGCCAAGCATGGTACTATTGCTGCTTTCGTGGGTGGTGGTTCGTCGTTGAGCTGTTGGTTCCGCAGGCGTAAGGGGCGTTTCCGGCTATTGTGTTGATAACGCCTGAGATTTTGCGCACTTTGGTTTGGGCTTGAGATAGGGGCATGGCCCGTGTCCTGTGTACGATTTTCAGTCGCCAGACATTAGAAAACCGCGATTGGAAACGAGGGCACGAAGCCATGTCACAGCAGATTCTACAGGTCGACCAGGCCATGTTGGAAACCACCCTGGACCGGATGGTCCGCAAAAGCGTCGAGGAGACCCTGAACGCGATGCTCGACGCCGAGGCCGACGAGATCACCGGCGCCGCGCGCTACGAGCGCAGCGGGGACCGCAAGGCGTACCGGGCCGGCCACTACGAGCGCGACCTGACCGTCAAGGCCGGCAAAATGAGCCTGAAAGTGCCGAAACTCAAGGGCGCGGTGTTCGAGTCGGCCGTGATCGAACGATACCGTCGGCGTGAGGAGAGCGTCGAGGAGGCCTTGATCGACATGTACCTGGCCGGCGTCTCCACCCGCCAGGTCGATGATGTCAGCCGGCTCCTGTGGGGCGACCGCATGCCCTCGCAGACCCTGAGCGACAAGCTCAAGCGCGTCTATGCGGATATCGACGCATGGCGGGGCAGGCCCCTCGAACAGGATTACCCGTACCTGTTCATGGACGGCGTGTGGCACAAAAGGTGCTGGGGCGGGTCCGTGGAGAACGTGAGCATCCTGGTGGCCATCGGCGTCGGCATGGACGGGCGGCGCGAGGTGCTTTCGGTGGCCGAGGGCATGAAGGAGGACGCGGAAAGCTGGCGCGAATTCATCAAAGGCATGCTCGCACGAGGCCTCAAGGGCGTGAGACTGGTGACGGGAGATCGGTGCGCGGGGCTGGTCGCCGCCGCGGGCGAGCTGCTGCCCGATGCCCGCTACCAGCGGTGCATGGTGCATTTCGAGCGCAACATACTCGCCAGGGTCAACCCCGGGAACCGCGACTGGGCGGCCGACGCACTGAAGGCCGTGTTCTCCATGGAATCACGCGACAAGGCGTTGGAGAAGGCCGAATCCGTCGCCCGGGACATGGAATCCAGGAAACTCAAGGAGGCCGCCAAATGCCTGCGCGAGGGCATCGGCGAGACCACGACCTACCTGCTCGACGACTACCCGCGCGAGCATAGGCGTCGGATCCGCACCAACAACATGATCGAACGGCTCAACCGCGAGATCAGGCGCAGGACCCGCGTGGTCGGCTCGTTCCCCGACGGACGCAGCGCGTTGATGCTCGTCTGCGCGAGGGTCCGCTACGTGACATCCGACGAGTGGTCGACGCGCCGCTACCTCGACATGTCAAGGCTCGGTGAGACCGTACCAGCAGCGAACTGATCACCGCCACAGGGACGGGCGAAGACCAAAGTGCGCAAGAGTTCGGGCACTACC